>JAWWPF010000199.1:0-11547 GCA_033850795.1 Nocardioidaceae bacterium | reverse complement strand
CGGCTGCTGTCCACCTTGGCCGCCCGGGAACCGTCGAAACGACGTACCCAACCGATCGAGCCGCTCACCGACCGCGAGGAGGAGGTGCTGACGCTGGTCGCCCGCGGCCGCACGAACGCCGAGATCTCCGCGGAGCTCTTCATCGGCCTGACGACCACCAAGACCCACGTCGCGAGCCTGCTGACCAAGATCGGTGCCCGCAACAGGGTCGAGATCGCGATGTGGGCCTACGACACCGGCCGGGTGGGGGACTGAAGCCGCCGTCCAAGGACTCGGAGAAGCCGTTGCGCCAAGCAAGCAGGATTCGATGAACGCGGTCTCGTCAAGGAGATGCGGCGCCAGCCGCGCATCGCGTGCGGTGAGCTGGGTGCCGTTGTCCATCCCGATATTCGCCAGTCAACGCCCGGTTTCCGTGATCAGTTCCTCCAACACCATGCGGGTGTCGTCGGGGATCGGTTGGTCGGCAGCCGACATGAGGCTGGCCGCGTAGTGAGTCTTTGCGCCGCTTGCGACGCGTGGGCTCGACTTCGCCCGACTGGCCTGTGGGACGTCGTTGGCTGCTGCCGTCGACGACCCGGCTGGCTCCCGCGTCAGGTGCACGAGTGGGCGGTGGTCCGCCTCGCCGGTCGGTATCCTCGCGTCCTTGGGATGGCGGGGGTCGTTCACACTCGAGGATCGAGGGCGTTGGCATGGTGAGACAGGAGAGTCCGCCAGCAACCGGCGGGTCGGAGAACGACGACGTCGGGTTGCCGACCTTCGGCTCACGCGACTGGGTCGCCTCCGCCGATGGCTTGCTTGCGCGTCACCCCGACGTCGCGGTGGTCGGTGCGCCGCTGGACATCCAGACCACCTACCGTCCCGGCGCCCGTTTTGGTCCCCGGGCGCTGCGGTCCGCGGCCTACGAGCCCGGCGGGTACCACCTGGACCTGGGCATCGACGTCTTCGAGTGGCTCGACGTGGTCGACGCCGGTGACGCGTCCTGCCCGCACGGTCAAGCTCCCCGGTCGCACCGCAACATCGAGGCCAAGGTGACCGACGTGCTGCGGGCCGGCGCTTTCCCGGTGATCATCGGTGGGGACCACTCGGTAACGCATCCGGCGGCCACCGCGGTCGCCGCGCGGTACGGCTGGGGCAAGGTGGGGCTGATCCACTTCGACGCCCACGCCGACACCGCAGACAGCATCGAGGGCACCCTGCACTCGCACGGCACCCCGATGCGCCGGCTGATCGAGTCCGGCGCGGTCAGCGGCCGCAACTTCGTCCAGGTCGGCCTGCGCGGCTACTGGCCGCCGCCGGAGGTCTTCGACTGGATGCGCGAGCAGGACATGACCTGGCACCTGATGCACGACGTGTGGGACCGCGGTCTGCGTCCTGTGCTAGCCGACGCCATCGCCCGAGCCGGTGACGGGTGCGACTGGATCTACCTGTCAGTCGACATCGATGTGCTGGACCCCGGCTTCGCACCGGGCACGGGCACGCCAGAGCCGGGCGGGATGAACCCGGCCGACCTGCTGCGAGCCGTCCGCACCATCGTGCTGGAGACGCCCGTGGTCGCCCTCGACGTCGTCGAAGTCTCCCCGCCCTACGACACAGCGGACACGACGGTCAACGCGGCCCACCGGGTGGTGCTGGAGACCCTGGCTGCGTTGGCCCACAAGAAGCGGGAGCGAGCCGGAGGCACGGTACGCCGACCCGGTTCGCGACCCGACCCATCCACGCTGCGCCACGCGACCGCACCTCAGACGTGGTCACGGCCTGACGGGTCCGGCAACACCTACACCGATGCCGACCTGCCTGGCCCCCACGAGGACCACCACGGGTGACCCGGGTGGGCGCGGCATAGCCACCGGTTATCGCTGTCGCGAGCTTGGTATTCGTTCTGCTGCATGAACCATGAGGTCACCCGTTGATTGAAGGTGTGTCTTTGCTCCGCCGCGTCTGAAACGCATCGACCGTCGGAGCGGAGTCCGCATCGGTCAGTTCGACGCTGCTGCGCGCAGGATGGCGTCGGCGGAGCGTTCGATATCGGATTCGGTCGTGGTCCAGTTCGACACCGAGATCCGGATCAGGCGTTTGCCGTGCCAGGTGGTGGCTCCCAGCCAACAGGTGCCATCTCTCTGGACCGCCTCGACCAGCGCATCGGTGCGCGAGAGGTCGCCGAGGCCGACGAGCACCTGGTTCAGCACCACCTCGTTGTGGATCGTCGCGCCGCCTTCAGCCAGCAGATCGGCCATGTGGGACGCGTGGGCACAGGATCGGTCGACCAAGTCGGCCACTCCGCTCCGGCCCAGTTCCTGAAGGGCCGCCCAGACCGCGAAGCCGCGGGCCCGACGAGAGGATTCGGGGGTCACATCACCGAGCACGTGGTCAGAGCCGCCTGAGCCAGTCAGGTACGCGGCGGTGTAGGCCATCGTGGCGGCATGCTCGTTCGCCTTACGGCACATGGCGAAGCCGGAGTCGTAGGGGACGTTGAGCCACTTGTGCGCATCCGTGGCCCAGGAGTCTGCGAGTTCCACCCCTCGGGTCAGATGGGCATAGCGCGGGCTCGTGGCGGCCCAGAGTCCGAAGGCTCCGTCGACGTGCACCCATGCGTCGTGACGACGTGCCAGGGGTATGGCGTGGTCGAAGTCGTCGTATGCACCTGTGTTCACGTTGCCGGCCTGAAGGCACACGATCGTGGGGACGTCCTTGTGGGTGGTCAGCTCCTCTTCGAGGTGGCCCACATCGATCGCGCCGTTCTCGCCCGCACGCACCAGTTGGATGCTGGCGGTTCCCATGCCGAGCAGCCGCAGAGCGCGATCGACGGTGGCATGTCGCTCCTCGCTGGCGACCACACGGACCTGCGGGGCGCCGTACAGTCCGTCACGGGCGACGTCTCTCCCGGCCTTGGCGAGGACCTCGTTCCTTGCGATCGCGAGGCCGACCGTGTTGCCGGCCTGGGCACCGGTCACGAAGGCCACCGACGACTCGGTCGGCAGGCCGAGCAGCTCCTTCACCCAGCCGCCCGCTGCACGCTCTGCCGCACCTGCGGCGGGTGAGAGAACCTCGTTGTAGGCCGCCTGGTCCCATCCGGTGGTGAGGACGTCAGCAGCGCTCGCGGCCGGCAGCGCCCCGCCAATGACAAAGCCGAAGTAGCGCGGTCCAGCCGTCCCGGTGATCGCTCCGTCGGCCGCCAGCAGGAGCTTGGTCAGGACCTCGTCCGGGTCGGTGGGTCCGTCGGGAAGCGGGCCGGCGAACGCCGCCTGGATGTGCACAGGCGGCAGACTGGGCGCAACGGGGTGCTCTCCGACAGTTCTCCGGTGCTCCGCGGCTGCTCGGGCTGCTCGAGTGAGAAGGTGCTCCAGGTCGTCCATCCCATCACCGTGCAACACGTGCTGGCACGGCACAACCACCGCAGGTGCGGAGATCCGTACCTGTCATCGCGGGGGCGCGCCATGACCGCCTTACGCAGACGCATGCACGACAACGCGATCAGGGCCACGCCCGACCCGGGGGTGTCGGTGTCCAGCGCAATCAGGGCCCACCCGGCCGTCAACAGGAGAGTCCGGCACCGATGGCCGCACACGGCCAGGCGCGGCCACATCCGAGTGACTGAACCGGGGTCGGACGGCACCGCTCACGAGCTCACGTGCGGCCACTCAAGACGCCCGACTCCGCCTTGATCCAAACGACTGCATGCGTCTTGTCGCCACGCTCGGCCGCGCACTCAAGGAGCCCAGCGCGTCGGAGCTCGTCAGACGCGGTGCCGTTGAGATCGACCGCTTCCGCGACGGTGATCTCGACGCATTCGACGTCGACCGCGTCCTGGTAGGCGGGACTCCTGTGCAGCACGCGCGGCCGTGAGCGAGCGACCCGGACCCGATGACCAGCGTCCGCGTCTTCTCGCCGGACTCCTAGGTCTCCTCGGGCAAGCACTCGAGCCACGTAGGCCCCAGCCGCACCCGCGAAGAAGGTCCGCGCGGCGTCGAGGTCAGCAATCGCCGCCGCGGGCGCAGCGACGGTGGTTGGCGGCGCCATGAACAGCACGCCCGGACCGCCCCGGATGAGACCGCCCGCAGCGATGCGGTCGAGGTGGGCTACTGGTCGCCGCCGGAAGCGTCCTGCCGGGACGGTGGCTTGTTGGAGGTGGCGGTGGTGAACCCGATCGGCTGCTCCTGCGTCTCCTAGGTAGTGGCTTCGTACGTGCCTGCGGAGCCGATCGCCCCGATCCAGATGGAGGAAACAGATGGCGACAAGTGTTCGACGCGTGGCGGCGTTGCGTTGGTCCTTGACCGTGATCGCCGTAGTCGGGCTATTGATAGACGCGTACGTGCATTTCCACCTCGCGTCCGCCTACTCGGGCGTGAGGTCTAGCGTGCTCAGCCAGGGTGACCTCTTCCGCGCCGAGGCGACAGTCGCGGTGATCGCGGCGGCGGCTCTGCTGTTCCGACCCCGTCGGTACACCGCCGCGCTGGCCTTCCTGGTCGCGGCTGGCGGAACCGCCGCGGTCGTGGTCTACACCTACGTGAACCTGGGCGCGCTTGGGCCGATGCCGAACATGTACGACCCGGCCTGGTACACGGAGAAGACACTGAGCGCCGTCGCCGAAGGGATCGCGGCGGTCGCAGCCCTCCTCCTTCTCGGCCTGCTGCACGCCGAGTCGCGTCACACCAGTGATGCGACCGCCAGATCCAGCGGCAGACCCGCCGTGCAGGCTCAAAGGTGAGTGTCTAGTCGCGAAAGGCGAGGCCCTCGTTCATGCGCGGAGACGGCGTGAACGGATGACCGCATCACTAGCGACTCATGCTCGAGACGCTCCACCCCACCGGGACGCCGCCGAAGGGCCGCCGCGGACGCTGCCCAACGAGAGTCGGCGCAGCCGCGACCCCAACCTGGAGGAAACTCTCAGCGGACCGCCATCACCTTGTCGAGGTAGCCGCGGCACCAGGCCTCGGTCTCCGCGACCTGGTTGAACGTGTAGACGTGGAGCCCGGCGACCAGCGCCTCCGGCCGGGAGAGGAAGGGCGCGCACTGCTCGAGGAACCGCTCGCCGGTGAAGCCGCCCGGCGCCGCCAGCCGCGCGAACGTGCCCTTGTGCTTGGACAGGAAGCGGGTGGAGTCGCCGACGCCGATCTTGGTGGCCATCGCCAGCAGCTTCGCGCGGTCGATGGGACCCGGGATGCCGAGGAGCATGGGCATCGTGATCCCGCGGCCGCGCATCCGGTCCACCCAGGCCCGGATCGAGTCGGGGTCGAAGGTCAGGTTGCTGACGACGTGGGTGGCGTGCCGCCGCTTGTCCCACATCGACTGGACGGTCAGGTCGTCGCTGATCGTGGGGTGCGACTCCGGGTAGCCGGTGATCCCCACCTCCGGGAACGGGCTGCCGAGCGCGGTCAGGTCCTCGAGCAGGTCCAGGGCCGAGGCGTAGTCGCCAGCCGGCGGATCCTGGTCACCGCCAGGGACGAACACCGTTCGGACCCCTGCCTCACGCATGCGTGCGCAGATCTCGGACAGCTCCTCGCGGCCGCGCACCATCCGCGCCGCCAGGTGTGGTACGGCGGAGTAGCCGTGCCGGGCGAGCCGCTCGGTGAGGTCCAACGTGGCCTCGATGCCCTTGGCCGGCGAGGCAGTCACGGTGACCGTCCGATCCAGCGGTAGGTGCTCGAGGACCTTGTCCTCGATCGAGCCGGTGGGCAGCACCTCGTAGCGGGCGGAGGTGAGCATGTCAGCGAGGAAGGCGCCATACCGCTTGTTGCGCATGTTGCGACTCATTTCACGATACGCAATTCGACTCTGCAGCCTATCCCTCCGCCGGAGCTCGCGACAAGCAGCCTGTGCGGCCCGTCCCGCACGGTGTGACGGGCTGGCGTGGATGCTGGCGTGGTCACTCGAACGCTAGTCCGTGGTCAGCCGAACCAGGCCGTGCTGCACGCCGTCCTTGTCCTGCCAGCTGCTCATCCCCAGCGCGTCGAGAGGCGCGATATCGGCACGGACCTGGGGGTCGTGGTGGGAGAGCAGGTCACCGAGGCGCACGGCCCACCCGTTGCCGGCGTCGAAGCCGACGAACATGAGGCTGCTGGCCCGCGCGGCGTCGGGGACAGCACGGGTGAACGCGTCGGTCCGGCCCAGGCCGCCGTCGCCCAGCAGGGAGTCGAGGTACGCCGTGTCGGTGCCCACGGCGACGACGCCGTCGCGGCTGCGCACCTTGAGGACGCCGGCGTCCGGACCTGCTGCGGCCTTCAGCCGGTCGATCACCGCGGTGATCTTGTCGGCGTCCCCCTTCAGCCGGATGCCGGCGGGGACCTTGGCCGGGTCCGGTGAGCTGACCAGGCTGTGCAGGTCGGCGCCGCCGTCGAAGGCGACGTCGAACCCGCCGCCGAGCAGCGTCTCGACGTCCTTCGGAAAGTGCAGGCCGCTCTTCTCGCCGGTGCCGAGGAGGGCGCCGAGGGAGGCGTCACCGAGCGCGTCCTTGGTGGTGTCGAGGTAGTGCTCGAGACCGGTGCGGTCGAAGGCGAAGGAGAGGGCGACGGCCGTGGAGCTGGGCAGGGTTCCCACGCCGGGGGTCGCCGGCTTCGCCGCGGCGACGTCCCCGCCGAGGCCGGAGGTGGCGACCTCGAGCTCGGCGGCACCGTCGTGGAAGCGGATCACGCCGGCGGCTCCCTTGAAGTCCTTGAAGGTCGCCTGCAGCTGGCGGGCCTCGGCCCGGCCGGCTCGGCCGGTCAGGCTCTTCTGCTCGTCGAGGATCTCCGTCCCGGCGTCCTTCGAGGCGAACATCGTCACGATGCCGGAGTCCCCCGCCCGCTTCAGCCACGCTGTGTAGTCGGGGTCGTCGGCGAGCGCCGAGGACTGCGACGCGTTCGCCATCCGGGTGGCGTCGGCGGCCTTCTCGGTGAGCAGCATGTAGTCGCCCGAGAAGGCGATCCCGGTCTTGGGTCCCAGGTCGGCGGCGTCGCACTTCTCCAGTGCACGGACCCCGGCGCGTGCCTTGGTCTCGTCATTGACCTGCAGCACCACGAGCGGGGTCAGCTTCCCCTTCGAGGGCACTGCGGCCACGGCGAGACGCTCTCCGATCCACGGGGCGACGTCGTGGTCGTAGGTCAGGCCCTTGCAGTCGCTGTCGCCCAGGACGCCCTCGAAGAGCGAGCGGCGCAGGTCGTCTCGGCTGCCGATCCTCAGCTCGTGGCGAAGCGACGGGAACTTCCGGAAGATCTTGATCGCCTCGATCTTCTGGGAGGCGGACGGGTCGAGGTCCAGGCTCACGTACCCGACGGCGTCCGCGGGCACGGCGGTGGCCGGCGAGGTACCCCCGGACATCAGCTGCGCCACTCCGTAGGCGCCGGCCCCGCATGCGGCGACCACTGCCACCGCGGCAGCGGCGACGAGCGCGGTACGGCGTCGGCGCGGGGCTTCACCCGTCTCCTGCGGGTCGCGCTCCGTGCCGAGGTACTCGGGACCGAAGCCGGATCCGGGGTCGGCGGGGTGGTCGGCTGGCGGGTCGAACGAGGACATGCTGGCTCCCAGGGTGCGCCCGAGACGGCGGACTGTGTGCACGGCCCAGCCCCGCAACGAGCGGTATGTCGGGTTTGTGCCGACCCAGGCTAGCCCGTGGCGGGCGTCCGCGGGGCGGACTGCGGACTCTCATGGCCCGCGCCCGGCTCCGGGCCCTCGCCGTCACGGTCGCGCTCCGGGCGCTCGGGAGCCCAGCCGAGCAGCACGAACAGCGCCCCCGCCAGGGCGCCGACCGGCCAGCACAGGTACAGCGCCGCGGTGTCCCGCAGGTAGGGGCCGAAGGGCCGGACCGGCCGGAGCCCCACGTCGAGGCGCTGCGGCACGTGGGCGCCGACCTTGGCCGCCCTCAGGGCGGAGCGCGGGTCGCCCGGGCCGAGCAGGTGTCCCACCAGCGCCATCACGACCGCGGCCAGCACGGAGCCGACCACGACCAGGACCATGGTCAGGAGCGGGTCGCGGGACCGCCTCCAGGCGAGCACCAGGCCGGCGCCGAGCCCGGCGAGGGCGCCGATCACGACGTACCAGCCGTCGACCGCGAACTGTCTGCTGAGCTGGTCCTCGTCCATGGAGGCGCCGTTGGACACCCTCGTGAACTCTGCCGGCGAGGCCACCAGTGACCAGAGCACCCCGCACAGCAGGCCGAGCACCAGGAGGGTGCCGATCCCGACCACGACGTCACGGCCGGCGCCGCGCCCGGCCGAGGACGACCGACGAGGCATCAGCCGGCCAGGCAGTTCGGACCCAGCAGCGCCTTGAGGTCGGCGAACAGCGCCGGGCTCGGCGCGACGCGCAGGCGGTCGTCGAGCTTCATCACGGTGGTCGAGGTCTTCGTCATCAGGCGCAACCGTACTTCGCTCACCCCCGGATGCGTGGCCAGCACCTCCTTGAGCTGCTCCACGACCGGCATCGTGCAGCGGGTCGAGGGGATGGAGACGACGACCGGACCGGACGCGCCTCCGCCGTCGCTCAGGTCGGGGACGCTCACCTCCTGCCCGTGCAGCTCGGGCTGGTCCTTTGACCGGGAGAGCCTGCCCTTGACCGTGACGATCGCGTCCTCGGTGAGCAGCGTGCTGGCCAGCTGGTAGGCGCTGGGGAACAGCAGCACGTCGATGCCGCCCTCGAGGTCCTCCACGGTCACCATGGCCCATGCGTCGCCGCGCTTGGTGATCTTGCGCTGGACCGAGGTGATCAGCCCGGAGACGGTGACCGAGGACCCGTCCGGGCGGTCCTCGTCGAGGAGCAGCTGGCCGATCGTGCAGTCGGTCCCGATCGAGAGGACGTGCTCGAGCCCCATCAGCGGGTGGTCGGAGACGTAGAGGCCGAGCATCTCGCGCTCGTGCCCGAGCAGCGTCTGCTTGTCCCAGTCGGCGATGTCCGGGACGGCGATCGCCACCCCGAACCCGCCGCCGGCGTCCTCCTCGAGGCCCCCGAACAGCGAGTCCTGTCCGATCGCCTCGTTGCGCTTGATGTCGGCGTACTGGTCGACCGCCGTCTCGTGGATCGCCACCAGGGCGCGCCGGCGGTGTCCCAGCGAGTCGAAGGCGCCGGCCTTGATCAGCGACTCCACGACCCGCTTGTTGCACACCAGGGTCGAGACCTTGCCCATGAAGTCGGCGAAGTCGGTGAACCGGCCCTGCTCGCGCCGGGCGGCGACGACCGCGTCGACCACGTTGATCCCGACGTTGCGGATCGCCGACAGACCGAAGCGGATGTCGGCGCCGACCGGCGTGAAGGTCGCCTCGGACTCGTTGACGTCCGGAGGGAGGACCTTGATCCCCATCCGGCGGCACTCGTTGAGGTAGATCGCCATCTTGTCCTTGTCGTCCTTGACGGACGTGAGGACCGCGGCCATGTACTCGGCGGGATAGTTCGCCTTGAGGTACGCCGTCCAGTACGACACCAGCCCGTAGGCCGCGGAGTGGGCCTTGTTGAAGGCGTAGTCGGAGAAGGGCAGCAGGATGTCCCACAGCGTCTGGACCGCGTTCGCCGAGTAGCCGCGCTCCTGCATCCCCGCGGAGAAGGCCTCGAACTGCTTGTCCAGCTCGGCCTTCTTCTTCTTGCCCATCGCCCGGCGCAGCAGGTCCGCCTGTCCGAGCGAGTAGCCCGCCAGCTTCTGGGCGATGGCCATGACCTGTTCCTGGTAGACGATCAGGCCGTAGGTCTCCCCGAGGATGTCCGCGAGCGGCTCCGCGAGCTCGGGGTGGATCGGGGTGACCTCCTCGCGGCGGTTCTTGCGGCGGGCGTACTTGTTGTGCGAGTCGGCCCCCATGGGACCGGGCCGGTACAGCGCGCCGACCGCCGAGATGTCCTCGAAGCTGTCGGGACGCATGCTGCGCAGCAGCGCGCGCATCGGCCCGCCGTCGAGCTGGAAGACACCGAGGGTGTCGCCGCGGGACAGCAGCGAGAAGGTGGCGGGGTCGTCGAGGGTGAGGTCCTCCAGGACGATCTTCTGCTGCCGGTTGTTCGTGATGTTGACCAGGGCGTCGTCGAGGATCGTCAGGTTGCGCAGGCCCAGAAAGTCCATCTTGATCAGGCCGAGCCGCTCGCAGGTCGGGTAGTCGAACTGCGTGATGATCGCGCCGTCCTGCTCGCGGCGCATCACGGGTATGACGTCCTGCAGGGGTGCGCTCGACATGATCACGCCGGCGGCGTGCACGCCCCACTGTCGCTTGAGCCCCTCGATCCCGATGGCCGTGTCGACCACCTTCTTGACGTCGGCGTCGCCGTCGTAGAGGGCCCGGAACTCCCCGCCCTCCCCGAAGCGGGCGTGCTCCTTGTCGAAGATGTCCTTGAGGGGAACGTCCTTGCCCATCACCGCGGCCGGCATCGCCTTGGTGATGCGGTCCCCCATCGCGAAGGGGTAGCCGAGGATGCGCGAGGAGTCCTTCACGGCCTGCTTGGCCTTGATGGTCCCGTAGGTGACGATCATCGACACCCGGTCGTCGCCGTACTTGTCGCTGACGTACCGGATCACCTCACCGCGCCGGCGCTCGTCGAAGTCGATGTCGAAGTCGGGCATCGAGACGCGGTCGGGATTCAGGAACCGCTCGAAGATGAGGCCGTGCTGGAGGGGGTCCAGGTCGGTGATCCGCATCGCGTAGGCGGCCATCGATCCCGCGCCGGACCCGCGCCCGGGCCCGACCCGGATGCCGTTGTTCTTGGCCCAGTTGATGAAGTCCGCGACGACCAGGAAGTAGCCGGGGAACCCCATCTGCGTGATCACGCCGATCTCGAAGTCGGCCTGCCGGCGCACCTCGTCCGGGACCCCGTCGGGATAGCGGTAGCGCAGCCCCCTCTCGACCTCCTTGATGAACCAGGTGTCCTCGGTCTCGCCCTCCGGCACCGGGAACCGGGGCATGTAGTTGGCCGACTCGTCGAACTCGACCTCGCAGCGCTCTGCGATGAGCAGCGTGTTGTCGCAGGCTTCCGGCAGGCCGTTGCGCCGCCCCCACAGCTCGCGCATCTCCGCGGGCGACTTGATGTAGTAGCTGTCCCCGTCGAACTTGAACCGCTTCGGGTCGGCCATGGTGCTTCCCGAGGACACGCACAGCAGGTGCTCATGCGCGGACGCGTCCGAGGCGTTGGTGTAGTGCGAGTCGTTCGTGGCGACCGGGGGGATGCCGAGGTCCGCCGACAGCCTCAGCAGGCCGTCGCGGACCCGGGTCTCGATCGACAGACCGTGGTCCATCAGCTCGAGGAAGTAGCTGTCCCTGCCGAAGATGTCCTGGAACTCCCCCGCCGCGGCGCGGGCCTTGTCGTAGTCGCCGATCCGCAGCCACGTCTGCACCTCGCCCGACGGGCAGCCGGTGGTGCCGATCAGCCCCGAGGCGTGCGACAACACACTTCTCGTGGCTGAGCGCTGCGAGGTCGAGTTCGACGAGTCGGCCAACTACATGCCCCGCTTCCCGGTGCCCGAGGGCGAGACCGAGGACTCCTGGTTCGTCAAGGAGGTAGAGCGAGGTCTGCGCTACCGCTACCCGGACGGTGTCTCAGAGGAGGTGCGCCGGCAGGCCGACTTCGAGATCGGCGTCATCACCCAGATGGGCTTCCCCGGCTACT
>JAWWPF010000180.1:0-31731 GCA_033850795.1 Nocardioidaceae bacterium | reverse complement strand
GGTTCCGGGTGCCGGACCGATTGTCCGGCGATGCTCAGGACGCTAGGCGGCAAGCCGGTGAGGCCACATCACATGACGATGTGACTGACCCAGTGACTGACCCAGTGACTGACCCAGTGACTGACCGGTGGTTCCGGACCCCGCGGCGGCTACAGCAGGTCGAGCTCGGCGGCGCGAGCGACCGCTGCGCGCCTGGTCGAGACGTCGAGCTTGGTGAAGATGTGACGCGTGTGGGTCCGGAACGTGTTGATGGTCATGAACAGCTGCCGGGAGATCTCGGGACCGGTCAGGGGCGTCGCGAGCAGGCGGAGGACCTCGACCTCTCGTTCGCTGAGTCGGTCCGGAGCCGGCGGCGAGCCGGCAGCAGGCGGCTTCGCCCCGGCTGCTGCTGAGGCTGCTGCCCGCAGCACCTTTCGGGCGAGCTCGCTGGAGTCGGGCCGCTGCTCGGCGGTGCGCAGCAGCGCTTCCATCGGTGCTCCTTCGTCGAGGAACAGCCGCACGTAGCCGGCCGGGACGGCCAGCATGAGGGCTTGCTGGAGACGCCGGAGCGACACCTCCCGCTCGCCGCGGGCGTCGTGTGCGAGGGCCCGCAGCAGGTGGGCGTCGACGACGGTGCTGCCGCGTCCACCGCGCTGAGCGCCCGCCAGGAGGCGCTCGAGCAGACCGGTCGCCTCGTCGAGGTGGGTCGGACGGCGGTCGGCTCGGTGCTGGGCGATGAGCAGTCGGGCCAGCGTGAGGTGGTCGAACTCGGAGCGGTACGTCAGGTCGTCGGTGCCGGTCACATGGTTGGCGTGGGCCCACTCCCACGCGTCGTCCATTCGTCCTTGAGCGATGTGGAGTCGGGCTATGGCGGCTGGGATGGGACGGACGTCGGGGAAGAACCCCGGGAGGTACGCAGCCCGTGCTCGTTCCAGCTCTGCCACGGCGTCGTCCAGGTCCCCGTGAGCGCGCAGCACACCCGCTCGAGCGAGGTGCCACCGGTGCCGGTTCTCGGGCAGCGACGCCGCCTCGCCCAGCGCCTGGCTGGCGGCGAGATGCGCCTGGGCGGCTTCGAGCTCGCCCTGCTCGCGCAGGACGTCGGCGAGCCCGACATGCAGGTCGCCGGTGGTGGAGAGCGGGACGCCGGGATGGGTCTCTGCCGTCCCCAATGCCTGCTCGTACAGCTGCCGCGCCCTGGCGGGGCGGCCACGCGCCTGCCACATGTCCGCCAGTGGCACCGTGGACCCGAGCGCGTCGGTCAGGTTCCCGGCCGCCCCGAGGCTGCTGACCGCTTGCGTGAAGGTGTCGACGGCCGTCTCGAGGTCACCGTCCGCCCAGGCGGCAAGCCCGAGGAACCCGGCGGCGCCACCTCGGGCGAAGTGGTCCTCGGGGCCGGCCAGCTCGAGGGCAGCGCGCGCGTGCTCGGATGTCGCGGCCGCGTCACCGCGGGCCTGCGCCGCCGAGGCGCGGTAGATCGCGATCCAGGCGGGCAGGCTGCCGATGGCGTCGTCTCCGCCCGACTGACTGCGTCCGCCGGCCGGCATCGCCTCCAGCGCTCTCTCAGCGTCGCGGAGCCTGGCCTCGAGGCCGTCGAGGTCGCCGGCGACGAGGCTCATCCAGGCGCTCTGCGTGCTCAGCACCGGGCGCTGTCGCAGGACGTCGTCGGGCAGGGCGCGCAGCCATCCGGCGAGCAGGCGGTCGTGTCGCAACCGTCGCGCCTCGGGCAGAGCCGCCTCGATGTGATCGGCCGCCGTCCCCGCGTCGCCGCCCGAGATGGCGTGCGGGATGGCCTCCTCGAGGAGCCCGTGCTCGGCATACCAACCGCTGGCGGCGCGGTGCAGGGCCCGGGCCCGGTCGGGGTGCTCGGCCGCAAGCCGGGCGCGGAGGGTGTCGGCGAACAGGTGGTGGTAGCGGTACCACTCCCGCTCGTCGTCCAAGGGGATGACGAACAGGTTGGCCCGGTACATCTGCTCGAGCCTCGCGCGGCCGTCGCTCATCCCGGTAAGGGCGTCGCACAGCGGGCCGGTCATCCGGTCCAGGACGGCGGTGTCCATCAGGAACCGGCGGACGTCGTCGGGCTGCCGGCCGAGGACCTCCTCGACCAGGTAGTCGAGCACGAACCGGTGGCTGCCCGTGAAGGCGTCGACGAACTCGGCGGTGTGGCCGCGGCCGCGCATCGAGAGCCCCGCCAGCTGCAACCCCGTTGCCCAGCCTTCGGTCCGCGTGTCCAGCGCGGCCACCTGGTCGCGGCTGAGGTCGAGGCCCATGACGTCGTTGAGCAACGTGTCGGCCTCCTCGGCAGAGAACCGGAGGTCGGCGTCGCGGACCTCGACCAGCTCGCCCCGGGCACGCAGCCTCGGCAGCTGCAGCGGCGGGTCAGCCCTGGTCGTCATCGCGATGACGGCCTGCGGCGGTAGGTGGTCGAGGAGGAACGCGACGGCTCCATGGACCCGTGCGTCGTCGATGACGTGGTAGTCGTCGAACGCCAGCACCGTGACGCCGTCCACCTCGTCCAGGTCGTTGACGAGGGCGGTCAGGAGTGTCTCGGCCGGCGCCTCGCCGCCGGACTCGAGCAGGGCCTCGAGGTCGTGGACCGCGACCGGGACACCGGCCTTGAGGGCGGCAACCAGGTGGGACAGGAACCGACGCGGATCGTTGTCAGCCTCGTCCAGCGACAGCCACGCCACCCGGGTGGCGGACGGGACCCCGCTGGTCAGCCACTGGCCGAGGAGCGTCGTCTTGCCCGATCCGGCCGGGGCCGAGACGAGCACGAGGCGTGGCAACGACGGCCCGACGCTTGGCAGCTGCCGAACGAGCCGTGGCCGGGGGACGAGCTCACGTCGCGACACCGGGACATGCACCTTCGTCCTCAGCAGCTCCATGTCAGGAGACTAGAGAGCGCTCCGAGCCTCGGGTCCATCCCGGATCACGGGTAGCCTGCGTCGGGTAGCGACGTGCTCCGAGGAGCCGGGCGAGAACCGAGGACGGTGACGTGGCGAGTACGACGATCAGCACCGCCCCCGAGGGGATGCTCGACCGTCGCAGGATGAATCTCGTCTTCGCCACCGTGCTGGGCGGGATGCTGCTCGCCGCGCTCGACCAGACGATCGTCTCGACCGCCCTGCCGACCATCGTCGGGGACCTCGGGGGAGCAGGTCACCTGTCCTGGGTCATCTCCGCCTACCTGCTCACCGACACGGTCGCGACCGTGCTTGCGGGCAAGTTCGGTGACCTGTTCGGCCGCAAGCTGGTCTTCCAGGTCTCGGCCCTCGTCTTCGTGATCGCCTCCGGCGCCTGTGGGCTCGCGCAGGGGATGTCCTGGCTGATCGCATGGCGGGCCGTCCAGGGCTTCGGCGCCGGTGGCCTCGCCGTGACCGCGACCGCCGTGATCGGTGACGTGATCCCGCTACGCGAGCGCGGCAAGTACCAGGGCGCGCTCGGCGCCGTGTTCGGTGTCACCACGGTCCTCGGGCCGCTGCTCGGTGGCTTGTTCACCGACCACCTCTCGTGGCGTTGGGCGTTCTACGTCAACCTGCCGATCGGGATCGCCGTGGTGGGGGTTGCCGCAGTGACCATGCCGCGCATCGCGAGTGCCGGCCGACAGGTGGTCGACTACCTGGGCGTCGCGTTCGTCTCGGTCGGGGCCGGCTGCCTGACGCTGGCGGTGTCGTGGGGTGGCACCCAGTACGACTGGGGATCTGCGACGATCGTCTCCCTCTTCGCCGTCGCACTGGTCGCACTGGTGCTGTTCGTGTGGGCCGAGTCGCGGGCCGCTGACCCGATTCTTCCCCTGCGGCTGTTCGGCTCCTCGGTGTTCACGATCTCGGTGACCCTCGCGTTCATCGTCGGCTTCGCGATGCTCGGAGCGATGACCTTCCTGCCGACGTACCTCCAGTACGTCGAGGGTGTCTCGGCGACCGAGTCCGGCCTGCAGACCCTCCCGCTGGTCGTCGGGCTCCTGGTCACCTCCATCGCCTCGGGAACGATCATCGGCCGGACGGGTCGCTACCGTTGGTTCCCGATCATCGGCTCCCTGTTGATGGCGCTGGGGCTGTGGTTGCTGTCGACGATGTCACCGGCGACGCCGTGGACGTCGAGGGCTCTGTACATGCTGGTTCTCGGTGCCGGGATCGGGTCCTGCATGCAGGTGCTCACGATCATCGTGCAGAACACGGCCGCCTATCGCGACCTGGGAGTGGCCACGTCCGGGGTGACCTTCTTCCGCACCCTGGGCAGCTCCTTCGGCGCGTCGATCTTCGGCACGGTCTACGCCAACGTTCTCGGCGGTCGCCTTGCCGCGGCGTACGCGCGATCTCCTGGCGTGGATCCGACCCGGACGACCACCCCGCAAGGGCTGCACTCCTATCCACCGCGCCAGATCTCCGCCATCGTCGACGCCTACGCACACTCCCTGCACGTGGTCTTCCTCTCCGCCGTGCCGGTGGCGCTGGCCGCCTTCGTCCTGGCCTGGTTCCTCAAGGAGGTCCCGCTCCGCGACAGCAGCCGAGCCGGCGTCACCGACGTCGGGGACGCCTTCGGCATGCCGGAGAACAGCGACCGCCTCCAGCGCCTGCAGCTGGCGATCGGCCGGCTCATGCGGACGGCCACGAACACCGACGTGGTGAGTCTCTGGCGGGACGCCGGGAGCTCTCTTGCGCTGGCCGACGCCTGGTGCCTGGCTCAGATCCATGTGCGCACCCGGGTCGGAGGTCGGCCCACCCTCGAGGACGTCGCACGTCACACCCGCGTCCCGGCCGAGGTCCTCGCCCCGGCCTTCGGAGCCGCCCTCGGCCGGGGCTACCTCGTCGAGGACGGTATGTCGCTGAGGCTCACGCCGAGCGGTGAGGAGCAGATCGGCCGACTCGTCGAGGCCCGACGGCGGTGGCTGGCCCGCGAGCTCACCGACTGGGGGGCCGATGACGACGCCCTCCTCAGCCAGGCCCTGGACAACCTCGCCCGCCGTCTGGTCGCCGAGAGCACCGATCTCGAGCCCGCGAGCCGCTGACCGGCACACGGCCCGTCCCGGTGCCTCGCAGCAGGCCAGGAGTGTCTCCTACTCCACGCCTTCGGCCACGAGGTCGGCGTCCGGCAGCGGCTCCTTCGCTGGGGTCTCCTCGTCGTTGTGCATGTACTTCCCTCCCCGGAGTGCCGACGCCACGGCTGCGATGAGGCAGGCGGCGATGGCGAAGCCGAACGCGACCCCGAGCCCGTCGGAGAACGGACCCGAGATCAACGCCGGGAAGAAGCTGTGACCGGTCAGGTGGGCCTGGGTGGCGGCGGGCAGTTGGTGCAGCACGTGCGGACCGAGGAGTGACTGGATCGGGTTGTAGCCCAGCAGCGACGCGAACAGCACCCCGACCGGTGGCAGCTGGGCGACCCGAGCGGCGGCGTCGTGCGGCACGCCGTTCACGGTGAGCCCGTGCATCAGCGTCTGGGGCAAGGAAGCAGCCAGACCGGTGATCATCAGCGAGAAGAAGATCCCGATCGACAGCACCATCGCCGAGTTGCTGAACACCGTGCTCATCCCGCCCCCGACGCCCCGCTCATGGGCCGGCAGGCTGTTCATGATCCCGGTGTTGTTGGGTGCCGCGAACAGGCCCATGCCCAGGCCGTTGACGAGCAGCGCGGCGGCGAACTGCCAGTAGGAGAAGTTCACCGGCAGCGCCCACAGCCACACGAAGCTGGCCGCGGCGACGAGCATTCCGCCGGTGGCGAACAGGCGAGGCCCGAACTTGTCCGACAGCCACCCCGAGGTGGGGCCGGCCACCAGGAACCCGACGGTCATCGGCAGCATGTAGATCCCGGCCCACAGCGGCGTGGACGCGAAGCTGTAGCCGTGCCGTGGCAGCCAGATGCCCTGTAGCCAGATGATCAGGATGAACATCAGGCCACCGCGACCCAGCGCGGCCAGCAAGCTGGCGATGTTGCCGAACGTGAACGCCCGGATCCTGAACAGGTTCAACCGGAACATCGGCTCGGAGACGTGGGTCTCCACCCAGCAGAACAGCAGCAGCACGGCACAGCCACCGATCAGCGCAGTGAGCACCCAGGGGTTGGTCCAGCCCATCGTGTGGTCGCCATACGGCTGGATGCCGTAGGTGATGCCGACCAGCACCGCGATGAGCCCGACGGCGAAGGTGATGTTGCCCCACCAGTCCATCCGGGCGTGCCGACGGATTCCGGTGTCGTGCAGCTTGAAGTAGGCCCACACCGTGCCGAACACGCCGAAGGGCACGGAGACCACGAAGACCATGTGCCACTCGATCGGCGCGAGCAGGCCGCCCACGACGAGGCCGATGAAGGATCCGGCGATGCCGGCGACCATGTTCAGCCCCAACCCGAGGCCACGCTCGGTCGGGGGGAACGCGTCGGTGATGATCGCGCTCGAGTTCGCCATCAGCATCGCGCCGCCGATGCCCTGGCAGATCCGCATCGCGACCAGCCACAGGGCGGCTGCTTGACCGTCCAACCAGGTGATCGCGAGCATGATCGAGAAGAACGTGAAGATCGCGAACCCGGCGTTGTAGATCCTCACCCGCCCGTACATGTCACCGAGTCGCCCGAGACCGACCACCAGGACGGCCGTGACGACCATGTAGCCCATGATCAGCCACAGGAGCAGGCTGGTGTTGCTCGGTTCGAGTGGGTTGATGTGGATGCCGCGAAAGATGTCGGGAAGGGCGATCAACAGGATCGAGGAGTTGATCGTGGCGATCAGCACCCCGAGCGTCGTGTTCGAGAGGACCACCCACTTGTAGCGGGGGCTCACCGTGTCACGGGCTGCCCGCAGGCGCGCCCGGTCCCTGCCCGTGTCCCTGCCCGTGTCCCTGGCTGGCTGGGCCGATCGACTCTCGGCCACCTGACCCCTCCGGTGCGTCGCTGAGGCGTGCACGACCGGCAACGCCTCTGAGTTAGTTGCTTCATGCAAAACTAACTGACGATCGCACCTTTCCGGCCCGCTTGGGACCGTTTCACGTCGTGGCGGGCGGCGGATCCGGGCTAGACCGCCGGTGGCTGCGCCCGCCCGGCGACCGAGGCGACGCCTCGATGGCCGGCCTGTCTGGGCATCCGCACCCGGGTCGTCGTGGACCAGGGATCGCTGGCCAGCAGCCGGGCAGCGTTGTTCAGCGCACGCGCGGCGTCGAGCTCGGTGAGCGTCGCCCTCCGGGAGAGGACCTTGAGAAAGGTGGCTGCCTCGAGCTGGTTCAACATGGGAGCTCCTGTGTCGGTGGTGGGCCGGTTGCGAACGTGTCGTCTCCGCGTCATCACGGTGCGTCATCGGACTTGCATTCCGCTTGAGGACGACTTGCGAGCCCGCGTGGCCGATCGCGCGGCACACCACCGCCGCTTCCGACCGGGGCCGAGCTCGGGGCATCAATCGCCGTCAGGCGGGTAGGAGTGGCAAGGAGTTGGTGCAACTTTCCATCAACGCGAACCCGGCAAGGAGCGACGAGATATGAGCGTGGCCAGGCTAGCCGCCCGAGGCGTCATCGGCGGGTTGTTCATCGGGCACGGCACCCAGAAGCTCATGGGGTGGTTCGGAGGTCCCGGGATGAGTGGTACGGAGGGGATGATGCAGTCCCTGGGCATGCATCCCGCCCGCCGCAACGCCCTCGCCGCAGGGGCCACGGAGACCGCCGGCGGCGCGTTGCTGGCGTTGGGGCTCGGCACGCCGCTGGCCAGCGCCGGCCTCATCGGTGTCATGGCCACGGCCATCCGCAAGGTCCACGCTCCCAACGGACCCTGGGTCACCCAAGGCGGATGGGAGTACAACGCCGTTCTGATCGCGGCGCTCACCGTGCTGGCGGAGCAGGGGCCGGGACCGGTGTCGCTGGACCACGCGCTCGGCACTGAGCGCTCCGGAGCCGGGTGGGGACTTGCTGCCCTGGGACTCGGTCTCGCGGCGTCGGCGGCCACCGTCGAGATGGCCCGCCGCACCGCCCCGTCGGTCCCGGCGGCAGGACCCGCCTCCGCAGACAGCCTTCCGGAGCCCAAGGAGGTCGGAGACCCGGTCACCGCCGAGTGACCCCACTGGCGCGCGCACGGGAAGCACACGTCCGACCAGCATCCCTGGTTCCAGTCGCGGCCCTCAGGGGCCGCCTCGCCAGTGGTCGATCCGGTGGTGGTCGGGGGTGAAGCCGTTCTTGACTCCCCACAGCACGGCCTGGGTGCGGCTGCCCACGTCGATCTTGCGGTAGACGGTGCGGATGTAGGACTTCACGGTGTTCGGGCTCAGGTAGGTCAGCGCCGCGATCTCGGCGTTGCTCTTGCCTTGCGTGATGAGCGCCAGGATCTCGGCCTCGCGGTCGGTCAGTCCTTCTCGCCGGCCGGGCCAGTCCAGACCGCTGGAGCCGCGCTTCTGGTGCGGAGGGTCGCTGATGACCACTTCACCGGCGTGCACCGCCTCCAGCGCCGCGACGAGGTCGCGGGCGGGCAATGCCTTCGACAGGTAGCCGGACACTCCAAGCTCTCGGGCGCTGCGGATCAGCTCCTCGTGGAAGTTCCAGGTGTAGATGGCCACGCGTCGAGCGTGCGGGCTGGCCATCAGCACGGCGATCTCCTCGTGGTCCGACTCCGGCTGTGCGAAGGAGTCGTAGAGGGCGACGTCGACCTCGTCCTTGACCGGGAGGCCGGTGTCGAGCTCTGCGACGACGACGCGGTCGCGGTAGGGCTCGAGCATGTTGGCCACCCCGATGACGACGACGTCGTAGTCGTCGACGAGGGCGACGCGCAACGGCTGGTTGTCTTGGGGCACCTCGAGACCATACCCCTAGGGGTGTAGTGACGCACCGTTATGGGTGATGTCATCGAGGAGTGCGGATATCGCTCACTGCGATCTCGGTCCGCACACCGCCGTACGTCGACCGACGTACCGTCATCGAAGGGGCATCCCATGCTCGGACTCATCATCAGCCTGCTGATCATCGGTCTCATCGCCGGCGCCCTGGCGCGACTCCTCGTGCCGGGCAAGCAGCACATGTCCATCCTCGCGACCATCGTTCTCGGGATCGTCGGATCGTTCATCGGCGGCTTCCTGGGCTACGTCATCTTCCACAAGGACGCCGGCAGCGGACTCCTCCAGCCCTCCGGCATCATCGGCTCGGTGATCGGTGCGGTCATCGCCCTGGTGGTCTACCTCCGCGCCGGACGCGGCCACCAGGCTCGCGCCTAGGCGACATCACGCGGTGTGATCTCTTCCTGAGGGGATGAGAATGCCAAGCCACCACCGCGTCACGGGGTCGGACGACCTCGATCTGGCCGGGATCCCGGCCAGCGATGCTGAGCACCTGCGGCGCATCATCGTCGCGCGTGCCCGCGTCGAGGAGGCCCACGCCGAGCTGCGCATCGCGGTCGAGGCCGCACGCGACGCCGGGGAGTCCTGGGCGATGATCGCGGTCGCCATGCACGCCCGACTCCCCGGCCGAGCGTCGCCCGGTGGCCGGGTGCGTCCCGCGGGCAGAACCGCCTCCGGTGCGTGACGGGCCGAGCGAACGGTCCTACGACCTTTGGACGTATGGCGGCACCGCGCCGGTGGGGAGCACCGTAGGAGTGCGCGACAAGCAGATCCAGGTCGCAGGTCCACCGGGCTCCGCAGAGCCCCATAGCGATTGGGGACACCATGTTCGGGATGGTCATCGCGGAGACGGACGACTCCATGCGGCGGAGACTCGTGCAGGCTCTGGTGGTCGAACGGGGGCTGGAGGTGCTGGGTACCGCTGGGGATCCCGTCACAGCCCTGGACCTGGTGTGCCGCACGAAGCCGGACCTGGTCATCGTCGACCTGGGCATGCCGCAGTCGGGTGGGCTGCTCCTCATCCGGGCCATCCGGCTCACCCTCCCCGACACCGTCGTGGTGATCCGCCAAGGAGGAACCGACGACCTGACCGTCATCGAGGCGTTCCATGCCGGGGCCGGCGGCTTCCTGATCGAGGAGGGGTTCGACGACCACATCACCTCGAGCATCCGACTGCTCACGCCGGCCCAGGTCGAGCAGCTCATCCCCACCGCGTCCCCGAGGCAGCGCTCGACGAGCGCCGCACACCGGGTTCGCGCACCACGCTTCGACTCCGGGGCGCGGCGCTCGCCGAGGTGCGACGCGCGGCGAAGCGCCGGAGAGCCGGGGCTCGCAGGTCGAGGCGCCAGGCACCTCGGGCGCTGCACCTCCGACCACCACCGCGACGACCGCAGCCGAGAGCCGTGGCGCACGGTCGACCTGCTGTCACACCACGGGCGACGTCACCTCTGACCTACGTCCGCGCCAGCTGCCGTGCGGTGGCGATGGCCTCGGTGGCGGCAGCGACCCACCCGGCGGGGAAACGCGCAGGGTCTGCGAGCCACTGCATGAGGCTGTCGACAACCCCAGCCAGGCCGACTCGCTCTTCGGCGACGGCCGCCACCAGGAGAGCGCCGGCCTCGGGCAGCTCGGCAGCCGCGGTCGACCCCACACGGCGATGGAACGCCTGCGCGACCTCGGAGGAGGTCGTCTCGTCCAGGTGGCTTCGCCGCTCGTCCCGGAAGAGGGTGGCGATCCGGAGCAGCTCGTCGTAGTCGCTCCGCTTCTCGGGTACGGCGGCCACCAGCTCGTCGTGCAGAACCTCGAGGTGCTCCTCGAGCAGCCAGCGAGGCATGCCCCGCGCAGCGAGCAGAGCGCCGAGCCAGCGCAGCTGACCTTCGGCGACCCCGGGCGGACGGCCGGCCAGGGTGACGATCCAGGCGCTGTCGCTGTGCGTGAAGCGCTGTCCCCGCTCGCCGTACCGCCGCTCGTAGTAGACGAAGCGCCGGCGGGTCCGCTCACCGGCGTCGATCGCCGCCCGGAGCTCACGTGGGTCGGAGGTGACGGCGTGGCTTCCCGCCTCCGGGTTCAAGGCGGCCACCGCCGGCCGTCCCTCCGCCGCGGCGCTGGTGGCGCGCACGACGACATCCTCGATCGCCTCGCGCAGGGGATCGCCGCCCTCAGGCTCGTTCACGTGGGACCGGCGGTCAGGCATGGGGCAACTATGGCGCAGCCGGGGATTGGGTACCCGTGCGCACCCGGCCCCTCCGCCCCACCTGACGCGCGTCGTTCACGTCCGGGCGGTGGGATCGTTCACAATCGGCCGTGCGGGGGAGTGGGAAGAGATCGGTGCGGCGGTGTCGGATCAGCGCCGCGGCGTTCGTAGCAGGTGGTGAGCGGCTGCCCGCGAGGGGCGCCGACAACGACAGGAGATGATCCGAGATGCACTACCTGGTTTCCGTGATCGACGAGAGGACCGGCCAGGCGACGCCTGAGGAGATGGCGGCCATCGACGTGTTCAACACCCGGCTCCAGGAGGAGGGCCATTGGGTCTTCGCCGGTGGCCTCGCGGAGCCCAGCACGGCCACGGTGATCGACAACCGCAGTGCGGAGCCGATGCTGACCGATGGTCCGTTCCTCGAGTCCAAGGAGTACCTCGCCGGCTTCTGGGTCATCGAGGCCGCCGACCTGGACCTGGCGCTCAAGATCGCAGCCGAGGGGTCCAAGCATTGCAACCGGAAGGTCGAGGTCCGCCCGTTCCTGTGAGCGCCGAGGCCAGCAAGGTCATCACCCGGACGCACCGCGAGGAGTGGGCGCGGGTGGTGGCCTCGCTGACCCGGCGTTTCGGTGATCTCGACATCGCCGAGGAGGCTGCGGCGGAGGCGTTCGCGACGGCGGTCGAGCGGTGGCCGACCGACGGGGTGCCCCCCAACCCGGGGGGCTGGCTGACCACCACCGCGAACCGCAAGGCCATCGACCGGATCCGGCGCGAGAACAAGCGGCAGGACAAGCAGGAGGAGGCGCAGTTGACGTACGACGGGCCACCTGAACCTGTCGGCGCCATCGAGGACGAGCGGCTCCGGCTGATCTTCACCTGTGCTCACCCGGCGCTGTCGATGGAGAGCCGGGTGGCGCTGACCCTGCGCATGATCGGCGGTCTGACCGTGCCCGAGATCGCTCGTGCCTTCCTCGTGCAGGAGAGCGCGATGGGGCAGCGGATCACCCGCGCCAAGGCGAAGATCAAGGCGGCGCGCATCCCGTATCGGGTGCCGTCCGCGGAGGATCTCCCGGCACGCGTGTCCGGAGTGCTCGCCGTCCTCTTCCTCGTCTTCAACGAGGGCTACCTGGCGACCGGCCCCGGGACCGATCCCGTCCGTCAGGACCTGACGATCGAGGCGATCCGGCTCACGCGCATGATCCGTGCCCTCCTGCCGGAGGACGGTGAGGTGGCCGGGCTGCTGGCGCTGATGCTGCTCATCGAGGCCCGCCGCCCGGCGCGGGTCTCGGCCGGCGGCGAGCTGGTCACCCTGGAGCACCAGGACCGTGGCGCCTGGGACGCCGCGATGGTCGCCGAAGGCCATCGGCTCGTGCGCGAGCGCCTGGCCACCGGAGCTGCTCCGGGTCGCTACCAGATCCTCGCCGCGATCAACGCGGTGCACACCTCCGCTCGCGAGATGCCCGACACCGACTGGGCGCAGGTCGTCGCCCTCTACGACCAGCTCGTCCAGCTCGATGCCTCGCCGATCGTCGCCCTCAACCGGGCCATCGCGGTGGCGGAGCTCGACGGCCCAGAGGTGGCACTGGCGGCGGTCGACCGACTGGAGGGCGCGTTGTCCGGCTATCACGCCTACCAGGTGACCCGTGCCGACCTGCTGCGGCGGCTTGGTCGTAGCGAGCAGTCGCGGGCGGCATACGACAAGGCCATCGAGCTGGCAGGCAACACCGCCGAGATCGCCTACCTGACACGGCGCCGCGACGAGCTGGGGTAGCTGGGGCTACTCGGTCCAGCAGGCGATGACGGCCGCGGCCACCGCGTAGGCGGCCTGCTGGCGGGTGAACCCGGCGGGCAGGGCACTGCGCGACAGGTTGCTCGCGTCGACTCGGAGTGTCTTGCCGTCCTTGAGGAAGGCCACGTCGCCGCCCGGTGTCTCGAAGGCGGGGAAGCCGAGGCTCTGGACGCCACGAATCGTCCTCGCCCCGGTGAGTCGAGTGCGCAGGCTGTGGAAGTAGGGACGTCCGGTCATCGTGTCGGGCGCGTCCTGGACAGTCATCCGCAGGGCGCCGCCCGGCAGCCGGTAGGTGCAGGCGAACGTGAGGTCGGTCATCGACCAGGACCGGGTGGTCGTCGGTCGGCGGGTCAGGGCGAACGTCCGCTTCACCGCGGATGCGATCTCGTCGCTGCAGATCATCGACGCGGACGTGGACGGGCCCTTCATGGCCGCCATCTCCTCGGGCGACATGTGACCCATCCCGGCCATGCTGCTCGAGGACTGTGCAACGGGTGCGGAGGCCGGGCTCATACTCGCCGACCCGCACGCGGACGCCAGCAGGGACACGGCGGCCACGGAGACCAGCAGAGCGCGGGTTTTCATCACGACGTCCTCTCGAGCGGTTGTGGTGGGTTCGCTCTCCGGCCCGCCATGGATGGGTCGTCGGCCTCGTGGAAGAAAAAAGTCGTGATCCCACCAAGCCCGCCTGGTGGCAGCGGCGAACCCCTCACATCAACGCCTGATCAGGGCAGTGGCCGCTTCATGGCGGTCCATGCTCGTGATCGCTCATCGATCGAAGGGAATCTCCATGCGCACCACCACGCGTCTCCTCGTCCCGCTCGCCGCGGCGGCTCTGCCCCTCACGGCGCTGGCTGCGCCGGCGCTCGCCGACAGCGGTACGTCGTACCAGACCACGCTCAACCCCCTGAACCACTCCAACGGATCCGGGATGGCCACGGTCACGCTGCACGGGAACCAGGGTCAGGTGAAGGTCAGCTGGAGCGGGCTCGCCGCGTCGTTCGGCGGCGGCGCCTACCCGCACGTCCAGCACATCCACGGCGGCGCTCGCGGCCAGTGCCCCACCATGGCCGCGGACCAGAACGGGGACGGCGTGGTCAGCACCACGGAAGGTGCGCCCCAGTACGGCGGGATCCAGACGACCCTCTCGACCAAGGGTGACACCAGCCCGGCTGCCGGCACCGACATCAAGATCGCGCCGAGCGGTGGCAGCACCAACTACTCGCGGACCATCAACCTGAGCGGTGGCGCGGTCAGCGCACTCCGCAACGGCACCGCGGTGATCGTCGTGCACGGGCTCGACCCGGCCACCCTGAGCAAGAAGGCGCAGAAGGAGAAGAGCGACCTGGTTCCCAGCCTCCCGCTGGCCGCCACCTCACCCGCCCTCTGTGGCGTGCTCAGCTCCATGCCGGCCGGCGGCGTGGCCACCGGTACCGGCTCGACCGCGGGCGTCGAGGACCTCGGTCTGCTCCTTGCGGGCGGTGGACTGCTCGCGGCGGGCGGCGTCCTGATGGCGTCTCGCAGGCGCGCGACTGCAGGGATCTGAGCTTCTCTGATGTCTCGACGCTCAGCTGTCGCCGGTCGCCGGGGTGGGCCCTCGGGGGTGCTCGCCGTGGCGGCCGGCGCAGCGGGTGTGGTGCTCATCGTGGTGGCTGTGGCGGCGCAGGTCCGCGCCCCGCAGCCACCCCGGGCGATCGGCCGCATCGACCCGCCTGGACACAGCGTCGCGTCCGACGCACGCCCGGGATCCGCGCCCGGGCGACCCGGCTCCTCCGGCGCCCCGGCGGCGCCCGCGCCGCTGGCTGCGTCCCGACCGCTGCGCATCACCATCCCGGCGATCGGGGTCCGGTCGTCGCTGCGGCCGATCGGCCTGGCCGCCGACGGCACGCTCGCCGTCCCGCAACCGGGACCGGACGAGGACCGGGCCGCCTGGTTCAAGAACTCCCCGACCCCCGGACAGCCGGGCCCAGCAGTCATCGAAGGCCACGTGGACACCACGCGAGGCCCGTCGGTCTTCTTCCGCCTCGGCGCGATCCGACCCGGCAACCGGATCCACGTCCGGCGCAGCGACGGCGTCGAGGTCACCTTCACCGTTGACGCCGTGCGCGACTACAAGAAGACCGCGTTCCCGACCGACGTCGTGTACGGCGCGAAGGACCTCAGCCGGGCCGAGCTCCGCCTGATCACCTGCAGCGACTTCGACCGCACGATCCACCACCACGTCGGCAACGAGGTCGTCTTCGCACACCTCACAGGCGTTCACCGGCCCAACGGCGCCTGACCCGAACACCTCGAAGGGGCGCCGTGCTTCGGCGCCCCTTTCGTCGTCCTCTCGGACCGGGCGCCCGCCCAGAGCTCCGCAGATGAGCTCGGACGTGCACTGGCCGCTGGCGTCACGGGCGCGGCGGTTCGCGCCCTACCGACCCCTCCCCGGCGACCGCTCGGACGTGCACTCGCTCCGGCCGTCGCCCCATCCGGGCGGATATGTCCCGTTGCACGCGCTCGAGTGCCCGTCCGACGGGCTGGGCTGCGCGCGAGCTGCTCGCGGGCGACCCCCGTCGGCGTCGCCGTCCCGCGAGCCAGGTGGGTTCACCGCATGGCCGCGGCGGTTCCCCTCACCAAGATCCAGGGGTCACGGCGGCGGCTGGGCTGGATCGGGCGTCGATCCCGCTCCCTGCGACGGTGGAGCAGAGGTACGTGAGGACGCCCACGAGGACCGCGAGCTGAGCGCTCAACGCATCCACCAGTAGACCGCCGAACGCCGACTGGCGGTCGTCGCTGCGCCACCAGCCCAGGGAGCAGGACGTCGCTGCCGCACCGTTGACGACCGATGTGGTCCGTAGGCAGTGACGATGCCCAGCAGGGTCGGGACGTCAGCAGGTGCCGCCACCACAGCAGGGGTATGGCGGCCGGCAGGACGGCCTGAGACGAGGTCCCGGGTGATCACCGGGGGGTGTGCCTGCGCGCGGTCCGCCGGCTTCAGACGGTCGCGGGGTCCATGGCGACGATCGGCTTCTGCGTGGGCTGATCCGAACCGCCAGGGGGCTCGATCGTGATGGCGACCGTCGTACCGTCGGCCGGCAGGCGCAGCACCTTGCCGGTGCTGACGTCGGCGATCACGCCGGCACTGGTGGCCCGGCCGTTGCGGATGGTCCACATCTGGTAGCTGTGGCCGGTGAGCCTGGGCAGTCCCGTGGTGGAGACCGCCATCTGGCCACGGGCGGTGGACGTGGCGACCCGGAGCCGGCCGCCGTTCGCCGTCCTGACCGTCGCGGTGTGGGCGTCCGGAGCCTTGAAGACCTGGGCGACCGGCGAGCTGGCGACGGGAGTCCCGTCGGGCTGCTGCAGCCTGACCACGGTGAAGGCGCCGGCCAGGAGCAGCACGACAGCGGCTGCCGCCCCGCCGATCCAGGCGGTCCGGCGGTGGCGCCGGTCCCGCTCGAGCGTGGTCACCTTCGGCGGGAGCTGCGGTTGCCGGTCTGCGGCGGCCAGGATCCTGGCCTTGAGCTCGGGCGTCGGAGCGATCGGCTCGTCTGCGCCCATCCGCGCCGCGACCTCCTGCAGCTCGCGGACCTCCTCGCGGCACGCCGGGCAGTCCCCGAGGTGCGTTGCGAACAGCGCCCGCTCCTCAGGAGTGAGCGCGTCCAGCGCGTACGCCCCGGAGAGGGTGTGCAGGTCGCTGCTCATCGGTGCCCCTCCAGACAGTCGCGGAGGCGGATGAGACCGTCCCTCATCCTCGTCTTGATCGTAGGCAGGGGCTTGTCGAGCAGGGTCGCCACCTCGGCGTAGGTGTAGCCGTTGAAGTACGCCAGCCGCACCGACTCGAGCTGCAGGTCGGTGAGGGTGTCCAGACATTCGCGGACTGCACCCTTCTCCTCGGCATGGATCACGCTGTCGGCCGGCTCGTCGTGGCTGATCCGCTCGGGCGGGAGGCGGTCGTCCTGGCGCTTCTGCGACTCGTTGCGGCGTACGGCGTCCACGGCCCGGCGGTGCGTGATGGTCATGACCCAGGTCTGGGCCTTGCCCAGCGAGCGGTCGAAGCGCGGCGCCTTGCGCCATACCTCCAGGAATACCTCCTGCGTGACGTCCTCGGCCCGAGCGGGATCGCGTACCACGCGTCGGGCCAGCCCGAACACGGCACCCGCCAGCTGGTCGTACAGCGACTCGAAGGCCGCTGAGTCTCCGCGGGCGACGCGGCCCAGCAGCAGGTCGACGTCAGAGGGGCCCTGTGCAGGCACGAGCCGCAGCCCTGGCTCGGACATCCCACCGCCTCCTTCTTCACCCGTTGCGCGTGGTTCCGGAAATGGTTCGCCACCGTACGAGGGGCGGATGGGTCCGGACCGGTGCCCAGCCTGCCGGATCCCGTCCATTCCGGGTGGGAGAAACCCTCAAGGAGTCAGCCCGAGTCGCTCACGGCTGTTGCGGCCGAGCAGTGGTCCCTCTGACGACGAGCCGAGGCGGGACGACGATCTCGGTGGGCGGGCACCGGTCGGAGTTCCTCTCGGCCCGTGCGAGAGCGAGCTCGAGCGCGGAGGCCGCCAGGGTTGGTGCGTCCTGGGCGACCGTGGTGAGTGCGACACTGTCGAGGCTCGCGATCTGGCTGTTGTCGTAGCCCACGACGGACAGGTCGTTCGGTACGTGCACCCCTCGCGCTCGCGCAGCTGCCATCAGTCCAGCGGCGCAGCGGTCGTTGAATGCGGTGACGGCCGTCGGACGGGCGTCGGCGAGGATGTGGGCAGCGGCCTTCTCGCCGTCGTGCTCAGCCAGCCCCCCGACGAGGACCTCGGTCTCGGAGTCGAGGCCCAGGTCGCGCATGGCGGTGCGGTAGCCGCGTCGGCGTTCGGCGGCGCCGGGTGCGCGTCCGCCGTCGACGTGGGTGATGGACGTGTGGCCGAGATCTGCCAGGTGCTCCACGGCGATGCGGACGCCGCGGGAGTCGTCGGTGCGAACCACGTCCACGGAGGTACTTCGCAAGGCTCGTGCCACGACGACCACCGGCACTCGGTCAGCCAGCTCCTCGATCGCGGCCCGAGGCAGCGCGGGGCCGAGGAGGACGAGTGCCTCGCACCTGTAGTCCAGCAGCGACTGCACGGCTCGATGCTCGTCCCGGCTCGGGGCCCAGGCGCCGAGAGCGAGGTCGTAGGCCGTGGTGCCGACCGCACCGTAGAGCGACTCGACCAGCTCCGCGTGGAACGCCTGGTGGAGGCCGAAGACGACGCCGATGGTCCGGCTGCGGTTGCTGCCGAGCAGCCTCGCGCGTTGGTCGGGGCGATAGGCCAGCGCCTCCGCGGCCTCCATGACCCGCTGCCTGGTCGCCGGGCCGGCCCCCGGCACGTCTCGGAGGACGATGGAGACGAGCGCGCGGGAGACTCCGGCCCGCGCCGCGACGTCTGCCATCGTGACGTTCGGGGACCGCTTCGGGGACTTCGCCACCGTGCCTCCTTCTCGCATCGGTTGCCAGTCTAGAGCGCTCTAGGGCCGGTTCTTGACTGTGCGCACCAGAGGTCCCAGACTAGAGCGCTCTAGTCCCCGTCACGAGGAGATGACCCCATGGGCAGTCGCGCAGCGGCGTCCGCAGATCCGGTACGCGTCGGGCTCGTCGGAGCGGGGAGGATCGGCATCTCGCATGCCACCATTCTCGCTCGGCACGTGCCCGGCGCGCGGCTCCGCGCAGTGGCGGATCCGCGCCCCGGAGCCGCCGACCGCCTCGCCGCCGAGCTCGGGTGTCAGGCGCACTCCGATCCGGCGGCCCTGTTCGCCGACCCTGAGGTGGAGGCCGTGGTCATCACCGCCTCCGCCCCGGCCCACCTCGAGCTGATCGTCGCCGCGACCGCGGCAGGCAAGCACGTCTTCTGCGAGAAGCCGATGGGTCTGACGCTCGACGAGATCGACCGAGGTGTGGCCGCGGCCCGGACGGCTGGGGTGGTGCTGCAAGTGGGCTTCAACCGTCGTTTCTCCTCCGACTTCGAGGCTGGGCACCGGCTGGTCGTCGAGGGGGCCGTCGGAACCCCGCAGCTCCTGCGCTCGCTGACTCGCGACCCCGGTCTGGCGGACCCGGCCGGCGTACCACCCTGGACCATCTTCCTGCAGACCCTCATCCACGACTTCGACACCCTGCAGTGGCTGAACCCGGGCGCCGCGCCGGTCAGCGTCTACGCGACGGCAGATGCGCTTGTCGCCCCGGAGTACAAGGGCGCCGGGCTCCTCGACACCGCGGTCGTGGTGATCACCTTCGACAACGGCGCGATCGGCGTGGCCGAGGCCAGCTTCTCGGCCGCCTACGGGTACGACGTCCGTGGCGAGGTGTTCGGCTCAGGCGGCATGCTCACCATGGGAAGTGGAGCCCGGTCCTCCCTTCAGCACTCCACCAGCAGCGGTCGCCACGTCGAGACGGTTCGCAGCGACGTCGAGCTGTTCCGCGACGCCTACACCGCCGAGCTCGTCGAGTTCACCGACGCGGTTCGCGAAGGGCGTGCGCCGGCCGTGACCGGTGAGGACGCCCGTCGCGCGCTGGCCCTCGCGCTGGCCAGCATCGAGTCGGTGACGAGCGGTGGCCCCGTCCCCGTCGACAAGGTCGGCGCCCGGTGAGTGACGGATACGGCTTCACTCTCGCGGTGTGCGCGGAGATGGTCTTCCTCGACGAACCGATGGAGGAGCGGGTCCGGATCATCGACGACCTCGGCTTCGCCGTGGAGATCTGGGACTGGACCACCAAGGACCTCGACGCCCTCGCGGCCACCGGCGCGCTGTTCACGTCCATGACCGGGTACGTCGAGGGCAACCTCACCGAGCCCGAGGGTGCCGAGGCCCTGCTGCGCACCGCCCAGCAGTCCATCGTGGCGTCGGCCGCGCTCGGAACGCCGAACCTCAACCTGCACGGAACCGGACTCGACTCGCGAGGACTGCCGGTGCAGCCACGAGATGAGGTGACCGAGGCGATGTGGACACGCGCGCAAGAGACGCTGGCACGCATCGCGGAGCTGGGCCGACATGAAGGGGTCGTGTTCTGCCTGGAGAACCTCAACACCGCTGTTGACCATCCAGGCACTCCCTTCGCCAGGGCCGCCGACACGCGCGCCCTCGTCCGGGCCGTCGACAGCCCCCACCTTCGGATGAACCTCGACCTCTACCACGCCCAGATCGGCGAGGGGAACCTGATCCAGCTGATCCGCGACAGCATCGCGCACATCGGTGAGATCCAGGTCGCGGACGTCCCGGGTCGCTGTGAACCCGGCACGGGCGAGATCAACTACACCGCCATAGCCAGGAGCCTGCACGACGTCGGCTACGACGGCGTCGTCGGGCTCGAGGCATGGGCCGCCGGTGACAGCCCGACGGCACTGCAACGGTTCCGGGAGGCGTTCACCGACCGTGGGTGACGACGTCAGCGGACGAGCAGCCCCAGCGCGCCCACGCACGACGCGCACAGGACAGCGATGTCGAACGATCGTTGCTCCAACCTGCGGGCGACGACGATCCCGGCGAGTCCGCCGGCGAGGACCAGCGGGCTCAGCAGGACGGCGGTGACCGCCATACCGCGGTCGAAGAGACCGAGACCGGCGCTGAACGGGACCTTGCAGAGATTCACGCCGAAGAAGAACCAGGCCGCTGTGCCGAGGAAGCGGCGCTTGTCCACGCCCTGCGCCACCAGGTAGAGCGTCATGACGGGTCCTGCGGCGTTCGCCACCATCGTCGCGAGCCCGGCGGCGGCACCCACCGCGGACGTGCGCCGCCACGACCACCTGCGAAGGTCGTCGCCGCTTCGTCGTCGTCGGCTGAGCAGCTGCACGAGCGCCAGCAGGAGCAGGACAACTGCGATGGCGTCCCGGATCGTTGCGTCGTCGAGGACATCCAGAAGAAGCGCTCCGAGTGCCAGACCGGGGAGGACGGTCGGGACCAGGCGCCGGAGCATCGACCAGTCGCAGTCACTCCGGTAGACCGCGACCGCAAGGGCGTCCCCCACGAGGAGGAGGAGGAGCAGGGCCGCGGTCGACTCGCGCGCGGGCATGGCAGCGGCGAAGAGGGCGACCGCGACGGTGCCCAGGCCGCCGATGGCAGTCTTGGCGAATCCCACGACGAGCGCCGCCACGCCCAGCAGCACCCAGACCGCAGGCGCGTGCTCGATCAGTGTCCTGGCCCGTCTTGTGTCGGGGCGGAAGTCACTCGTCCGCCGACGCCCTCAGCCTCCGCCGGCGCGGGACGCCGTCGCGGGCACGGCTCCGGCGGCGGATCCGCAGGGACCGGCGGGCCGCAGAGCGAGCCATGTCCGCGGCTCCGACGAAGCAGGCGTTGCTTCCGAGTGCGGCTGCCAGGATCGGCGGCTCCCGCCGATGGCCCCTGCCTACGAGGTTGCGGGAGAAGGCCGCCCTGGCCGGTTCGAGCAGCAGGTCTCCGGCGTCGGAGACCCCGCCTCCGACGACGATGCAGTCCGGGTCGAACGCCGCCGCCATGCCGGCCAGACCGACACCCAGCCAGGTCCCGATCTCGGCGAGCAGCTCTCTCGACAAGGGGTCGCCGTCCATGGCCGCGCGGGTGACCTGCGGACCGGTCAGCCGACGGGAGTCGCGCTGCACGATCTGGCGCAGCCGGTGTGCGACGGGGGAGTCGGCGTCGACGAGCTCGCGTGCGTCTCGGACGAGAGCGTTGCCGGACGCGTACTGCTCCCAGCACCCTCTGTTCCCGCACGGGCACCGGTGGCCGTCGGGGACGACCTGGATGTGGCCGAACTCTCCGGCCATGCCGTTGCTACCTCGGAAGACTCGCTGGTCGATGACCAGGGCACCCCCGATACCCGTCCCGAGGGTGATGCACAGGACCAGTCGGTGTCCCCTTCCGGCTCCGAAGCGCGATTCCGCGTGGGCAGCTGCATTGGCGTCGTTGTCCACCACCACGGGGAGATGAACCCGGCGAGCGACCTTTTCCCGAAGCGGTTCGTCGCGCCAGTTGAGGTGAGGCGCGAACATCACCCGGGACCGGGATGCGTCGACGAACCCGGCGGCCCCGATGCCGACGGCAGCCACGTCGTGCTGCCTCGCGAAGGTGGTGATGAGATCGACGATCGTGTCCTCCACCGCCTGGGCATCGTGGCCGGGTGTCACGCGGCGTTCACGGGACAGCACACGCCCTGCCTGATCCACGACGCCGGAGAGGACCTTGGTCCCTCCGACATCGATCCCTACGGTCAGGGGGTCCGAGCGCGTGAGGCGAGAGCGTTGTCCGGTTCGTTCTGCCACGCGCGAAGTGTACGCGCGGTCCCGACGCTCAACGCTCGTCGACCATGAGGTCGATCGTGTAGTCCGAGGCCCGGTAGCTGTGGTCACCGAACTCGACCGCGTTGCCGGAGGCGTCGAACGCCATCCGGGTCATCGTGAGCACCGGTTGCGACCCGCGGATCTCGAGCTGCCTGCGCTCGAGGGCGCTCGGCATCCGGGCGCCGATGCTCTGCTGAGCCACCACGGGCTTCACGCCACGGTCCCGCAGGGCCGCGTAGAGGCCACGCTCCTCCAGCTCGCGTCGGGTCAGGTCGTCGAGGCCGGGAGGGAGCCAGTTGGTCATCACGGCCAAGGGTGTGTCCCCGGCACGCCGGACCCGCACGATGTGCAGCATCGGCGTGTTGGCGGGCAGGTCGAGCGCGGACGCCGCCCTCTCGTTCGTCCCCACCTCGTGCTCCAGCACGGTGGTGAACGGCTGCCGGCCGTCTCTCAGTAGGTCGTCGTAGAGACTGGTGAGCTCGAACTTCCGGTGCACCTTGCTGTTGGCGACGGTCGTGCCGAGCCCCCGGCGCCGGACGAGGAGACCTTGGTCGACCAGCTGCTGGATCGCTCTGCGGACGGTGGGCCTCGAGACCTGGAGTCGCTCGGCGACCGCTATCTCGTTCTCGAAAGGGTCACCCGGCTGCAGCTGCCCCTGGGTGATCGCGCTGCTGAGCTGCTCGGCCAGCTGGTGGTAGAGCGGGACCGGAGACTGCCTATCGATCGTCACCTTGACCTGAAGGGCGCTCATAGGACAATCATAGCGGAGAAGCATCACTTAGTCGTCAAGTCAATATGTAAGTACAAACTGTTGACACCTCGATCCGATTGCGGCATCGTGACGGCCCTGGTCATCGATCCCACCGGTCAGTGCAGTCGGAAGAGACGGGACACTCCATTCATGCGAGTCGGTTTGGCAGGCGCGGGGCGTATCGGGGCGTTCCACGCCTCGACTCTCGCCGCACTCGGGGACGTGGAGCAAGTGGTGATCACCGACGTGGTGCCCCATACCGCGAGCCGGCTGGCGGAGGAGAAGGGATACGAGTCCTCACCCGATCTCGAGGACCTGCTCTCCCGTGTCGACGCGGTGGTCATCGCCACGTCGACCTCCGGTCATGCTCCCACCCTGCGCGCCGCTCTGGCGGCGAAGGTTTCCGTCTTCTGCGAGAAGCCGGTGGCGGCGAGCCTCGCCGAGACAGTCGAGCTGGTCGAGCTCGTCGAGGCGGCAGAGGTGCCGGTGCAGGTGGGGTTCCAGCGGCGTTTCGACGTCGGCTACCGCCGGGCCCGCCAGGCCGTGGCCAGCGGTGAGCTCGGCTTCATCCACACGGTCCGGGCGAACACGCACGACCAGTCGCCGCCGCCGGCGGGATACATCCCGACGAGTGGTGGCCTGTTCCGTGACTGCAGCATCCACGACTTCGACGCGCTGCGCTTCGTTACCTGCCAGGAGGTCGCCACCGTGTACGCCGTAGGCGCGAACAAGGGCGCGGGCTTCTTCAGCGAGGGCGGAGACATCGACACCGGCGCGGCCGTGCTCACACTCCAGGACGGGACCCTGGTCTCGGTGTCCGCGACCCGCTACAACGGCGCCGGCCACGATGTCCGCATGGAGGTGATGGGTTCCGAGGGGACGATCGGGGTGGGGTACGACGACTCCCTCGCTGTGCTCCCGGCGGAGGAGGGCGTCGACTATCCCCGAGGCCCGCGGAAGTGGTCGTTCATGGAGCGGTTCCTGCCGGCATATCGCGAGGAGCTCACGGCGTTCTGCGAGGTGGTGGCGGGACGCACGGAGAACCCCTGCACGGTGAGCGACGCACTCGAGGCTTTCCGGGTCGCCGAGGCCTGCGAGATCTCCCGTGCGGAAGGACGTCCGGTGAGCATGGACGAGATCGGAGGCAGCGCGTCGTGAGCACCCTCGACCTCGTGTCCATGGGACGCACCGGAGTCGACATCTATCCTCTGCAGCATGGTGTCGGGCTGGAGGACGTCTCGACCTTCCAGAAGTTCCTCGGCGGCAGCGCCACGAACGTAGCCGTCGCAGCCGCCCGCTATGGCCGCCGTTGCGCGCTGGTCACGCGGACCGGCCGGGACCCGTTCGGCCGGTACGTGCGTCTCGAGGCGGCGCGCCTCGGCGTGGACCCGTCGTTCATCCTCGACGGAGAAGGGCCGCCGACGCCGGTGACCTTCTGCGAGGTCTTCCCGCCCGACGACTTCCCGCTGTACTTCTACCGCTACCCGACCGCCCCCGACCTGCAGCTGACCCCCGACGACCTGCCTCTCGACGCGATCCGGGACGCGGCGGTGTTCTGGGCAACCGTCACCGGACTGTCCCAGGAGCCCTCGCGGGCCGCGCACGCCGCCGCGTGGGAGCACCGGGCCAGACGTCGCCACACCATCCTCGACCTCGACTACCGGCCGATGTTCTGGTCGGACCGCGGGGAAGCCACCGAGCAGGTCGGCAAGGCGCTGGAGCATGTCACCGTCGCCGTCGGCAACCGCGAGGAGTGTGAGGTCGCGGTCGGCGAGACAGACCCGCAGCGGGCCGCCGACGCCCTCCTGGACCGCGGCCTCGAGATCGCCGTGGTCAAGCAGGGTCCCCGCGGGGTGCTCGCGGCGACGGTGGACGAGCGCGTCGAGGTCCCTCCCTTCCCCGTCGAGGTCGTCAACGGTCTCGGAGCAGGGGATGCGTTCGGCGGGGCGCTCGTGCACGGCCTGTTGGCCGGCTGGGAGCTGCGCCGCATCCTCGAGTTCGCCAACGTAGCCGGAGCGCTGGTCGCCGGACGACTGGAGTGTTCCACCGCCATGCCGGACGAGGCGGAAGTCGTCCGGGCGCTCACCAGCCGCACCCCCGGGAGGAAGTCATGACGTCGATGGTCGATCTCACCGAGATCCGGGCCCGCGAGCCGCAGCGGATCACGCAGGGCTGGGATGCCCGCTCCAAGCGCCCGCTTCTCGGCGCGGACGGCCGACTCCTGCTGGTCGCCGCGGACCATCCGGCGCGCGGGGCCCTGGGAGTGCGCTCCGACTCCATGGCCATGGCCAGCCGCCCGGCGCTGCTCGAGCGGCTCGCGACCGCACTGTCGCGGCCGGGCGTCGACGGGGTGCTGGGCACACCTGACATCCTCGACGACCTGCTGCTGATGGGGGTCCTGGACGACAAGCTGGTCATCGGCTCGATGAACCGCGGTGGCTTGCAGGGGGCGACCTTCGAGCTCGACGACCGGTTCACCGCCTACACCGCCGGCGAGATCGCGTCACGGGGCCTGGAGGGCGGCAAGATGCTGGCCCGCATCTGCCTGTCCGACCCCGGCACGGTGGCGACGTTGCACACCACGGGCCAGGCGGTCACCGAGCTCGCGCAGCACGGTCTCATGGCTATGATCGAGCCGTTCATGTCGGTCGTCCATGGTGGTCGGGTGACGAACCTCCTCGACACGGACAACACCATCCGGTCCATCCACATCGCCGCGGGCCTGGGGGCCAGCAGCGCCCACACCTGGCTGAAGCTTCCCGTCGTCGAGGACCTGCCACGGGTCATGGAAGCCACCACGATGCCCACCCTTCTGCTGGGCGGTGACCCGCAAGGGGATCCCGAGCACACGTATGCGGCGTGGGGCAAGGCGCTCGAGCTCCCACCCGTCCGCGGTCTTGTCGTCGGGCGCGCCCTCCTCTTCCCTCCGGACGGAGATGTCGCCGCGGCGGTCGACATCGCGGCGGACCTCGTGCACGGCGGCAGCGCGGGAGCACGATGACGGCGGACCAGGCCCGCTGGTTCCTTCCGCGAGGCACGATCCGCCGCGAGCACTGCGATGTCGTCGTCGACGACTCCCTGCCCGGATGGCAGCACACCGGCCTCCACGTGGTCGACCTCGGTCTCGGCGAGGCATGGTCGCTCGAGCAGCCTGGGTGGGAGCACGTCGTCGTCCCGCTGGCCGGTGCGGCGTCCGTCGTCTGCGTCGACACCGAGGGGACCCGGCACGAGGCCGACCTCGCCGGCCGGGCCTCGGTCTTCTCTGGCCCCACGGACGTCGCGTTCCTGCCGGCTGGATCCCGTATGACGCTCACCGCGACGACGGACGGCTCACGCATCGCGATCTGCTCCGCGCGGGTCGGTGAGCGCACGAGCCAGCGCTTCCGGCACGTCTCCGCGGGCGAGGTGCCGGTCGAGCTGCGTGGCGCCGGCCGCTGTTCCCGCGAGGTGCGCAACTTCGCCGTGCCGGCAACCCTGGACGCGGACTCCATCATCGCCTGCGAAGTCCTCACCCCAGCGGGGAACTGGAGCTCCTACCCTCCGCACAAGCACGACGAGGAGCGGGACGGGATGGAGACGGAGCTCGAGGAGATCTACTACTTCGAGACCCAGGTCGAAGCCGGGGTGGAGGCTGCCGGATCGGGATCGAGCGACCCGGTCGGCTACCAGCGCGTCTACGGCACCTCCGAACGGCCGATCGACGTGTTCGCCGAGGTACGGACCGGTGACGTGGTGCTGGTCCCGCACGGCTGGCACGGGCCGTCGATGGCCGCGCCCGGCTATGACTTGTACTACCTGAACGTGATGGCCGGCCCCGGCCCGCAACGAGCCTGGCTGATCTGCGACGACCCGAGCCACGCCTGGGTCCGCCAGGCCTGGGACGGGCAGGCCGTCGACCCCAGACTTCCCGTCGGAGGAGACCCTCGATGAGCGACACCGTCCGTCTCACCGTCGCCCAGGCGACGGTCGAGTTCCTCGCCGTGCAGTGGTCGGAGCGCGACGGCGAACGACAGAAGCTCTTCGCCGGCTGTTTCGGCATCTTCGGGCACGGCAACGTCGCCGGCGTGGGTCAGGCACTGCTGCAGCACGAGTCCCAGGCGCTGCAGGCCGGGCACCGACCTGCGCTGCCCTACGTGCTGGCACGCAACGAGCAGGCGATGGTGCACACGTCGGTGGCCTTCGCGCGGCAGAAGGACAGGCTGCAGACCTGGGTCTGCACCGCTTCGGTGGGTCCGGGCTCGTCGAACATGGTGACCGGAGCCGCGCTCGCGACGATCAACCGGCTACCCGTCCTGCTGCTCGCCTCGGACACCTTCGCCACGCGGAGGTCGGCGCCGGTCCTGCAGGAGCTCGAGCCACCGGATGCCGGGGACGTGACGGTCAACGACGCGTTCCGGCCGGTGTCCCGGTACTTCGACCGGATCTGGCGCGCGGAGCAGCTGCCGTCGGCGCTCCTGAGGGCCATGCGGGTGCTCACGGACCCGGCGGAGACCGGGACGGTCACCCTGGCGCTGCCCCAGGACGTGCAGGCAGAGGCCCACGACTGGCCGGTCGACCTCTTCGCGGAGCGGACCTGGCACATGGCCCGGCCTCCGGCCGAGAGGACGCGTGTCGCCGCGGCCGCCGACATCCTGAGCGGAGCCCGGCGACCGATGATCGTGGCCGGCGGGGGTGTGCACTACTCCGGTGCCGAGCAGGCGCTGCAGGACCTGTGTGAACGCACCGGGATCCCGGTGGGGGAGACGCAGGCGGGGAAGGGTTCGCTTCCCCATGGGCACGCCCAGCTGGTGGGCGCCGTGGGGTCGACGGGTACGACGGCCGCCAATGCGCTGGCCCGGGAGGCTGACGTCGTGCTCGGCGTCGGGACCCGGTGGAGCGACTTCACGACGGCCTCCCGGACCGTCTTCCAGAACCCAGACGTGCGCTTCATCAACGTCAACGTCGCCGCCTTCGACGCGAACAAGCACGCCGGCGTGTCCGTGGTGGGGGATGCCCGCGAGGCACTGACGGCGTTGGCGGAGGAGCTCGGGGACTACGCGGTCGAGGACGGGTATCGAAGCGAACAGGTGCGCTTGTGGCGCGAGTGGGACGCCGAGGTGGAGGCCGCCTACAACCCGGCTGCCTCTGTCACCGACCGGCTGGCGCCGGGCGTCCTGACCCAGGGCGAGGTGCTGGGCCTGGTCAACGAGATCAGCGATCCGCGCGACGTGGTGCTCTGTGCGGCCGGCTCGATGCCTGGGGACCTGCACAAGCTGTGGCGGGTGCGCGACCGGAAGGGGTACCACGTCGAGTACGGCTACTCCTGCATGGGCTACGAGGTGCCGGCATCCATCGGGGTACGCCTCGCCGACGGGACTCGGGACGTCTTCGCCATGGTGGGGGACGGCGGCTATCTCATGATGCCCACCGAGCTGGTCACCGCGGTCCAGGAACGGGTGAAGGTGATCGTGGTCCTCGTGCAGAACCACGGCTTCCACTCGATCGGTTCGCTGTCGGAGGAGCTCGGATCCCAACGTTTCGGCACTCGTTACCGCTACAGGGATGCCGATGGTCGGCTGGCGGGCGACGTCCTTCCGGTGGACCTTGCCGCCAACGCCCGAAGTCTCGGTGTGCACGTCATGGAGGTCGCGTCCCGCGCCGAGCTCGACAAGGCGATCCGGTCCGCGAAGGCAGCGCCGGATGACTCCGGGCCGATCGTCATACACGTCAACACGGACCCACTGGTATACGCCCCCGACAGCCGGGCCTGGTGGGATGTGCCGGTGAGCCAGGTGTCCCACCTGGAATCGACGCGTGAGGCCTTCAGCCGGTATGAGGGCCACTTGTCCCAGCAGCGGGACTTCCTGGCGCCGACCGACCAGTCGGGCGAGACACCCGAACCCAGTTCTTCTTGAGAATGTAAGAACAAATGCTTGACAGAAGATAGGTACTTGACGAGGCTAGGCACGTCGGCATGTGACCGGCATCTCACGGGAAGGTCCGCCGCATGACCCGCCGAACGACCTCGATGCTCTCCCTCGGCAGGGTGGGTGGTCCTTCACTCTCCCTCGGTGGCTTCCGTCGCCGGCCCTGGCCTCAGCCGCTACCTGTCCAGGCCGGACAGGCGCGTGTCCGCTACGAAAGGAATCTCACGATGAACCTGAGCAGAACCCGCAAGGGTGGCGCACTCGCTCTCATCGCGGTAATCGCCCTGATCACCTCGTCGTGCAGCCAGGGTGGCGCCCCGAAGAACAACAGCAGCGGCGGCAGCGGCGGCAGCGGAGCCGGTGACAACTCGGGCTACACACTCGCGATGGTCACGCACGAGACGCCTGGCGACACCTTCTGGGACAAGATCAAGGCCGGTGCACAGCAGGCCGCGAAGAACGAGGGCGTCACGCTCAAGTACTCCAACGACCCGGACCCGAGCAAGCAGGCGACTCTGATCCAGAACGCCATCGACTCGAAGGTCGACGGCATTGCAACCACGCTCGCCACGCCGGACGCCCTGGCCGGATCTGTCGCTGCGGCAAACAAGGCCGGCATCCCGGTCGTGGCGTTCAACTCTGGTATCGACCAGTACAAGAAGACCGGCGCATCGATGTACTTCGGCTCCGATGAGAACCTGGCCGGCGCCACTGCGGGGCAGCGGCTCGCCGCCGCCGGCAGCAAGCACCCGCTGTGCGTCATCCAGGCGGCCGGCTCCGTGGCCCTCGAGGCTCGCTGCGCCGGTGTCAAGACCAAGGTGCCGGGCACTGAGAACATCCAGGTCAACGGCGCGGACGACTCTGCTGTGACGTCGTCCCTCCAGGCGAAGCTCTCCCAGGACAAGTCGATCGACTCGATCGTGACGCTCGGGGCCCCGATCGCCCTGGACGCGATCAAGGCCAAGGATCAGGCCAACAGCAGCGCGAAGCTCATCACCTTCGACCTGAACACCGACGCGGCTCAGGACATCAAGGACGGCAAGATCGAGTTCTCCATCGACCAGCAGCCCTACGTGCAGGGCTTCCTGGCCATCACGGCGCTCTACCTGAACATCAAGAACGGCAACGACATGGGTGGTGGCGGTCCGGTCCTCACGGGTCCCTCGTTCGTGGACAAGACCAACATCGACAAGATCCTTCCGTTCGCGCAGAAGAACACCCGCTAGCAGAGGCGGAGGGGCCGCCCGGTCGCCCGGCCGGTCGGCTCCTCTGCTCTACCCAACCCGGAGAAGCCCATGAGCCAGACCACTGACAGACCGGCCCTCGGTGCACACGCCGAGGCGTCGAACCGAGTTCAGCAGCCTCTGATCAACCGCATCTTGGCCCGACCCGAGATCGGCGCACTGGTTGCCGCCATCGTGATCGGCATCTTCTTCCTCGCAGTAGCTCCGGCGTTCCGCTCTTGGGACTCGCTGTTCACGGTGCTGTACCAGAGCTCCACGATCGGCATCGTCGCTGTCGGGGTGGGCATGCTCATGATCGGCGGCGAGTTCGACCTCTCTGCCGGAGTCATCGTCACCTCGGCCGGCCTGTTCAACGCGATGCTGTCCTACGAGCTCGGACTCAACCTGTGGATCGGGGCCGTGACCTCCCTTGCCTTCGCGCTGATCATCGGCTTCATCAACGGCTACCTCGTGATGAAGACGGGGATCGCCAGCTTCCTCATCACGCTCGGCACGTTCTTCATGCTCCAAGGCGTCAACCTCGGCGTCACCAAGCTGGTGACCGGCTCCGTCTCGACGCAGAACATCAACCAGATGGACGGCTTCAAGACGCTGCATGCGATCTTCGCCTCCAGCTTCGACCTCGGCTCCGTCAACGTGCAGATCACGGTCCTGTGGTGGATAGCGTTCGTGGCCATCTCCGGCTGGGTCCTGCAGCGCACGAAGATCGGGAACTGGATCTTCGCGGTCGGCGGGAACGCGGCGAGCGCTCGCGCGGTCGGCGTTCCGGTGACCAAGGTCAAGGTCGGCCTCTTCATGACGGTCTCCTTCCTCGGCTGGTTCATGGGCATGCACACCCTGTACAACTTCAACACGCTGCAGGCGGGCAACGGCGTCGGGAACGAGTTCCTCTACATCATCGCCGCGGTGGTCGGTGGCACGCTGCTCACCGGCGGCTACGGCAACGCCATCGGCGTCGCGATCGGGTCCTTCATCTTCGGTATGACGAACCTGTGCATCGTCTACGCCGGTTGGGACCCCAACTGGTTCCGGGCCTTCCTCGGCGTGATGCTGCTGCTCGCAGTGCTGGTGAACCTGTACGTGAAGAAGCTGTCGACCTCGAGGAAAGTGGGCTGACCATGACCGACACCATCGCCGAGCACGCGGACAGCGACCTCAACCGGGGTGAGACCCTCGTCGAGATGATCGACGTCGGAAAGAGCTACGGCGCCATCCGTGCCCTCAAGGGCATCAACCTGACCGTGCGGGCGGGGGAGGTCACGGGCGTCCTCGGTGACAACGGGGCAGGCAAGTCGACCCTGATCAAGATCATCTCCGGTCTACACGGGCACAACGAGGGCACTCTGAAGGTGGACGGGAACGAGGTGCACTTCTCCTCCCCCCGTGAGGCGCTCGACCATGGCATCGCGACGGTCTACCAGGACCTGGCGGTCGTGAGCCTGATGGAGGTGTGGCGCAACTTCTTCCTCGGCTCCGAGCTGACCTCGAGCAAGATGCCTCTGGCGGGCCTGAAGACCAAGGAGATGCGGCGCGTCGCCGACGAGGAGCTCCGCAAGATGGGCATCGTGGTCAAGGACATCGACCAGCCCATCGGGGAGCTGTCCGGAGGACAGCGTCAGTGCGTGGCGATCGCGAGGGCTGTCTACTTCGGTGCCCGGGTGCTCATCCTCGACGAGCCGACGGCCGCCCTCGGCGTGAAGCAGTCCGGGGTCGTGCTGAAGTACACGGCTGCCGCGCGCGACGCCGGTCTCGGCGTCGTCTTCATCACGCACAATCCGCACCACGCTCACCTCGTTGCGGACCACTTCGTCATCCTGAAG
>JAWWPF010000147.1:0-5047 GCA_033850795.1 Nocardioidaceae bacterium | reverse complement strand
CGAGACCCCGCGCTGGTCTGGCCCGAGGGGTTCGACGGAGCGCGGACGAAGAGGTACGGCGAGACGTCGCTTTGGTACGGTCACGCATCCGACTGAGCGAGGAGCAGCCGTGCGGCGAGCAGCATGCCCGGGGTCCTTCGACCCGGTGACCAACGGGCACATCGACATCATCGGCCGCGCAGCCGGGCTCTTCGACGAGGTCGTGGTGGCGGTCGGGGTGAACGCCTCCAAGAAGCGCCTGTTCAGCCCGGACGAGCGCATCGACATGCTGAGCGCGGTGTGCGCCGGCTACCCCAACGTGCGCGTCGCCGGCTTCGACGGGCTGCTGACCGACTTCTGCAACGAGCACGACGTCCACGCGATCGTGAAGGGCCTGAGGGCGGTCAGCGACTTCGACTACGAGCTCCAGATGGCGCAGATGAACGCCAGCCTCTCGGGCATCGAGACCGTCTTCGTCCCGACCAGCCCGGAGTACTCCTTCCTCGCCTCGAGCCTGGTGAAGGAGGTGGCGACGTTCGGCGGAGACGTGTCCGGCCTCGTCCCGGGACTCGTCCTGGAGCGCCTCCGCCACCGGCTGGGCCAGCAGTCCGAGGCGCAGACCTGACCCGCACCGGGTCTCCGTCGGTCGCACCCGGTCGGGACGGTTTGGTCGCCGGGCAGCCCATTCGGTAGCCTTGGAACGGATCTCCGGGTCGACGCCCGGAGACCTGGTCTGTCGTGCCCCTGTCAGGAAGTGGAAGAACCGTGCGTCTCGACCCGAGAGCGCCGCTCGTGCTCGACACCCGCGAGCTCGGCCGCCGCCCGGGGTCGCAACGCCGGAAGAGCTTCACGGCACCGGCACCGGCAGACCTCGGCATCGAAGTCCTCCGAGTCCCCGAGGGGTCCCCGATCAGGTTCGAGCTCCGGCTCGAGGCGGTCATGGAGGGGGTGCTCGTCACCGGCCAGGCGCACGCCCGGCTCGAGGGCGAGTGCGTGCGGTGCCTGGCAGAGATCCGCGACGACGTCGCGGCCGACTTCCAGGAGCTCTTCGCCTACGAGGAGAGCGACACCGCGACCCAGGGGGAGGACGAGGACGCCGGCCGGCTGGACGGTGACCTGCTCGACCTCGAACCGCTGCTGCGGGACGCGGTGGTGCTGGCGCTGCCGTTCCAGCCGTTGTGCCGGGACGACTGTCCGGGTCTGTGCGCCGAGTGCGGCGCCAGGCTGGCAGACGACCCCGGCCACCAGCACGACGACCCGGTCGACCCCCGGTGGGCGGCGCTGCAGAACCTGCCGCAGACCACCGGCGACCGGACCGAGGACTGACCAGCTCGACCCGACCAGCTCGACCCGACCGAATCGACCCGACCAACTCGACCGGGGCTCACCGGAGCCCTGCCGTGAACCAGACCGTCGACCCGGCCGTCGACCAGGCGCCCACCGGGCGCCCGCCACGCCGTCGGCCGCACCGTCAACCAGAGGAGTACACCGTGGCTGTCCCGAAGAGGAAGATGTCGCGCAGCAACACACGCCACCGTCGCTCGCAGTGGAAGGCCGCCGCGCCGACCCTGGTGACGTGCCCGAACCCCGCGTGCGGCGGCAAGCACCTGCCGCACCGGGCCTGCCCCCAGTGCGGGCAGTACGGCGGCCGCGGCGACCGTCGCCAGGTCCTCTGACGAGCACGGCCGGGGGCCGCGCCGACATGACGGACTCGTCGTACGACGACCTGCGGGAGGCGCTCGGGAAGCCGGCCCTCGAAGCGGACCTGCTCGAGCGTGCGCTCACGCACCGGTCCTTCGCCTACGAGAACGGTGGGCTGCCCACCAACGAGCGCCTGGAGTTCCTCGGTGACTCGGTGCTCGGCGTAATCGTGACCGACACGCTGTTCCGGGCCCACCCGGACCTCTCCGAGGGGCGGCTGGCGAAGCTGCGCGCTGCCGTGGTCAACGCCCGGGCGCTGGCCGAGGTCGCCCGCACGATCGGGCTCGGCGACCACATCAAGCTCGGCCGCGGCGAGGAGTCCACCGGCGGCCGGAACAAGTCCTCGATCCTCTCCGACACGGTCGAGGCGCTCATCGGCGCCGTCTACCTCAGCGGCGGCTTCGAGGCGTCCACCGCGGTGGTGCACCGGCTGTTCGACCCCCTCATGGACAACGCGGCGCGGCTCGGTGCCGGCCTGGACTGGAAGACCAGCCTTCAGGAGCTCTCCGCCGAGCACTCGCTCGGTGTGCCGGAGTACGTCATCGAGGACGAGGGCCCCGACCACGAGAAGACCTTCACCGCCCAGGTGCGCGTGGGGCAGAACCTCTACGGTCACGGCACCGGTCGGTCCAAGAAGGAGGCCGAGCAGCAGGCCGCGGAGACCGCGTACCTCGCGATCGCCAAGAGCCACGGCGACCCGCTCGGCCTGTGAGGGCCCTGCGGCGCCGGAGCGCTCGCCGGGAGGCGTGACGCGCGATGCCTGAGCTGCCCGAGGTCGAGGTCGTCCGGCGCGGCCTGGAGGCGCACGTGGTCGGCCGCCGGATCGAGCAGGTCGATGTGCTGCACCCACGCCCGGTGCGCCGGCACCTCGCGGGAGCCGAGGACTTTGCTGCCCTCCTGACCGGCCGGCTGCTGCTCGCAGCGAGACGGCGCGGCAAGTACCTGTGGATCCCCCTCGACAGCGGCGACGCGGTCCTGGCCCACCTCGGGATGAGCGGCCAGCTGCTGGTCCAGCCGGCCGCCGCCCCCGATGAGCGGCACCTGAGGGTCCGCTTCACCCTCGGCCCCGGTCCGGGACCGGCGGGCCTGGACCTCAGGTTCGTCGACCAGCGGATGTTCGGCGGCCTGTCCGTCTCACCGGGAGGCGCCGAGCTGCCGGCCGAGATCTCCCACATCGCCCGCGACCCCATGGACCCGCTGTTCGACGAGGACCTGTTCGTGGACCGGGCACGCCGGCGGGCCTCGGGGATCAAGCGGATCCTGCTCGACCAGACCGTGGTGTCCGGGGTCGGCAACATCTACGCGGACGAGGCCCTGTGGCGCGCGCGCCTGCACGGTGACCGGCTCGGCACCAGGCTGCGCCCCGTCGACCTGCGCCGGGTGCTGTGCGAGGCCCGGGAGGTGATGGCTGCCGCGCTGCGCGAAGGAGGGACCTCCTTCGACGCCCTCTACGTCAACGTGAACGGCGAGAGCGGCTACTTCGACCGCTCGTTGCACGTCTACGGCCGCGAGGGCAGGGCCTGCGACCGCTGCGGCACCGCCATTCGCCGGGTCGCGTTCATGAACCGGTCGTCGTACTTCTGTCCGCGCTGTCAGCCGCCGCCACGGGCACGACGGGCCTCCGCGACCGCGTCGGGCACGGTCCCGGTGTAGTCCACGGGGGTCCAGGCCTCGGACGGCACCCATTCGCTGCCACAGCCCGAGCAGGCGAACAGCTGCTCGCCGTCGAGGCGCTCACCGCTGTCCTGCCAGCTGCACAGCGACCGGCAGCCGGTGATGTGGAGGGGACGGGCCATCCCCCCACGGTAGGACCCCGCGGTAGCCGACGATGCCGGGATTGACCGGTGCCGGAAGGCGTGGGAACCTAGAAGGCGTACCCCATTCGTCCGGCTGCACAACCAGCCGCCGCGATGGCGTGCCACGACCTCTCAACCCCTCGGAGGACACAACTATGGCCAAGGCCCTCCTCGGCTACATGAGCACCACCGACCCTCGGGTCGTCGCCCAGTTCACCGCGGAGAACCGTCGGCTCAGACAGCGCGTCGCCGACCTGGAAGCGCACATCATGCGCCTCCAGGCGGAGAACGACGCCCTGGCCGCCGCTGTGCACGAGTCGCCGCTGCTCACCCTCGACGAGAGCATGCAGCCCGCCTGAGCCGCCGCCCGGCCGCCCGGGGGTCCGTCGGCCTCAAGCCGATGACCTGGGCGGAGTTCGACGCATGGTCCCCGCGCTCGAGGCGCGGGTTCGTGGCGCACCAGGTCGCCGCGGGTCTCGCAGCAGAGCGCGAGGCCGCCGCGCTCGCTGAGAAGGTCTTCGCCGACCTCCTGCCGGAGGGTCTGGCTACCCCGGGACACGTCTTCTGGTCAGTGCTCCGCCCGCAGGAGCCGACGACCGCCGGCTATCTGTGGCTGGCGCTGCGCGCGCTCGCGGACGGGACCGAGGCCTACGTGATGGACCTGGAGGTCCTCCCGGAGGCCCGTCGCGAGGGGCTGGGGCGCGCCACCATGCTGGCCGCCGAGCAGGCCGCCCGCGACCTCGGGGCCACCGTGATGCGGTTGAACGTCTTCACGCACAACGTCGCGGCCGTGCGCCTGTACGAGGGGCTGGGCTACCGCCCCTCGAACCTCACCCTCACCGCACCCCCTGACCCGTTGAGCCGGCCCGGAATCCCGTTGAGCCGGCCCGGAATCCCGGGTCCTGACGGCGACGGGTTGTGGACAACGTACGACGGCCAGCAGCCGGTCGCCCGCCTGAGGGTCGAGCTCGAGCACGGCTCGAACGGCGTGCACGCGTTCGCCCATGTCGTGGAAGGCAGAGGAGGACCGGATCCCCGCCACGTGGAGACGGTGCTACGGGCAGCCCACGAAGCGGCGGCGCACCTCGGGGCGGCACGTGTGTCCGTGGCCGTCCCCGCGCCTGCCGCGTCCTGCGACGCGGGGTCGGGCGACCTCTACGAGCGGGCCGGGTTCCGGGTCACGGCGCAGACGTTGTGGAAGGCGTTGTGGACCCCGACGTCTCAGCGCTCGCAGGGGGAGTGCATGCCGGGGCGCCAGGCACCGTGACCGGAGGGGTCGGCGCGGCCGGGTCGCACGGCGGACAGGTCGGGTCCGTGCCGTCTGGTGTGCACGCGGCCGGGTCGCTCGTCGGGCTCGGGGTCTCCGTCGGAGACGGCGTCTCCGTGGGGGTCGGGGTGGGCGTGTCCGTCGGCGGCGTGGGCGTCGGGGTGGGCGTGTCCGTCGGCGTGCTGCTCGGCGGGTCCGTCGGGGTCACGCCGGGCGGGTCGCTCGGGTTGCCGGTGGGGCCGCCCGTCGGGTCGGTGGAGCCGCCGCCGGAGCCGCCGCCGGAGCCGCCGCCGGAGCCGCCGCC
>JAWWPF010000144.1:0-13680 GCA_033850795.1 Nocardioidaceae bacterium | reverse complement strand
CCTGGGAGGACCCGCTCAACCGCTGGCTGCTGTCCACGTTGCCGAGCTCGATGATCTTCGACGACCACGACGTGCGCGATGACTGGAACACCTCCTACGCCTGGAAGCAGGAGATCGAGCAGACGAGCTGGTGGCACGAGCGGGTGATCGCCGGCCTCGCGTCGTACTGGGTCTACCAGCACCTCGGGAACCTGTCCCCGCAGGATCGCGAGGACGGGCTGTGGCGGCGGGTCCTCCAGCACGCCGCCGACTCGGGTCCGGACGACGAGCTCGACCTGACCGACGACCTGGAGGAGATGATCGAGCGGGTGTACGCGGAGCCCGAGACCTTCCGGTGGAGCCATGCGCGCGACTTCGGCGACGTGCGGCTGGTCGTGGTCGACTCGAGGGCGGCGCGGGTCCTCGAGCCCGACCGCCGCGAGCTCCTCGACGTGACTGAGCGGACCTGGCTGGACGACCAGCTCCGCGGGGACGTCCGTCACCTGCTCATCGGGACGTCGCTGCCGTTCCTGATGCCTCCGGGCGTGCACTACCTCGAGGCCTGGAACGAGGCCGTCGCCGCCGGCTCCTGGGGCGCTCGGGCCGCAGCCTTCGGGGAGCGGCTGCGCCGGGCCGTCGACCTCGAGCACTGGGCGGCCTTCCAGAAGTCCTTCCAGCACGTCGCCAGGATGGTCCTGGAGGTCGCCGAGGGCAGGCGGGGTACGCCGCCGCAGACCGTGACCTTCCTGTCCGGCGACGTGCACCACTCCTACCTCGCGGAGGTACGGCGGGGCCCGTCGGCGCCCGGCAGCAGGATCGTCCAAGCGGTGTGCTCACCCATCCGCAACCCGCTGAAACGCCGGATGCGGTTCGCCACGGCGGTGCTGTCGTACGGCGTGGCGGGGCCGCTGGGCAAGTTGGTGTCCCGCTCGGCGAAGGTGCCGCACGCGCCGTTCACGTGGCACAACCTCGCCGGACCCTGGTTCGACAACAGCATCGCGGTGCTGGAGGACCGGCCCGAGGGACTGGCCTTCCGGTGGCTCGGCGGCGTCGTGCACGGCCACGACGACGCCCACCCGCGGCTGCGGACGGTGGCGGAGGAGCTGGTCCGGCCGGCCGGTGGTTGACGGTCAGAGCCAGCCGGAGCCGCTGGACCCGTGCAGCGGGACGATCCGCTCCGGCAGGGCCAGGAGCAGGTTCTCGACGACCTCGCTCAGGGCCGGGTGGATCCAGTACTGGCCGCGCGCGACCTCCAGCGCGCTCTGCCCGAACGACATGGCCTGCACCAGGAGCTGCACGAGGTTCGCGGCCTGCGGGCCGAGGAAGTGTGCGCCGAGGATCTGGCCGGTGTCCGGGTCCGCCAGGACCTTCGCGAAGCTCGTGGTGTCCTCCATCGCCCACCCGTACGCGGTCCCGGCGTAGTCCTCCCGGGCAGCCACGTAGCGGACCCCCTGCTCGGCCGCGGCCCGCTCGGTCAGGCCGACCGTGCCGACCTGCGGGCTCGAGAACACGGCGCTCGGCACAACGTCGTGCCTGGCGCGCCGCCAGGCTCCCGGGTCGTCGAGGTGCAGGAGGTTGTGCTGGACCACGCGGGCCTCGTGGTTGGACACGTGCTTGAGCTGGAAGTGGTTGGCGACATCGCCGAGCGCCCAGATCCCGTCGACGGCGGTGTGCTGGTGGTCGTCGACCACGATCACGTCGTCCTCGTCCACCTCGACGCCGGTCCGGGGCAGGTCCAGACCGTCCGCGTTCGACCGGCGGCCCATCGCGACGAGGACGAGGTCGGTCTCGACGGTGCTCCCGTCGGAGAGGTGGGCACGGACCCCTGCGTCATACCGCTCGATCTTCGCGACGGTGACGCCGAGCCGCAGGTCCCACTGGTGCCGCGCGATCTCGGTGAAGCGGGCGGAGATGTCGTCGTCCTGGCTGCGGAGCAGCGTGGAGGAGCGGTTCACGACCGTCACCGCGGAGCCGAAGGCGCCGAAGACGTGCGCGAACTCGGCGGCGACGTACCCGCCGCCCAGGATCAGCACCCGGGCCGGCAGGTCGTCGATGCGCATCACCGTGTCGCTGGTGTGGAAGCCGACGTCGTCCAGCCCCTCGATGTCGGGGATGACCGGCCGGGACCCGGCCGCCACGACGACCTGGTCCGCGGTGATCGTGCGGCCGGTCCCGGTGTCGAGGGTGCGTACGTCGACGAAGCGGGCGTGGCCCTCGAACAGCGTGACGTTCGGGTTGGCCTCGGCCCGCCAGATCCGGCCGTCGCTGGAGATGGGGTCGATGCGCCCGAAGATGCGGTCGCGGATCTCCCGCCACCGCGCCCCCTCGAACCGGGTCTCGACGCCGAGCGCCGGGCCGTGCCGGGCGCCCCTGGCGAGGTCAGCGGGGTAGACGAACATCTTGGTCGGGATGCAGCCCACGTTGAGGCAGGTGCCGCCGAAGATCCCCTTCTCGAGGATCGCCACGCGGCGGTGCGCGAACCGCTCGTCCACGATCGAGTTCCCCGAGCCGGTGCCGATGACCGCCAGGTCGAAGTGCCCGTCTGCTGAGGGGTGTGGAAGGGTGCTCACGGGCCTATCCTGCCCGTCCTGACGGCGGCGTACGCCGTAGACGCGGGTCCGGTCCGCCGGCGCTCGAGAGCGGCCGGGCACGTGATGCGGGTCATCCCGGTCCCGGCATGCGAACGACCCGGGATGCGTTGTGTCAGATGATGGTCGAAACTGGGTAGGAGCAGAGCCCAGGCGGCCGACTCGACCGCCCTCGCAGCACGCCACGGACAACGGCCCTGAGATCCAGGGGAGAGGTCACCATGACGAACGCGAAGAGCCACAGCAGCAACCGGCACCGGGTGGTCGTGATCGGGTCGGGGTTCGGCGGCTTGTTCAGCACGAAGGCGCTGCGGCATGCAGACGTCGACGTGACCATGATCGCGAACACCACCCACCACCTCTTCCAGCCGCTGCTCTACCAAGTGGCGACCGGCATCCTGTCGGAGGGCGAGGTCGCGCCGCCCACCCGCGAGGTGCTGGCCTCGCAGAAGAACGCGAGGGTGCTCCTCGGTGAGGTCACCGGCATCGACCTCGAGGCGAGGACCGTGACGTCGACGGTCCTGAACAGGGTCACGGTCACGCCATACGACTCGCTGATCGTGGCCGCGGGCGCTGGACAGTCGTACTTCGGCAACGACCAGTTCGCGGAGTTCGCGCCCGGGATGAAGAGCATCGACGACGCCCTGGAGCTGCGCGGCCGCATCTTCGGCGCCTTCGAGCTCGCCGAGATCTCCGAGGACCAGGACGAGATCCGGCGGCTGCTGACCTTCGTGGTCGTCGGCGCCGGGCCCACCGGGGTCGAGATGGCCGGCCAGATCGCCGAGCTCGCCCACCGCACCCTGGCGCACGACTTCCGCAGCATCAACCCGCGCGACGCGAGGATCATCCTGCTCGACGCGGCGCCCCAGGTCCTGCCGCCCTTCGGGGCGAAGCTCGGCGAGAAGACGAAGAAGTCCCTCGAGAACCTCGGCGTCGAGGTCCAGCTCGGGGCCATGGTCGTGGACGTGGACGAGTGGGGGATCGACGTACAAGAGAAGGACGGGACGCGCCGCCGGATCGAGGCCAGCACGAAGGTGTGGGCCGCCGGCGTGCAGGCCAACCCGCTGGGCAAGACGCTCAGCGAGCAGACCGGTGCCGCCCTGGACCGGGCCGGACGGATCAGCGTGAACCCCGACCTGACGCTGCCCGGGCACCCCGAGGTCTTCGTCGTCGGGGACATGATCAGCCTGGACCACCTGCCGGGTGTCGCGCAGGTCGCGATCCAGGGCGGGAAGTATGCCGCGCAGGAGATCGTGCGACGGATCTCGGACTCGGAGAAGCCGCCGAAGCCGTTCCACTACTTCGACAAGGGGAGCATGGCGACCATCTCGCGGTTCCGCGCGGTCGCGCTCGTCGGCAAGGTGAAGCTGACCGGGTTCCCGGCTTGGCTGATGTGGCTCGGCGTGCACCTGGTCTACCTGACCGGCTTCAAGAACCGGTTCGGTGCGCTCGTGCACTGGTCGGTGAGCTTCCTGGGCCGCGGACGGTCGGAGCGGACCGCGACCGAGCAGCAGGTCTTCGCCCGCGCCGCGCTCCAGCGGCTCAAGAGGGGCGCATCGGACCTGGTCAGCAGCCCCGGCGACTACGAGGCGACCCGGAGCCTGCTGGAGGCCAGCCGGCGCGCCGAGCTCGAGGCGCAGGCCGCCGAGGAGGCGCGGCTGACCGATTCCGGCGAGCGCGGGGTGCACCGCGAAGAGGCCCGCGCCTCCTGACCTGCCTCACCCCTTCCTCTGCTTAGTTGAGAGGGCGCCCTTTTCAGTCGAGAGGGCGCCCTTTCCGCTTGAGACGGCGGAAATTCCCGGGGGCGGCGGAATTCGCGCCGTCTCAACGGGAATCAGCGCCGTCTCAACGGAATTGAGCGCCGTCTCAACGAGGGGTTGGGTTGGGGTCAGACGGTGTCGTCGTCGACGACGTGTACGGCGGCCTCCTCGGCGCTCGCTGCAGCACCGTCGATGCCGACGTCCTCGCCGATCAGGTCGCCCTCGTCGTCCGGCCCGATGCCACGGTCGGTGTCCACCAACCGGCCGGCGCGGTCGCGGCCGACCTCTCCCTCGACGTCATGGGACTCCTCGGCGGCCGCCTCGTAGGGGTCCGGCTCGGGCTCCTCCTGGGCGATCCGCTGGTCGAGCGTCTCGCCGAGCTCCTCCTCGAGCGGCGTGTTGCCGTATCCCTCGGCCACCGACCACTTCTCCGGCGGGGAGTACCCCTCGTCGAGCGGTTGAGCCAGGCCCCGGTCGTCGACCAGGCTGTCCCCACTGCTCTGCGGCTGGTCCTCGTCGTCGACGCTGTAGCCGTTGTAGGACTCGTTCGGCTCGCCGCTGTCACCGATGTCGTCGCTGCTGTTCATCTCGGTCATGGTCGAGCCGTACCCGGGCATCTGCGGGACGAATCCTCCGGCTCTCAGCCGAGGTCGAGCTCCCGCACCACCGAGTCCACGACCGCGACGAGGTCGCCGGTACGCCGCGCCACCGCCCGCTGCCGCTGGTACGACGCCCCGGTGCGCGGGATCTCCTCCACCGACCGCAGCTCGTCGGAGCAGCCGAGGCGCTTCGCGAGCGGCTCGAGCCGCGTGAGCAGGTCGGTGAGGTCGTCGGTGACGAGCCGCTCGTTCGCGGCCGCGTCGAGGATGATCTCCGCGTCCAGCCCGTAGCGCGCCGCCCGCCACTTGTTCTCCTGCACGTGCCAGGGCGGCATCGTGGGCAACGTCTCGCCGGCGGAGAGCCGGTCGGCGAGGTCGACGACGAGGCAGTGCGTGAGGGCGGTGAGCGCCGCGAGCTCGCGGAGGTTCGACACGCCGTCACAGACCCGAACCTCGACGGTCCCCAGCTGCGGTGAGGGCCGCACGTCCCAGCGGATGTCGTTGAGGTACTCGATGACCCCCGTCCGCAGGTGGTCGGCGACGAACGACTCGTACTGCTCCCAGGTCTGGAACTGGAACGGCAGCCCGGCCGTCGGCAGCTGCTGGAACATCATCGCCCGGTTGCTGGCATAGCCGGTGTCCGTGCCGGACCACATCGGGGAGGAGGCCGAGAGCGCCTGCAGGTGGGGGAAGTGGTTCAGCAGCGAGGACACGATCGGCAGCACCTGCTCGCGGTGCGCGACCCCGACGTGCACGTGCACGCCCCAGATCAGCATCTGCCGCCCCCACCACTGGGTCCGCTCGATGAGCTCCTCGTAGCGGTGGCCCGGGGTGAGCAGCGCGTCGGACCACTCGGCAAAGGGATGCGTACCCGCGGAGTACAGGTCGACGCCCGCCTCCTGCGCCGCCGGCGCGACCAGCCGCAGCGTCCGGGTCAGGTCCTCCATGGCCTCCGCGGTCGTGTCGCAGACGCCGGTGACCACCTCGACGGTGTTGCGCAACAGCTCCTGGTGCAGCTTGGGCTGCTCGCCGTGGGCGGCCTGCACGCGCGAGAACACCTCGCTGGCGCTGTTGGACAGGTCGCGGGTGGTCGCGTCGACCAGCGCGAACTCCCACTCCACGCCCAGCGTCGGACGAGCCGACCCGGCGAACTCGATGCCCACGCTCCATCGAAACACACCGACCGGTGCGGTACGACGGCCCGTCCGGCCCGCCCTGGGAGGATGGGCGTCGTGATCGACCTGGCAGCCTGCATCGACGTCGTGGTGCAGGGCGACAACGCCGAGGTGCTGCCACGGCTGCCCGACGGCGCATTCCAGGTGATCTACATCGACCCGCCGTTCAACACAGGCGGCCGACGTGACCGCCGTACCCTCCGCACCGTCCGCGCCGGAACCGGCGACGGCGATGGCGACCGCACCGGGTTCGGCGGCCGCCGCTACTCCACCGAGGTGACCGGCCGGATGTCCTATCCCGACACGTTCGCGGACTACGCCGGCTTCCTGGCGCCCCGCCTCGAGCAGGCTCGCCGGCTGCTGACCGGCTCCGGGACGCTCTACGTGCACCTGGACTGGCGGGAGGCGCACTACTGCAAGGTCCTGCTCGACGAGATCTTCGGCCGCGACTGCTTCCTCAACGAGGTGATCTGGGCCTACGACTACGGCGGACGCGGCAAGGACCGCTGGCCGGCCAAGCACGACACGATCCTGGTGTACGTCAAGCAGATGGGCGCCCACCTGTTCGACCAGGAGCAGATCGAGCGGGTGCCCTACCTGGCTCCCGGACTGGTCGGGCCCGAGAAGGCGGCGCGCGGCAAGCTGCCCACCGACGTGTGGTGGCACACGATCGTCTCGCCGACGGGCCGCGAGAAGACCGGCTACCCGACCCAGAAGCCCGAGGGCGTGCTGCGCCGGGTCCTGCAGCCGTCCTCCCGCCCCGGGGACTGGGTGCTGGACTTCTTCGCCGGGAGCGGTACGACGGGCGCGGTCGCTGCCGCACTGGGACGGCACTTCGTCCTCGTCGACGCCAACCCCGAAGCCGTCGACGTGATGCGCCGGCGCCTCGGCGACGGCACCCTGTTCACCGATGCGGAAGGTCGGGTGCTGCCGGCGGCGGACCCGGCCTGAGCGACCCGGTTGACCCCTCTTGCGATGCTTGCCTCGTGCACATCCTGGTCGCCGGCGCCACCGGCTACGTCGGGTCCCGCCTGGTCCCCGAGCTCGTGCGCCGCGGCCACCGGGTCGCGGCGGCCTCGACCGACGGCGTGGATGCGGTCTGCTACCTGGTCCGCTCGCCGGCCTCGCGCGGCTTCCGGGAGGCAGATCGCGTGGCCGCCGCCACGATGCGCGACGCGGTGGCCCGCAACGGCGTGGGGCGTCTGGTGTACCTGTCCGCGCTCGTCCCCGACGTACCCCGCGACGAGCTCTCCCTGCACGTCGCGTCCCGGCTCGAGGTCGAGGAGATCCTGCTCGACTGCCCCGCGGCCACCCTGTCCCTGCGGGCCGGGATGATCATCGGCGCCGGGTCGACCTCCTTCGAGATCCTCCGGCAGAGCACCTCGGCGCTGCCCGTGCAACCCGTGCCGCTGTGGATGCGCTCCCGGGTCCAGCCGATCGCGGCCGCCGACCTGGTCCGGGCTCTCGCCGACGCGCTGGAAGGTGACGCAGTCGGCACCGTGGACGTCGGCGGTCCGGACGTGGTGACGTACCCGGAGCTCCTCGCGCTGTACGCCGAGCTCGCCGGGCTGGCCCGCCGGCAGGTGCCGGTCCTCGCGCCGGTCACTGCCGTGGCCCTCTCCGCCGGGCTCGTCTCGGCCGCGCCGTACCGCACCGCCGCCGCGCTGGTCGAGAGCCTGCGGCACGACATGGTCTGTCGTCCCGGCCAGCCGGACCCTGCCAAGGTGGACCTGACCGACGCTCTCCCCCTGCGGGAGGCGATCGAGCAGGCTCTGCTCCCGGACGGGCGCGCGGGCCGGGCGTCGGGGCGCGACAGCGGCGACCCGGCGTGGGTGCGCCCCTCCGTGCTCGAGCGCTCCGTCACCGCGACGGGACTGCCTGGTACGACGGTGCTCGCCGCCGCGCTCCACATCGCCGAGCACCGCGTCCGAGGGCTCCTCGGGCTGGTGTCCTGACCCGCTCCTCGGAGCGCCACAGAGAGGGGACCGCGTGGAGGGTGTGCTCGAGGGCTTCCTCACCATCGGCTCGGTGATCGGGCTCGGTGCCCTGCTGGCACACCTCGGCGTCCTCGACGACCAGGCCCGGGTGGTCTTGTCGCGGCTGTCCTTCTTCGTGGCCAGCCCGGCCCTGATGGTCACCGTCCTCGGCCGCGCCGACGTCCGGGCGGTCCTCTCCGGCAACCTCGCGGCGTCCGCTGCCGGCGTGCTCGTCCCGGCCGCGCTGTACGTGACGGCGGCCCGCACCGTATGGCGCCGCGACCTCGCCGAGACCGTGATCGGCACGCTCAGCTCGGCGTACGTCAACGCGGGCAACCTCGGCCTGCCGATCGCGGCATACGTCCTCGGCGACGCGGCACTGGTCGCACCGACCCTCCTCATGCAGCTGCTCGTCCTGCAGCCGATCGCGCTCGCCCTCCTGGACCATGCGACCTCGGACAAGCGGTTCTCGGTCGGACGGGCGATGTCGCGGCCGTTGCGGAACCCGCTGACAGTGGGGTCGATCCTGGGATTGCTCCTGTCGGTCACCGGGGTCGCGCTGCCCGTCGGGATCGCCGACCCGCTGGAGCTGGTCGGTGGGATGGCGGTTCCCTCCATGCTGATCGCCTACGGCATCTCGCTCCGCCTGGGACCTCGGCCGGGTCACGGCACCTCGCTGCTGGAGATCGGCTACATCTCCGGGCTGAAGCTGGCCGTGCAGCCGCTCACGGCCTACCTCGTCGCCAGGTTCGTTCTGCACCTTGACGCCTCGGGGCTGCTTGCCGTCACCGTGCTGGCCGCGCTCCCGACGGCGCAGAACATCTTCGTGCACGCGACCAGGTACGGCCGGGGAGAGGTCGTGGCCCGCGACACCATCTTCGTGACCACGATCCTGTCCGTGCCGGTGCTCGTGGTGATCGCGGCGCTGCTCGGGTGAGGGCGTCCGGCGTCCTCCTCCACGGAAGAACCGACCCAGACCGTGACGGGGGATGCACGGTCGGGGTCGGCCTTGAGAAGCAGAATACAACTCGGTTACGGGTCGACAAGGTCTCAGAACGGATCTGTGGAGAACCGGTCTACTCACCGGGGCGGCCCTCCGCGCCGGTGAGTAGCCCGGATGACCCCGCCCCTGGCATCACTCCAGGAGCAGGCTCATCGTGAGGCCCCGCGAGCTGCTGTTGGCGCCCGAGCCGTCCAAGGCCGTGGCGGCCAGGCCGCCCTGGCTGCCACTCGCGACCGTGCCGTTGCTGTCCATCAGCAAGGAGGACACGTGACCGGACGATACCGCGGCGCCACCCGTGGAGCGCTGCGTCGCGGCGGCGGGGCCGGACCAGTGCGTGGTCGTCGCGCCCTTGTCTCCCCAGTAGCTGACCAGCCAGCCGTTGGCATCGGGTGCGGTCACGGCCGGGGTCGTGTGCACGGCGGTCGCCGTGTTCTGCACCACCTGCTTGAACACGGACACCCCTTGCGTGAGGCCGTGGTAGGCCGCGACCGTGAGGTCGCTCTTGGCCGATGCGCTCGACGTGACCGCCACCGTGCTGCCGAGGTCGGACGCGGTCGCCGTCTTGGTGTAGGCCCGGACGGCGATGTCGGTTCCGTCCGTGGTGGCCAGCGCCGTCCATCCGCTCGGCCCGGTGTAGGTCGGGGCGAGCGTGTTGCCGATGAAGAACAGCACCAGCGTGTCTCCGGCCTGCACGCCCGCCGGCACCTTCACCGAGTTGGTGGTGAAGTTCGCGTTGGCCTGGGCGCTGCCGACGAACTTGATGCCGGTGGCCGTGGGGTCGGCCGGGCTCGCGACCAGGGTCTTGGTGATGCTGTTGGCGTGGTCGTCGGTGACCTTGAGGGTCACGTTCTTGTTTCCCGCGGTCGCGTAGGGGTGTGACGGGTTGGGCTGGGTCGACGTAGAGCCGTCGCCGAAGTCCCAGCTGTAGGTGAGCGGTCCACCCTCGGGGTCTTTGGCGGAAGAGGTGAAGTTGCAGGTCAACGTGCCGCCGCAGTTGACCGTGGGGGTCGCCGTCGGAGGCTGGTTAGGCGGCGGCGTGGCCGTGGGGGTGGCAGTGGTCGTGGCGGTGTCGCTGCCGCCGTTCCCGTCACTCACGGTCACCGTCACCGGGAAGCTGCCCGCGGCGCTGTAGGGGTGCGATGGCGACACCCCGGTGCCGGTCGTGCCGTCACCGAAGCTCCACGCGTAGGACAGCGTGTCGCCGTCCGGGTCGCTCGAGCCGCTCGCGTCGAAGGTGCAGGTGAGGCTGGGGCAGCTCGGAGCAGCAACGACCGCAGTCGGGGCTGCGTTGGTAGGCGCCGTCGCCGCACCGGGGTTCACGAACATCGCCCGGGACGAGAAGTTGGTTCCTCCGACGCCGGTGCCGGTGAGCTGGACGCTGGTGCCGGCGACCGGGGCGTTGGTGCCCCAGGTGGCGCTGAACAGCTGGCCGGTGGCGTTCGTGTAGTACAGCTTGCCGCCGGCGACGAACGCGCCGTGCATGTTCAGGTAGCTGATCCCGGTCGGCGGGGAGGTGCTGAACCTCTGCTGGCCGACGATGTCGTCCTCGGTCTCGAAGCCGCGGTAGAAGAGCGAGTTCGAACCGGACAGGGTGAAGTAGATCCGGCCGTTGGCGTAGAAGAGGCTCGTCAGGCCCGGGATGTCGGTGTCGTGCCACCCGGCCTGCCGGACCAAGGCGTCGGCGGTGGTGACCGTCGTCGCGGTGCCGTAGGTCGTGCCGTCGAAGGTCTGCTTGGTCAGGACGCCGGTGGTGCCGCTGCTGCGGGCGATGTAGAGGTTGTTGTTGACCATGAAGGCACCCACGGCGTCGGTCCAGCCGGGACCGGTCGGCGCGTTGCTCGAGGCAGTCGCGGTGGTCCCGGTGAAGTTGCGCCGGACCAGCTGGTTGGTGCCCGTCGGCACGTTGTAGACGTCGGCGGGCAGCGTGTTCGGCGCGATGGTCGGCAGCGTGTTGCCTGTGGCCAGCGGCATCAGGGCGATGCGCGCGTGGAACTGGTTGCCGGTCGTCTTGCCGATCAGCGTGGTGTCCGAGCCGACGTAGAGCCCCTGGCTGTTGGCCAGCATGTCCTGGATGCCGACACCGCGGGCCCGGGTCGGGTTCCAGGAGTACGCCATCCCGTTGACCGGGTTCAGGGCCGCGATCCCGGTGCGCTCCACCGCCCCTGGGCCGGCCGCGTCGCCGGCGCCCGGGTTGTTCTGCCAGCGCTGGTGGCCGCCGGCGTAGATGACGTTGTCGGTCACCTCGACGTTCCAGGTGGTGTCACCGCCGGTGTATGCCGTCCAGCTCGGCGTCGACAGGCTCGTGGTGTTGCTCTCGAAGCGGGCCACGACGTCGCAGCCGTTGCCGCCGTTGTTGCTCGTCGTGCCGCCGTACGCACCGGTCGTCGAGACCACGAAGTAGCTGCCGTCGGGGGAGTACTCCACGTCCGTCATGTAGGTGTCGAACTTGGCCGAGCAGGCCGACGTGTACTGGTTGGTGCTCCACGGCGAGACGGCGTACGTCGTACCGAGGTCGATCTTCACGATCTGGGACCGGCTCAACCCGTCCACGGTGGTGAAGTTCCCCACAGCCATCAGCTGGCTGTTCGACGGGTCGGTCGAGATCTGGAGCACGTCGGTCACCGAGCCGGCGAGCGTCGGGTTGTGCAGACCGGCGAACACGCCGGTGAAGTAGCCGTCGTAGACACCGGTCGTCGCGTTGAGGGTGCCCAGCGCCTTCTGCGCGTGGCCGCCGATGTGGGTGAACTTGCCCGCCACCCACAGCCGGGTGCCGACGACCTCGAGGTCGCGGACCTGGCCGTCGAGGTTGGGCGCGGCGAACGCCGTCTTGCGGGCGCCGGTGGTCGCGTCGGCCAGGACCAGGTTCTTCGCCGCGACGCCGAACGCGTTCGCGAACTGGCCGCCGATGTAGACCGAGGTCCCGTCCGCGGCGGCCTGCACCTTGTAGACGGTGCCGTCGGGCGCGGGGTTGAAGGCGCTGACCTTGCCGGTGGTCGCGTCGAACGCGAACACGTGCGGTCGGTCGATAGGGGTCGACGTCCCGACGTTCTCCACCTGCGTGAAGCTGCCGCCCACCACGATCTGGTTGCCCACCTGGGTGATCGAGTAGACCGTCCCGTCGAGGATGTTCGGCGTCGTCTTCGCCGGCTCCTCACTGACGATCCGGCCCGTCTGCCGGGCACTGTTCCCGGTCGACGCAGCCTGGGCCACCGGCGACATGAGGATCGTTCCCCCCACACCACTGACGACGGCAAGCAGGAACGCGACAAGTCTGCGCATCTGAGATCCACCCCAAGTTAGACATGCGCGCCCCCCGGCGCGTTAAGGGCAGTATGCAACATCGGCCGGACGTTGGGAAACGAATGCCTTTGTCAAGGTGTCCGGGGTACAGACTTGGGTTTTTACTTTAGGTCCCGAACGTCTTGGCAGTGCGTCGCGTCCGCCGCTAGCCTGCTTCGCGTCACCCGGCAAAGTCGTCCGCTGTGGGCGCCCGAGTGACACCCGCCGAGTCTTCGTCACGTGCGCGTGAGGAGAGCCGGGGACCCGTTCCCTGGGGTGAATCGGCGGCACCACGGTGCCGTTGTAGGGCCTACTTCCCGCCCGAACCCGTCAGCTAACCCGGTAGGCGGTACATGGAAGAGGAGTCCCTTGTTCACTTTCAACCTCTCGGCAGCCCGTGCTGCCCGCACGCAGGACGCCCCTGCGGCCCGTCGGTCGAAGCGTCGGCTCCTCCAGCTCGGGGTGGCCGCCGCCGCCCTGGCGCTGGCCGCACCCACCACCACCGCTCCCGCGCAGGCCGCCACCCCGAAGATCATCGTCGGTGCCGTGGGTGACGCGACCGGCCTCTCCTCCAAGGTGGGCGCGCACCTCGCGTACCACGGCTACGGCAGCCTCACCGGCAAGGTCCCCAACGCCAAGATGGTCAACATGGGGTCCGGCGTGAGCTGGCACACCGTGGCGACAGCCAAGGCCGGCTCGTCGACCTACAACAACATCGTCCGCTGGGCCAAGACGCTCAAGGCCCGCCCCGGCGTGACCCTGTTCGCCTTCCACCACGAGCCCGAGGGTGCCACCAGCAAGCACTACGGAACCGCGTCCGACTTCATCGCGGCCTACCGGCACGTCGTCGACATCTTCCGCGCCCAGGGCGTCCACAACGTCGAGTACACCTGGCAGATGACCTCGTGGGCCTTCGCCACGAAGCCCAGCGCCAGCAACTACGCGGCGAAGTGGTACCCGGGCGACTCCTACGTCGACAACGTGGGCACCGACCCGTACAACTGGGTGAACTGCGGCCCCGGCAGCGGCAAGTGGCAGAGCCTCCAGTTCGTGATGGACCCCTCCCTGAAGTTCGCCCGGGCGCACCACAAGAAGGTCGTCGTGGCCGAGTGGGCCAGCCAGTCCGGTTCGCGCCGCGCCCAGTGGGTGCGTGACGCGAAGGCCTACTTCGTCGCCAACCAGTCCGTGATCCGTGCGGTCTTCTACTTCCAGTTCAGCCTCCGGAGCGCCTGCTTCTTCAAGCTGAACACCGCTGCCGAGTACAGCGCCATGCGCTCGATGGCCACGGACACGGCCCACTTCACCACGTCCTGACCCCGAG
>JAWWPF010000140.1:0-4617 GCA_033850795.1 Nocardioidaceae bacterium | reverse complement strand
GTCGCCTCACCACTCCCACTGTAGGGAGCGGGGATGTGGGCGGCGCCGGAGCGCTGAGCTGCCTAGGTCACGTCCTGCTATGCCGTCGGCGTCGGCGTAGAGGTCGGCGTAGGGGTCGGACTGGGCTTGCCGTCCGAGGGCGTCCGCCCCTTCCGCAGCCTGTCGAAGATCCCGTGGTGCATCAAGGCACCGACCGCGATCGCAAGACCGCCGAGAATCGTCAGGTAGACGCCCACCCCGGCGGAGCGATCGCCGGTGCACTGCACCGCCTGCGAGCAACCCGGGACGGCGGCGAGACGTCGGCGCAGGTCGGAGGCATCGGAGATGAACGCGAGATCGAGCGAGGCGAGCGCGACGACGAGAACTCCGGCGACCAGCAGGGCGATCCACCCCCAGGAGCGGCTCGACGGGGCGCGCATCACGAGGACCAGCGCCAGCGCAGCGAGCGCCAGGACCAGCGTCTCCTTGCCCAACCGGCCACCCTGCACGCCGAGCAGCGAGCGGGTGCCGCCACCCTCGACCGATCCGACCCGGCTGGTCACCTCGACGGAGGCCCAGGTGAGGAAGGCCGCCAGCACGGTGACCAGGGCGCCGACGGCGGCGACCAGCAGGCCGGTGGTGATGCCGGGGGGCAGGCGTGCACCTGCCGCACCGGCGGTGCCTGTGGCTGCGGTGTCGCCTGTTGCCCGGTCGCCACCCGAGGTCGGGGTACCGAACGCCGCGGCCTGGTCGGGATCCTGCTCCGGAGTGGTCGTCGTGGGCTCGGCCGCCTGCTCCGCCGCGGGCTGCTCGGTCGTCTCACCGGACGGGGGGTGCTCGGCCGACGTCGTCTCGCCCGGCGTGGACTCGGCCGACCGGGACCCGGGCGACTGGGATTCGCTCGACGTCGCCTCGCTCGACGGGGATTCGGAAGGTGGGGACTCGGACGGTGTGGACTCGGGGCGCAGCTCGGCGGTTTCGCCGTCGTGCTGATCGCCTGACTCGGGGCGCTCGCTCACTGGACTCCTTCATGCCACGTACTCGTGGCAGCCACCTGGGGACAGCGCCGATCAGCGTAGCCGTTCGTCGTCGTTCTGCCGTCGTCGGCGCGGGTCTGGCGTAGTAGGCAGGTCCTGTCGTTCCGGTGCCGCAACTCACACGTCGGTCGGGGGCCATCCTTCACGGAGAGCAACCACGCAAGGGTCACGGCACGAAGGACGAGACATGAGCTTCGACATCGACGCCTACCGCCGCACCGTGGCGCCCGTGCAGTTCGACGACATCGACTTCTCGGTGTTCGGCGAGCGCCCGCTCTCGCCGGAGACGCTGCGGGCCCTGCGGTTCATGCACGACGTCGAGTCGCACACCGTCTGCTATCTCCGCGACCTGCTGCTGACCCATGCGCACGAGGACCCGCGGATGACCACGTTCCTCACGATGTGGAACTACGAGGAGTACTGGCACGGCGTCGCCATCGGCCGGATCCTCGAGGCGCACGGTGAGGCCTCGGAGGACGAGCGCATCGGTCCGATGCGGCAGCGCCTCGGCGTGAAGGACCGCCTCTCGCCGCTGACCAGCGCCGTGGGTTCCGCCGTGCTCGGCCACGACTTCATCGCCCTGCACATGACGTGGGGCGCGGTGAACGAGTGGTCCACGGCGGCGGGTTACGACCGGCTCGCGACCCGTGAGGGCCACCCGGTGCTCTCGACGCTGCTCGGGCGGATCGCCAAGCAGGAATCGCGGCACATCGCCTTCTACGCCACCGAGGCGCGCGAACGGCTCGGGCGGTCCCGCAAGGCGCGGACCGTCACGCGTTGGGCGCTGAAGAACTTCTGGGCCCCGGTGGGCAGCCCCGTCATGCCGGTCGAGGAGACGCAGTTCCTCCTCGAGTACCTGATGGGCGGAACCACCGGGCGCGAGTTCGCCCGGCGCATCGACCGCAAGGTCGCCGGTCTCCCCGGGATGGCCGGGCTCGAGGTCGTCCAGGCGGCCCTCGACGCCCGCGGCATCCCTGCAACCGACGGTGACGTGCCGGTCCCGGCTCCCATCCGGCCGACTCCGCGGACGGCCGGGCTGACCGCTGTCCGCTGAGCGACCGGCGGCAGAGCCGCTCAACCGCAGCTCAGGTGGCCCGTTAGGGTGCCGGACATGACGGCCCATCTCTCAGGTCAGACGACATGACCTCCCTGACTGTGCAGGCCCGGGGCTCGGCGCCCGTCGATGCTGCCTGGGAGCGTTACGCCGACCCGCAGAAGTGGCCGCAGTGGGCGCCGCAGATCCGCCGGGTCGAGGCCGTCGGGCGGCTCCGGCCCGGTCTCACCGGCCGCGTCTACAGCTACCTGCCGCCGGGCATCGCCTTCCGCGTCCTCGAGGTCGACGCCAAGCGCAAGACGTGGAGCTGGCGCGTCCAGCTGGGCCCGCTGTCGCTCGTACTCGAACACGGGGTGCGCGAGGGCCGGCACGGCGGCAGCGAGACCTGGCTGCGCCTCAACGGGCCGCTCCCCGTCATCGCCCTCTACGCACCGCTCGCCCGCTACGCCCTCGGCCACCTCGTCAACTGAACGAGCTCAGATGGTGCCTATCGTGTGCACCCGCATCGCGTTCGTCGACCCCGGGGTCCCCGGCGGGCTGCCTGCCACGACCACGATCTTCTCCCCCGGCTCGGCGCGACCGAGGGAGCGCAAGGTGGTGTCGACCTGCCGGACCATGTCGTCGGTGGTCTTGACCTCGGGCGTCAGGAAGGTCTCCACGCCCCAGCTGATGGACAGTTGGCTGCGCACCGAGGCCACGGGCGTGAAGGCCAGCAGCGGGATCGGGTTGCGGTGCCGGGCCAGTCGTCGGGCCGTGTCCCCGCTCTGGGTGAAGGCCACGAGGTACTTCGCGCCGACCACGCCCCCGACGGAGGCCGCGGCGGTGGCGATGGCCCCGCCCTGGGTCTGCGGGGGGATCAGCAGCGGCGGGAGGCGGTCCAGACCCTTCTCGGCCGCCTCGATGATGCGGCTCATCATCGCCACCGACTCCACTGCGTAGGAACCGACGCTGGTCTCGGCGGACAGCATGAGCGCGTCCGCACCGTCGAGCACCGCGTTGGCGGCGTCGGAGGCTTCTGCGCGGGTGGGGCGCGGTGCGGTGATCATCGATTCGAGCACCTGCGTCGCGACGACCACCGGCTTGGAGTACTCGCGGGCGAGTTCCACCGCCCGCTTCTGCACCAGCGGCACCTCTTCGAGCGGCAGCTCGACGCCGAGGTCGCCCCGGGCGACCATGAGGCCGTCGAAGGCGGCCACGACGGCGCCGAGTTCGTCGACGGCCTGCGGCTTCTCGATCTTCGCGATGACCGGCAGCCGTACGCCGAGCTCGTCCATGATCTCGTGGACCGGCTTCAGGTCCTCCGCAGTGCGGACGAACGACAGCGCGATCATGTCGGCCCGCAGCCCCAGCGCCCAGCGCAGGTCGGAGGCGTCCTTGTCCGACAGCGCGGGCACCGACAGCGCCGCGCCTGGCACGTTCAGCCCCTTGTGGTCGCTGACCGGCCCCCCGACCACCACGCGGCACCGAACCTCCGTGGCGGTGGTGTCGGTGACCTCGAGCACCAGGCGCCCGTCGTCGACGAGGAGACGGTTGCCGGCCTCGACATCCTCCGGCAGACCTGCGTAGGAGACCCCGACGTGGTCGTCGTCCCCGGTCACGTCGTCGGTGGTGATCGTGAAGGTGCCGTCGGTGCGGAGTGTGGCCTTGCCGTCGCCGAAGTTCCCCAGCCGGATCTTGGGGCCCTGCAGGTCGATCAGGACGCCGACGCTGTGGCCGGACTCGTCACCCGAGCGACGGACCAGCTCGTAGGCCTGCTCGTGGGAGGAGCGGCTGCCGTGCGACATGTTGAAGCGGGCCACGTCGAGACCGGCCTCGATGAGCGCCGGGAGGCGCCCGGTGCTGGCCGGGCCCAGAGTGGCCACGATCTTCGCTCGCCGTGCCAGGGGGACCCCCGCCTTCCGCCATCGAACTGATGTTGGTCGCTATCGTGCCCCCCGCCCGGGGTCCGCCACACCCCGGCACACCGGCAGACGGCCGCGCACGGTAATTTCGTGCCAATGAGCGAGAACCCCGCGATCCGTCAGCAGCCCAACGGAGACGTCGACATCGCCGTCCCCGACGAGAAGGCCGACGACGTGGCGCAGCAGGACCCCGGGGCCACCGCTGCGCCCGAGGCGTCGACGAACCCCGAGAACCTCGATCACCCCGAGGAGCTGATGGGCGAGTAGCTCGGGCCCCGCTTCCCGGGGGCTCAGACCGGCTCAGACCGGCTGGGTGTCCTGGCGCTCGAACTGCGTGCGGTAGAGCTCGGAGTACAGCCCGCCCGCCGCTAGCAGGTCGTCGTGCCGCCCGGACTCGACGATCCGCCCGTCGTCGACGACGAGGATCTGGTCGGCCTCGCGCACCGTGGAGAGCCGGTGGGCGATCACCAGCGACGTCCGCCCCGCGAGAGCGGACTTGAGGGCTCGCTGCACCGCTACCTCGGACTCGCTGTCCAGGTGCGCCGTCGCCTCGTCGAGCACGACCACCGCGGGCGCTTTGAGCAGCAGCCGGGCGATCGCGAGGCGCTGCTTCTCCCCGCCGGAGAGCCGATAGCCCCGGTCACCG
>JAWWPF010000139.1:0-5612 GCA_033850795.1 Nocardioidaceae bacterium | reverse complement strand
ACTTGATGGCCATCTTCTTGGCGCGGTCGACGATGTTCTGGATCATCGCTCCGGAGTTGAAGTCCTTGAAGTACAGGACCTCCTTGTCACCGTTGGCGTAGGTGACCTCCAGGAAGCGGTTCTCCTCGGTCTCGGTGTACATGCGCTCGACCGTCGCCTGGATCATCCCGTCCAGCGTCGCCTGCCGGGAGCCGGCGTGCTCGGCGATGTCGTCGGCGTGGATCGGGATGCTGGAGGTGATGTACTTCGAGAAGATGTCCCGCGCGCCCTCGGCGTCCGGCCGCTCGATCTTGATCTTCACGTCGAGCCGGCCCGGCCGCAGGATCGCGGGGTCGATCATGTCCTCGCGGTTCGACGCGCCGATCACGATGACGTTCTCCAGGCCCTCCACACCGTCGATCTCGCTGAGCAGCTGCGGCACGATCGTGTTCTCGACGTCGGAGGAGACGCCGGATCCGCGGGTGCGGAACAGCGAGTCCATCTCGTCGAAGAAGACGATGACCGGCGTACCTTCTGACGCCTTCTCACGGGCCCGCTGGAAGACCAGACGGATGTGCCGCTCGGTCTCACCGACGTATTTGTTCAGCAGCTCCGGGCCCTTGATGTTGAGGAAGTAGGACTTCCCCTCCGCCTTGCCGGTGCGCTCGGCCACCTTCTTGGCCAGGCTGTTCGCGACGGCCTTGGCGATCAGCGTCTTGCCGCAGCCGGGCGGGCCGTAGAGCAGGATCCCCTTCGGGGGACGCAGCTTGTGCTCGATGAACAGGTCGCGGTGCAGGTACGGCAGCTCGACCGCGTCGCGGATCGACTCGATCTGCCCGGCCAGGCCACCGATGTCGGAGTAGTCGATGTCGGGGACCTCTTCGAGCACGAGCTCCTCGACCTCGGCCTTGGGCACCCGCTCGTAGACGAACCCCGAGCGCGACTCCATCAGCAGCGAGTCGCCGATCCGGATCGGCTCGCCCTTCAGCGAGTCGGCGAGGAAGACCACGCGCTCCTCGTCGGTGTGCCCGATCACGAGGGCGCGCTCGCCGTCCTCCATGATCTCTTTGAGCATGACGACATCGCCGGTGCGCTCCCACTCCATGACGCGCACGACGTTCAGGGCCTCGTTGAGCATGACCTCGCGCCCGGGCTGCAGGGTCTCGACGTCGATCTCCGGGCTCACCGCGACGCGCAGCTTGCGCCCGCCGGTGAACACGTCGACGGTCCCGTCTTCGGCGGCCGAGAGAAACACGCCGTAGCCGGACGGCGGTTGGGCCAGCCGGTCGACCTCTTCCTTCAGCGCGATGATCTGCTCGCGCGCCTCGCGCAGGGTGGCGACCAGGCGCTCGTTCTGGGCGCTGGTGCCGGACAGCTGGGTCTGGAGCTCGACGATGCGGTCCTCGAGCTGGCGGGAGTGCCGCGGTGCCTCGGTGAGCCGGCGGCGTAGGACCGCCACCTCCTGCTCCAGGAATGCAACCTGGCTGAGCAGATCGGCGTCACCGCGCGCGTTGCGATCGTCCTGTTCGGTCACGATCCTCACCTCCCGAGGGGCTGCAAGTTGACATTACAACCCGTGGTTGCACCGGGTGCGACGAAGCGCCGTGACGAACCGAACGTCCCGTCCGAACTCCCCCGTTCGGCCTATCGGCCGGCGCTCATGGAAGCTGCGGCCGGAACGGGCCGTCGGGGGGCTCAGCTACCGCGGCTTCGTCCACATATGCGCCCTTGGCCGGTCGGCGGCGGCGCACCGGCGGGGCCACGCCGGGGGCCATCCGGCGGGTGGTGACGAGAAAGCCCGTGTGGCCGATCATCCGGTGGTCCGGCCGCACCGCCAGTCCTTCCACGTGCCAGGTCCGGACCAGGGTTTCCCAGGCCGCGGGCTCGGTGAACGTGCCGGCCGCCCGCAGGTCCTCGACCAGCCGGGACAGCTGCGTGGTGGTGGCGACGTAGCAGCAGAGCACGCCGCCGGGGATCAGGCACCGCGCGGCCACCTCGATGCATTCCCAGGGCGCGAGCATGTCCAGCACCACCCGGTCGACCTCGGCAGTGGCCGGCTCCGCGGCCATCGTCTCGACCAGGTCGGCGACGGTGAGCTCCCAGGCCGGGTGCGGCCCACCGAAGAAGCGCTCGACGTTCTTGCGCGCAATGGCGGCGAAGTCGGCGCGCCGCTCGTAGGAGGACACCCGCCCCGCCTCGCCGACGGCGCGTAGCAGCGAGCAGCTCAGCGCCCCGGACCCCGCCCCCGCCTCCACGACCCGGGCCCCGGGGAAGATGTCGGCGAGACCGATGATCTGGGCGGCGTCCTTCGGGTAGACGACGGTGGCGCCGCGCGGCATCGACAGCACGAAGTCGGAGAGCAGCGGGCGCAGCGCCAGGAAGTCCTGGCCGCCGTTGGTCTTCACCACGGTGCCCTCGGGGGAGCCGATCAGCTCGTCGTGGCCGAAGTTGCCCTTGTGCGAGTGGTACGACTTTCCGGTCTGCAGGGTGAACGTGCTGTGCCGCCCTTTCGGGTCGGTCAGCTGGACGAGGTCACCGTCGCGGAACGGCCCCCGGTGTGTGGTCATGGGCGGTCACAGTAACCGCGGGAGCGGCCCGGGCCCCGGGCCGCTCCGCGAGCACCTCGAGCAGGGCGTCGGTGAGGTCGAGTCGCAGGCCCTTCTCCAGGTAGGCGACCGCGCCGGCCGCCAGCACCCGGTCGGCGACCTCGGAAGCGGCGTAGCCGGACATGACGACCACGCGCGCCGCGGGCGCGGCCGCGCCCAGTTCGCGGATCGCGGCGAAGCCGTCCGTGCCGGGCATGGACAGGTCCAGCACGATCAGGTCCGGCGCGACCTCGACCGCCAGCTCGAGCGCGGTGTGGACGTCGCCGGCCTCGGCGACCACCTCCAGCGCACCACGCGCGGCCAACTGCTCACGCAGGAGCCGGCGCACCAGCGCGTTGTCGTCGACCAGCAGGACCCGAGGCATGGCCGAGTATCGGCGAGAAAATTCTGGACTTTACCCAGGAACGGTCAAGATCGACGATCCGGGGACCGACACAACCGGTGTGAACTGGCTGCTGCTGTCGGCCGGCGGCAATGGCGTGGTGGCCGTCGCCTACTTCGCGATCACGGGCGCGATCGCGATCCCCCTCCTGCGCAGCGGACAGTTCTGGGCGAACCGGCTCGGTTCCGCGACGGCCCTCATCTTCTTCACCTGCGCGGTCGGGCACGGCATCCACGTGCTGCACGCCCTCGAGGCCGGCGCGGTCACCAAGGCGGACAACAGCTGGCATCTCGCGGTCTGGGACGTCCTTTCTGCGGTCGTGGCCGTGTACTACTGGTCGCTGCGCAAGATCTATGGCTCGCTGATGGACGGCGCCAAGCTCTTCGAGGACATGCAGGAGCAGCAGCGTCTGGAGCGCGCCCAGGCCGCGCAGGAGCTGGCCGAGGCGCGGCTGGCCCGGTCCAAGGTCGTCGAGCACGCGATGGCCGAGGCCCGGGACGCCGCATTGGCCTCAGCCGCCGCGCGGTCGAGCTTCCTGGCGACCATGAGCCACGAGATCCGCACCCCCATCAACGCCGTGATCGGCCTGACCGGGCTGTTGTTGCAGTCCCCGCTCGACGATCACCAGCGCGACCTGCTGGAGACCGTCCGGACCAGCGGGGACGCGCTGCTCGACGTGGTGAACGACGTCCTGGACTTCTCCAAGATCGAGTCCGGTGAGGTCCACCTGGAGTTCCGGCCGTTCGACGTGGTGGTGGCGGTCGACAACGCCGTCGACCTGGTCGCCGGTGCGGCCGCCCTGAAGGGCCTGGACCTGATCACCCGGGTCTCCCCCGCGGTCCCGACCTGCGCGGTGGGCGACGGAACCCGCTTCCGCCAGGTGCTGCTCAACCTGCTCAGCAACGCGGTGAAGTTCACCGCGTCCGGGCACATCGTCCTCGACGTCGCCGCCGAGCCCGACGGCCCCGACCATTTCCGCCTGACCGCATCCGTCGCGGACACCGGTATCGGCATCCCGCCCGCAGCGGTGAACCGCCTGTTCGACCCGTTCACCCAGGTCGACGCCTCCACCACCCGGCTCTACGGCGGTACGGGCCTGGGCCTGGCCATCAGCCACCGCCTGGTCGAGGCGATGGACGGCACGGTCACCGTCCAGAGCGAGCTGGGGCGAGGTTCGACCTTCACGGTGACGGTCCGGGTCGGGCGCGTCACCACCGACCCGAGCCCCCGGTGGGCGCCGCTGCACGGCGGATCCGTCCTGCTGGTCGAGCGGCCGGGCGTCTTCCGCGACGAGCTGGCGGCGCAGCTGGCGGGCTGGGACGTGGACTGCACGGTCGCCGACGACGTGCCGGCCGCGTTGCGGCTGGCCGCCGCCGGCGCGAACTGGCAGGTGGCGCTGGTGCCCGCGCTGACCGCGGCGCAACACCACGCGGACGCGGCCGCGTTGGCCGCCGGCGTCGCGCCCGGTGCCCCGCTGCCGATGGTGGCCCTGACCAGCCTGCAGGCCGGGCTGGCCCCGCTCGACCGCTCGCTGTTCCGGGCCGAACTCGCCATGCCGGTGCGGGTGGGCGCCCTGACCGACGCCCTGCTGCCCCTGCTCGCCCCGGCAGGCACCCTGCCCGGCCAGCGCTCGGACTCCGACACCCTGGGTGAAGCGCTGCCGGCCCTGCGGATCCTGCTGGTCGAGGACAACGCGGTGAACCAGAAGGTGGGACGTCTGCTCCTGCACAGCCTCGGACAGGAGGACGTCGAGACCGCGGCCAACGGCCGGGAGGCCGTCGAGTCCGTGGCCGCGAGGCCATTCGACCTCGTGCTGATGGACGTTCAGATGCCGGAGCTCGACGGCCTGGGCGCCACTCGCCGGATCCGCGCCCTCGACCTGCCCTGGGCGCAACCGCGGATCATCGCGCTGACGGCGGCCGCCTCCGACTCCGACCGGAACGCCTGCCAGGCCGCCGGGATGGACGACTACGTGGCGAAGCCGATCCGGGTGGACGCCCTGCTGGCCGCGATGCGCGGGATCACCCCGGGCCTGGTCCCGGCGGGCGCACGCCTGACCGCCCCGGCCCCGCCGCTGGACCGCGAGGTCCTGCGCGCCCTGCTCAGCCAGCTCGGGCGCTCCGAGGCCGACGCCGACGACCTGGTCGGCGACTTCCTCGACGACACCGCCGCGAACCTGGTCCGCCTCCGGGGGGCCCTGGCCCGCGGTGACGAGCCCGAGATCGCCAGGATCGCCCACGAGATGCGCCCCACCTGCGCTCTGTTCGGCGCCGCCGAACTCTCCGCGTTGCTCGCCGCCCTGGAGTGCGGCGCCCGCACCCCGAACGCCGGGACCCGGGTCGACAGTGCTCTCGGCCGCCTGCAGGAGGCCTTCGGGGTGGAACCGGCGGTGGTGGGGTGATCTCCGCCCAAGCGGGTCATGACCACGCGCTGCACCTGGGTTTCGCGGTCTTCTGCATCCTGGTCGTGCTGTTCTGCATCGCCGCCGCGAAGTTCACCGAACCACCGAAGCGTTAGGTCTGCACGGCTCGTTTGACGTCCACCGTTGCCAGGACCCCGACGATCGCGCCGTCCGGCTCCACAACCAGGTACTCGGTCGCCGGGGTGGCGTCCAGCCAGCGGATCAGGTCCTCCCCGGTGAGGTC
>JAWWPF010000131.1:0-34445 GCA_033850795.1 Nocardioidaceae bacterium | reverse complement strand
CGATCTCCGAGCTCGGGATCGTCGGCGCCGCGGTGGGCGCCGCGCTCGCCGGCATGCGCCCGATCGTGGAGATCCAGTTCTCCGACTTCACCGCGCAGGCCATGGACCAGATCGTCAACCAGGCCGCAAAGATCCACTTCATGCTGGGCGGCGCGGCCCAGGTCCCGATGGTGCTGCGCGCACCCCTCGGCTCCGGCACCGGGGCCGCGGCACAGCACTCGCAGAGCCTGGAGGCCTGGTTCGCGCACGTCCCCGGGCTGAAGGTCGTGATGCCGAGCTGCGCCGAGGAGGTCAAGGGCCTGCTCCTCGCGGCCATCGACGACCCGAACCCGGTGATCTTCCTCGAGCACAAGCTGCTCTACCGCACCAGCGGACCCGTCCCGGCCGGGACCGAGCGGATCCCGCTCGGCTCCACGGCGGTACGGCGCCGCGGCCGCGACATCACTGTGGTCGCCACCGGCGTCATGGTCTCGCGCTGCCTGGAGGCCGCCGAGACGCTCGCCGAGGAGGGCATCGACATCTCGGTGCTGGACCCGCGGACCCTGAGCCCGCTCGACGCCCAGCCGATCCTCGACGACGTGTCGCGGACCGGGCGGGCGCTGCTGGTCCAGGAGGCTCCGCAGCACGTCGGCTACATGGCGGAGATCGCCTCGCGGATCGTCGAGTCGCCGGCCGTCTACCGGCTCCTCGCGCCGGTCCGCCGGCTCTGCGGGCTCGACATCCCCATCCCGTACGCACCGCAGCTCGAGCGGGCCGCCGTACCCCAGGTCGACTCCGTCGTCGAAGCCGCACGCACGCTGATGAAGGAGTCCTGATGGCCCGGATCCCGATCATCATGCCCAAGATGTCGATGACGATGACCGAGGGCGAGGTCGCCAGCTGGACGGTCAAGGTCGGGGATCACGTCGAGGAGGGTGACGTGATCGCCGAGGTGATGACCGACAAGGTCGACATGGAGGTGGAGAGCACCCACACCGGCACGCTCGTGGAGATCACCGTCGAGGACGGCATGGTCGCGGTCGGCGACCCGATCGGCTACCTCGAGGGCGTCGAGAGCGGCTTCGGCGACCTGCTCGGCGGCAGCGACGACAGCGTGGCCGACAACCCCACCGATGCAGCCGACGACCCGGCGACGCTGCCCGAGGATCCGCCGGTTCCCGGCGACCAGGCCCAGCCCGCGCCGGAGCCCACGCCCGAGCCGGAGCGCGCGCTGGTCACTGCGGCGGTCCCCCGAGCCCGCGGACTGGCTCGCGAGCGCGGCCTGGACCTCGACCGGATCGACGGCACCGGACCAGACGGCCGCATCACCGTGGCCGACGTGGAGGCCGCCACCCGGCCGGCGGCTCCCCCGGCTCCGACCCCCGCCGCGGCCTCGGCCGGGCAGCGGAAGCCGGCGCGCGACCGGTCCAGCCTGATCCGCGCCGCGGTGGCCCGCAAGATGGTCGAGAGCGCCTCGGTCCCGCAGTTCACGGTATGGCGCGACATCCGGCTCGACGAGGCCGACGAGCGGCGCCAGGGGCTCTCCTGGACGACGGTGCTGCTGCGTGCCTATGCGGCGGCGATGCGCGACGTCCCCGAGCTGCTCTGCCGGTGGGAGGACGACACGGCCACCCCGAGCGGCCCGCCCGCGGTGGCGCTCGCCGTGGCGACCCCGGGCGGCCTGATGGTGCCGGTGTTCAACGAGCCGGACCGGGCGGCGCCCCGCGAGCTCGACCAGGAGGTCAAGAGCGTCGTGGCCGGCGTGCAGAAGGGCCGGCTCGACCCGGCCTACCTCGGCGTCGCCAACGGCTCGCTCTCGAACCTCGGCGGACTCGGCGTGGACCGCTTCCAGGCGCTGGTGACACCGCCGCAGGCCAGCGTGCTGGCCCTCGGCTCGGTCGCGCAGCGGCCCACGGCGGTCCCGGGCGGCCTCGGGCTCGCGTTGATGCTCACCGCCGGCCTCACGGTGGACCACCGGGTCGCCGACGGCGTCCACGCGGCCACCCTGCTCGACCGCCTGGTCGCGCACCTCGCCTAGAACGCCGAACAAAAGACCCAACCGGTCTTGACGTGACCCCGGTCACACCCCTAGATTTCTGCCGAACAGATGTGACTCTCATTATCACGGAGGTGAAAATGCCCGCTCCACGCGATCCCGGAGTACTCCTGGCCGCGGCCCGCCTGTACTACCTGCAGAACCGGTCCCAGGCCGAGATCGCCGCGGAGCTGGGCACCAGCCGCTCGAACGTGTCCCGGATGCTGACCGAGGCGCAGCGCCAGGGGATCGTGGAGATCCGGATCGTCGACCCCTCCGGAAGGGACACCGCGCTCGAGCAGGCGCTGGAGACGGAGTTCGGGCTGGCCGACGTCCGGGTCGCGGTGCGGGGCGTCGGCTCGTCGGCGAAGGTCCAGGCCCAGGTGGGAGCCCAGGCCGCCCAGCTGCTGCTGGACCGGGTCAAGGACTCGATGACCGTGGCGCTGTCCTGGGGTCACGCCCTGCAGGCCATGGTCTACGCCGCGACCGCCGACCACGACTACGCGGTCACCCTCGTGCAGCTCGTCGGCGGGCTGTCGTCGGTGACGAACGAGATCAGCGGCCAGGAGCTCGTCCGCGAGCTCGCCGTCCGGCTCGGCGCCACCTACCGGCTGCTCCACGCCCCGGCTGCGCTGGGGTCGACGGCGGCCAGGCAGGCCCTCATGTCCGAGCCCTCGATCGCCAGCTCGATCGAGGACGCCCGGCACGCCGACATCGCCTTCGTCGGCATCGGCACGCCGAGCCAGGGTTCCTCGGCGGCGATCCTCGCCTCCCTGAACCTGTCCCCGGACGAGGAGCAGGCGTTCTGGGACGAGAAGCCGGTCGGTGACCTCGCGGCCCGCTACTTCGACTCCGCCGGCTGTCCCATCCACGGCGCCGTCGAGGACCGCATCGTCGCAGTCACCCTCGAGGACCTCTCCCGCATCCCCAACGTCGTCGGCGTCGCCTACGGACGTGGCAAGACCCCCGGTGTCCTCGGAGCCCTCCGCGGACACCTCATCGACTCGCTCGTCTGTGAAGAGACGCTCGCCAGAAGCCTGCTCAGCGAGGGCCGCGCCCTCGCCGCCGCGGGCGACCCATTGAAGGGAAACACCCCATGACAGCGTTCCTCCTGATCGTCGCCGTGGTCGCCGGCTCACTGGTGCAGACGTACTTCACGTACCGGCAGAGCATGGCGTTCAACAAGCAGGTCATGACCCTGCGCAACCAAGGCACCGTGTCGGTCGGGGTGGCGGGCAAGCGCTACCGCGGTGGGCGCGCATACGTGGCGATGGCCATCGACGAGCACGGCATCGTCCGTGACGCCCTGACGCTCTCCGGCTGGACGACCTTCAGCCGGGGTAAGCGCCTCGACGGCCTGGTCGGCCTCAGGACCAACCGGATCGTCGACACCGTGCCCCTGCCGGGGCTCAAGAAGCAGCAGCAGGAGGCGGCCCGGCAGGCGGTCGACTTCGCCCGGTCCCGCGTCGCCGCAGTGTGACCAGCGACGGGGACAACACAGAACGCCGGCAAACGGGGTGGAGCCCGGGCCGACGTCCTGAGCAGTAACCGAGAGGAATCCCTCTGTCCGCCATCGGTGCCAACCAAGACGCAGCCGATGGTCCGCTCGATTAGGAGTCATTATGTCACTGTCCATGGCGTTGGCGGGCATCTCGCTCGCGGCCCAACCGACCGTGGAGAAGCCGCACGGCTTCTTCGGCGCGCTGGCCACAGGCGCTCAGTGGTTCATCGGCCTGTTCAACGAAGGCGGCGTCGTCTTCATGGGCCTGCTCACCGGCATCATCCCGACCCTGGTGGTGCTGCTCACGTTCGTGAACGCGCTGATCCGGCTGATCGGGCCCGAGAAGATCGACCGTCTCGGCGAGATCGCCGCCCGGCCCGGCCTCATCTACTACCCGATCCGCTACCTGGTCTTCCCCGCGCTGTCGGTCTTCTTCCTGACCAACCCGATGTGCTACACGATGGCTCGGTTCCTGCCGGAGAGGTACAAGCCCGCCTTCTACGACAGCGCGGTGAGCTTCGTGCACCCGATCACCGGACTCTTCCCGCACGCCAACGCCGGAGAGCTCTTCGTGTACCTCGGCATCGCCGCCGGCATCACCGGCCTCGGTGGGCAGATCGGCGACCTCGCCGTGCGGTACCTGCTCGTCGGTCTCGTCGTCATCCTGATCCGCGGCATCCTCACCGAGATCATCACCGCCCGCATGATGTCCCGCCGCACCGCGAACGAGGAGGTAGCAGCATGACCGCCACCACGACGACCGGAGCCCGCTCCGGAGGCGGCATGACCGCCGTGAACAACCTGATCGTGAAGATCGGCAAGAGCGTCGGCGGGGTGGTCGGCGTCCTCTACCAGTCCGGCCGCGAGACGATCGACGTGATCATCCGCAACATCCTGCCGTTCATGGCCTTCATCGCCATGCTCATCGGCATCATCAACAAGACCGGTCTCGGCCGTGGGCTCGCCCACCTCGTCGCACCGCTGGCCGGCAGCCTGCTCGGGCTGATCATCATCAGCATCTTCTGCGCCATCCCGATCCTGTCTCCGATCCTCGGGCCCGGTGCGGTGATCGCCCAGATCGTCGGGGTCCTGCTGGGCACGCACATCGCGGCCGGCGACATCCCGCCGCAGTACGCGCTGCCGGCGCTGTTCGCCATCGACTCGCAGGTCGGCTGCGACTTCATCCCGGTGGGTCTCGCGCTCGGAGAGGCGGAACCCGAAACCGTGGAGATAGGCGTCCCGGCGGTCCTCACCTCGCGGCTGGTCACCGGCCCGCTCTCGGTGATCATCGCCTACTTCGCCAGCTTCGGCATGTACCAAGGGCTCAGCAAGTGACCCGGGATCTACACACGCGGTTCGCACACACCAACACCAACAGCAGGGGAGGCTCACATGCCTGAGTACAAGTCCGTCAACGTCAAGCAGGGTCGCGGCGGCTGGGGAGGCCCGCTGACCATCACGCCCACCGACGACAAGCCGTTGATCTACTCGGTCACCGGCGGCGGGATCCACCCGGTCGCCGCGAGGATCGCCGAGCTCACCGGCGGGGAGGCCTTCGACGGCTTCAAGAGCTCCGCGCCGTTCGAGAAGATCGCCGTCGCGGTCATCGACTGCGGCGGCACCGCCCGGGTGGGGGTCTACCCCATGAAGAAGGTGCTCACCGTGGACATCCACGCCACCTCACCTGCCGGTCCGCTCGCGCAGTTCATCACCGAAGAGCTGTTCGTGTCCGGGGTCAAGCCGGACGACGTGGAGCCGGCGTGACCGGGACCGCCGCGCCGCCCCGGGTGATCTACGACTCCACGGTCACCGCGGTGGGCAGCCAGGTCGAGGCGTTCCTCGACCACGGCATCCTCATCTTCTTCGCGGACGAGTCACCGGCCGAGCTGCACGACATGTCGGTGCGCCATACCGCCGCCGTCGCCGAGGAGGGCCCCCAGGCGGGCGACACCATCGTCCTCGGCGAGCACCGCATGGAGATCCTTGCCGTGGGGTCGGTCGTGGCCGACAACCTGCTGCAGCTCGGTCACCTCGACCTCAAGGCCAACGGGCTGACCGAGGCCAAGCTGCCCGGCGACGTCAACGTCGCCACCCAGGACCTGCCGCTCCTGGCCTCCGGCGATGCGTTCCGCATCGTGCGCGGCGAGGGGCGTACGACGGAGGGAACCGCATGAGCTACCGAAGCAGACTGATCGCCCGCGAGTCAGAGCTGGGGCGTCCGCTCCGGGTCGGGCTCGTCGGCGCCGGACAGATGGGCCGAGGCTTCGCCGCCCAGCTGCTCAGGATGCCGGGAGTGACCCTCTCGGCCGTCCTCGACGTGCAGCGCGAACGGGCGGAGGAGGCACTGACCCAGTCGGGTCTCTCGGCCGCGAGCGCCGAGACCACCGACAAGGCGGTCCTGGCGATCGAGCGAGGCGAGTCCGTGGCGCTCGGCGGCATCGACGAGCTCGGTGCGCTGCCCCTCGACGTGGTGGTAGAGGCCACCGGCGTGCCGGACGTCGGCGCCCGGGTGGCCCTCGAGTCGCTGCTGGGCGGGATGGGCTTCGCGACGCTGAACGTGGAGTCGGACGTGACGGTCGGCGCCCTGATGGCGGAGGTCGCCACCAAGGCCGGTGCGCTGTACTCCGTGTGCCGCGGGGACGAGCCGGTCGAGACCAAGATCCTCGTCGACTACGCGCGGGACCTGTCCTTCGACGTGGTCTGCGCCGGCAAGGGCAAGAACAACCCGCTCGACATCTACGCGACGCCGGAGTCGCTCGCCTCGCGTGCGGCCGGCAAGCAGATGAACCCGAAGATGCTGTGCAGCTTCGTCGACGGCTCCAAGGCCATGATCGAGATGGCCGCGCTCGCCAACACGACCGGTCTCGGGGTCAGCACCCGGGGGATGCACGGTCCGGCGTCCACCGTCCCCACGCTGCACCAGACCTTCGCGCTGAAGGAGGACGGCGGCGTCCTGGACAAGGCCGGGGTGGTGGACTACTGCACCGGCCCGGTGGCTCCGGGGGTCTTCGTCGTGGTCCGCACCGACGACCCGTACGTCAACCATGAGATGACGTACCTGCAGATGGGTGACGGGCCGTACTTCTCGCTCTACCGGCCCTACCACCTGGCCAGCATCGAGGCGCCGCTCACCGTCTTCGAGATGGCGCTGGACGGCCGTGCGAGTCTGACCGCGGAGCACTGGACGGCCGAGGTCGGCGCGGTCTCGAAGCGGCCGCTCAAGGCCGGCGAGCTCGTGGACGGGGTCGGCGGGTCGATGGTCCGCGGGCTGATCGACGACGCCGACGACTTCACTCGGGACAACGCCGTGCCGCTCGGTGTGCTCGCCGGCGCGCGGCTCACGCGGGACGTGCCGGTCGACCACCTGCTCACCCACGACGACGTCGAGCTCGACGAGTCGTCGCTGATCGTCGCGCTGCGACGGCAGCAGGAGCAGATGGCGGAGGGCTCGGTGCCGACCCTGGACGAGCTCAGGACGCTGCTCGGCGGAGGCTAGGGTTCGTGCGTGACCCAGACCGGCCCTCGTCATGACGGTGCACCGTCACGACGAGGGCCGCGTGCGGCCCTCGTCGTGCTGGCGGCCGGCGAGGGGACCCGGGTCGGTCGTGACTCCAACAAGGTCCTGCTCCCCCTCGCGGGCAGGCGGGTCTTCACCTGGTCGATCCGCTGGGCGCACAGCCTCCCGCAGGTCGCGCAGGTCGTCCTCGTGATCCGGGAGGCCGACCGGGAGCCGGTGCTCGCCGCGCTCGCCCGCGAGCTCCCCGAGGTCAACGTCGCGGTCGTCGTCGGCGGCTCCTCGAGGCATGAGTCGGAGTGGCGGGCGCTGCAGGCGCTCGCGACGTCGATCGAGGAGGGCCACACGGACGTCGTCGTGATCCACGACGCCGCCCGGCCGCTCGCCGGTGCCGAGGTGTTCCGCGACGTCATCGAGGCGGCCCACCTGTACGGCGGCGCCCTCCCGGTCCGCGACCAGCCGGCGCTGACGAGCCTCGCGGAAGCGCGCGACGCGGACCACGGCGCCGAGCTCCGCCGCACGGTCGCGGTCCAGACCCCGCAGGCGTTCCGCGCCGGGCCGCTGCTCGAGGCCTACGCCCGCGCGAGCGAGGACCGGTTCGTCGGCACCGACACGGCCAGCTGCGTGGAGAGGTACGCCGAGGTCGCGGTGCACTGCGTGCCCGGGGACGCGCGCAACATCAAGATCACCTTTCCCGAGGACCTGTTCCTTGCGGAGCGGCTGCTGGCCAAGGCCGGCTGGGACCTGTCCTCGGACCAGCCGGCGACCGCGGCCGTCGAGACCCGCAGGAGGCGGCGATGACGGTGGAGTTCTCGGAGCTGAGGTGCGAGTCGTGCGAGCTCGTCACCGAGCACGAGCTGCACTACGCCGGACGTCTGCTGGAGTCCGTGCGGTGCTCGAACTGCGGCCACCAGGTCGTGCTCCGTCACCAGGCGCTGCTGCCGGCATACCTCCACGATCTCGAGCATCGCGTGGTGAGCAAGCCGCAGCGGATGTACCTGCGGGCGGTGCGGGACCCGCGCGGGTTCCTCTCCGGCCTGCCGCTGGCCCTGGCCCGCCAGCCCACCAAGTTCGCCCGGGAGCTGTGGTCGCTGGTCCGGCGGTGAGCAGTCGGGAGATCAGTGGGGCGGGAGCTCAGCGCTGCCGCACCGCTCGGGCCATCTCGTCCATGCACTCGAGCAGGTTGACCGCCGAGGGGTCGTCGACGCGACGACCGAGCGACGGTGCCTTGCGCAGCTCGACCGGTCCCACTGACCGCAGCCACGCGGCCAGCACGCCGAAGTCGTCGGTCGGCGGCGGTCCCCCCGTCCCTGCGTGCGTGAAGACCACCGGCGAGGCGACGATGCCGAACCGGTCCCGGTCGAGCGTGCCGACGATGTGGTCGTCCACCACGGTCTTGATGGTGTCGGTGACCGGTCGGAACGCGACCAGCGCCTGCCCACCGTGCGGCTCCCCGGGCGCCTCCCCGTGCGCGTCCATGCACGCCGACAGGAACGACGGCGGCACCAGCGGGCAGAGCGGGTCGTGCAGGGCCACCGTGACCGGGTGCGCGGGCAGCTCGCGCCACCACCGGTCCGCGGGGGTCACCGGGACGGCGAGGCCGGCCGTGGCGAGGGCCGACTCGGCGGCCTCCCGCTGCCCGTCGTCGATGGTGACGACGACCCCTCGGGTCAGCGTGCCGACCTCGAGCAGCGCGCGTACGGCGTGCAGGAAGAGCATCTCGCGGTGGAGGTGCAGGAAGGGCAGGGACCCGCGTCCCTCCAGGGGCACGACCCCCCAGGCCTCGGACATCGCGTCTCCAGACATCGGCAGGCACGTCCCCCGAACGTGCGGACGTGCAAGAGCCCCCGGACGGTGTCCGGGGGCCCTCGGGGTTCAGCTGTGAATCACGAAGCGAGCACGTCGTCGAGGAGCGCCTCGGCCTTGTCCTCGTTGGTGTGCTCGGCCAGCGCGAGCTCCGAGACCAGGATCTGGCGAGCCTTCGCCAGCATCCTCTTCTCGCCGGCGGAGAGGCCACGGTCGCGCTCCCGGCGCCAGAGGTCGCGCACGACCTCCGCCACCTTCATCACGTCACCGGAGTGCAGCTTCTCCAGGTTGGCCTTGTAGCGACGCGACCAGTTCGTCGGCTCCTCGGTGTGCGCAGCGCGCAGCACGTCGAAGACGCGATCCAGACCAGCCTTGTCAACTACGTCGCGGACCCCCACCAGGTCCAGGTTGCAGGCCGGGACCCGCACCACCAGGTCCTGCTGAGCCACGATGCGGAGGACGAGGTACTCCTTGTCCTCCCCCTTGATCTGCCGCGTCTCGATCTCCTCGATGATCGCAGCGCCGTGATTCGGGTAAACAACCGTTTCGCCGACGGTGAATGTCATGTGCCATGTACCCCTTCCTAGGCAACCTAGGATAGCACGCCGCGAACCGGGGCCGATTCGCGTTTGTGCAGGTCAGAGGCCTCTTCGGGGTTGACAGAAGGCGGATTCGTGTGCCTTCGGGGCGCTCGCGCACGGCGGCGGGCCCCGGCGTCGGAGGCCCCTGGCCGACCACTAGACTGGCCGGCGTGAACGCCCGCCGCCGCCTCGCTGCCGTCGTCCTCGCGCTCGCCGTCCCCGTGCTGTCCTCGTGCACCGTCAACTTCGGCGAGCAGACGGACCAGCCGTACAACCCCTCGGCCGGAGTGGACGACCGCACCGGCGAGGTCGACGTGCTCAACGCGCTGGTGGTCTCCGGGGCCAAGGGCAGCGGCACCGTCATCGCCACCCTGGTGAACAACAACCAGACGAAGTCCGATTCGCTGCGCGGCGTGTCGGGCGCGGGCAGCGACTCGTCGGTGAAGGTGACCCCGGGCGGCAAGACGACGATCCCGCCGGGCGGCCTGCTCAACCTCGCCAACGACGGCCGGGTCTTCGTGCGCGGCGCCCGGGTCGTCCCGGGCAACTTCGTCAGCCTCACCTTCACCTTCCAGCGCGCCCGGGCGATCACGGTCGACGTGCCGGTGCTCAACGCGAACAGCAGCACGATCTACTCCGGCGTGACCCTGCCGCCCGGCACCTGAGACACCCTTCCGCCCCGGGAGCCGTCGCACGAGGAGAGAGCGCATGACGAGCACGCCGTACACCCTGGTCCTGCTCCGCCACGGTGAGAGCGAGTGGAACGCCAAGAACCTGTTCACCGGCTGGGTCGACGTACCGCTCACCGAGAAGGGGCGGACGGAGGCGGCCCGGGGCGGGTCACTGATCGCGGACGCCGGCGTGCTGCCCGACGTGCTCCACACCTCCGTGCTGCGGCGCGCGATCACCACCGCCCAGCTCGCGCTCGACGTGTGCGACCGCCACTGGATCCCCGTGTACCGCTCGTGGCGCCTCAACGAGCGGCACTACGGCGCGCTGCAGGGCAAGGACAAGAAGGCCACGCTGGAGGAGTACGGCGAGGAGCAGTTCATGCTCTGGCGCCGCTCCTACGACACCCCGCCCCCGCCGATCGCCGACGACGACGAGTGGTCCCAGAGCGGGGCACCGGCCTACGCCGGCCTGGCCGACGAGATCCTGCCCCGCACCGAGTGCCTCGCTGACGTGGTGCAGCGGATGCTGCCCTACTGGTACGACGCGATCGTGCCGGACCTGCGCGACGGGAAGACGGTCTGCGTCGCCGCTCACGGCAACTCCCTGCGGGCCCTGGTCAAGCACCTCGACGGCATGTCCGAGGAGGCCGTCGTCGGGCTCAACATCCCCACCGGCATCCCGCTGGTGTACCGGCTCGACGAGCACCTCCGGCCGACGCAGCAGGGCGGGGAGTACCTCGACCCCGAGGCCGCCGCCGACGCGATCAAGGCGGTCGCGAACCAGGGCCGCTGACGCCTGGCCGCCTGTCAGGGGGTGAGCCGCGACCCGAGGAAGGCCCGGACGCGGGCCTGGTCGCCGCCGATGCTCACGGGGCCGGCCTGCCGGTGCCACAGCGTGCGGTAGAGGACGTCCGCCGTCGCCTCGACCCGGTCGGCCACGCCGTCGCCGCCGCGCTCGACGGCGGGCGGCGGGGGGTCCGCACGCTCCTGCCGGGACGGGTGCACCACCCAGCTGTGGCCGGTGTCCAGGGTACGGACCTGGACGGGTGCAGACAGCGTGGCGTGACATCCGCGGCGGTGCATCCGCAGCATCATCACGGTGAGCACCTCGTCCACCCCGTCGGCCGCGACCTCTGCAGACACGTCCGTGGCCGCAGCGGCCGCCTCCTCGAGGTCGACGAGGTGGATGGTCGTCTCGTGCAGCTGGCGACGCGGCCAGAAGGCTGTCACCCCGTCGCCGGACGCGAAGTTCCAGCACGGCCGGTCCGGGGGCGCGTCCTGGAGCACCCGGTAGAGGTCCTCGGCCTTGGCCAGGTACCAGGCGGCGACGCCGCGCGCGGTCCTCGAGGCGGGCTCGTCGTCGGGGTCGGGGGCCGACCTGCCGGTCTCCACGATCGTGGCCGCCCAGGAGTGCGTGTTGCCGAGGTGGACGACCAGGTCCCGCGTGGACCAGCCGGGGCAGGCGCGCACGGGGGCCCCGAGGTCGGCGGACCGGACGGCCTCCGCGAACCGCGCCGCCACGCCGGCGTACTCCTGCACGAAGTCCAGGGAGGTCGGCGGGGGCGGGTCCGGGCTCACCCGGCCATCATCGCCTCCTTCACCCCCACTTACTGCCCGACGGCGCCGACCGTCTCTCCGGTGACGAGGTACACCACGCGCCTGGCCAGCGAGACGGCGTGGTCGGCGATCCGCTCGTAGTAGCGGCCGAGCAGCGCGATGTCCACGGCGGCCTCGACGCCGTACGGCCAGGAGTCGTCCAGCATCAGCCGGAACGACGACCGCCGCAGCCGGTCCATCTCCTCGTCGTCCTGCTCCATCCGGCGCGCGCCCTCGACGTCGCGGTCGGCGATGACGCCGGCCACCGTGCCGACCATCTTCTCGGCGACCGCCGCCATCCGCTGGATGGTCGGCACCAGCTCGTCGGGTACGGCGACCAGCGGGACCCGCAGCCGCGCGACCTTGGCGACGTGCACCGACAGGTCGCCCATCCGCTCGAGGTCGGCGACCATCCGGAGCGCGGCGACCAGCATCCGCAGGTCGCGGGCCACCGGCTGCTGCAGCGCGAGGAGCTCGAAGGACTTGTGCTCCACCCGCTCGCGGGCGGCGTCGATGTCGGCGTCGTCGGAGATGACCTGCTCGGCGACCTCCGCGTCGGCGGTCAGCAGGGCCCGGGTCGCCCGGGCGACCGCCTGCTGGACCTCGTGGGTCATCGTCACGAGGTCCCGGACGATCGTGTCGAGCTCGTCGAAGTAGGCATCACGCATGGTGGCGACCGTACGGACCCGAGGTGTCCGCGTGGTGACCTGACGGCAACTCGGTGACGACGCAGGGTGAACGGGCGGTGAACAGTCACAGAGAGCGCAGGTCAGCGTGTCCGTGACGGCGGGACTGCGCGGTCGTCCTGCGTACCATCGAGGCTGTGGACCCGACGACGCAGGCGCTGCTCTTCGCCCTCCTGGGCGCGGTGCTGGGTGCCGGCGTGGTCCTGGCCTGGCGCGTCAGCGACAACCAGATGCACCGGGCGACCGACACCGGGGGCGCGCCGGTGTCCGCGGTTCCCGCCGGCATCGCCACCGTCCTCGGGGTGCTGCGCTCCAGCGCCCTCGTCGTCGACGAGAACGACGACGTCCTGAAGGCCTCCGCCCCGGCCTATGCGTTCGGCCTCGTCCGGGACCAGCGGGTGGCGGTGCAGGAGCTCGCGGACCTGGTGCGGCAGGTACGTCGTGACGGGCAGATCCGCGAGACCGAGCTGGTGACCGCGGCCCCGGAACCAGGTCGCGCCACGCACTTCACGGCCCGGGTCGCGCCGCTGAGCAGCCGGCTCGTGCTGGCGCTCGTCGACGACCGCACTCGCGAGCGGCGCGTCGAGGCGATCCGCCGGGACTTCGTCGTGAACGTGTCGCACGAGCTCAAGACCCCCGTAGGGGCGCTGAACCTGCTCGCCGAGGCGGTCCAGGAGGCGGCCGACGACCCGGAGGCGGTCATCCGCTTCGCGGGACGGATGCAGACCGAGAGCGCGCGCCTGACCAAGCTGGTGCAGCAGATCATCGAGCTGTCCCGGCTCCAGGGCGACGACCCGCTGGAGGACCCGCAGGTCGTCGACGTGGACGCCGTGGTGTCGCGCTGCATCGACCAGAGCACCATCGATGCGCAGTCCAAGGACATCTCGGTGGTGCACGACGGGGAGCGGCACCTGCAGATCCTCGGCCTCGGCGACGAGGTGGCGCTGGCGCTGGGGAACCTGGTGGCCAACGCGGTGGCGTACTCCCCCGAGCACAGCCGCGTCGTCGTCGCCGCCAAGGCCCGCGGCGCGATGGTGGACCTGACGGTGACCGACCAGGGCATCGGCATCCCCGCTTCGGAGATCGACCGGATCTTCGAGCGGTTCTACCGGATCGACCCGGCCCGGCACCGGTCCACGGGCGGGACCGGCCTCGGGCTGTCCATCGTCAAGCACGTCGCCGCGTCGCACGGCGGGGACGTGCGGGTCTGGTCCGTCGAGGGGCAGGGGTCCACCTTCACGCTGTCGCTCCCCCGGCGGGTCACCGAGCCGCCGACACAGACAACACCGGCCCAGCAGCCGGCCCAGCGAACCCAGCAGGAGGCAACCCCGTGACCCGAGTGCTCGTCGTGGAGGACGAGGAGAGCTACAGCGACGCCCTGGCGTACATGCTGCGCAAGGAGGGCTTCGAGGTCTCCCTGGCCGGCACCGGGCCGGATGCGATCACCGAGTTCGAGCGGACCGGCGCCGACATCGTGCTCCTCGACCTGATGCTGCCGGGCCTGCCCGGCACCGAGGTGTGCCGCCGGATCCGGGCCACCTCCAACGTCCCGGTGATCATGGTCAGCGCCAAGGACACCGAGATCGACAAGGTGGTCGGGCTCGAGCTCGGTGCCGACGACTACGTGACCAAGCCCTACGCGCCCCGCGAGCTCGCCGCCCGCATCCGTGCGGTCCTGCGTCGCGGCCAGGACGTCGACACGGCTCCGGCGACCCTGGAGGCCGGACCGGTCCGCATGGACGTCGAGCGGCACGTCGTCACCGTCAACGGTGGCGACACGAAGCTGCCGCTGAAGGAGTTCGAGCTGCTCGAGATGTTCCTGCGGAACCCGGGCCGGGTGCTGACCCGCGGGCAGCTGATCGACCGGGTGTGGGGCTCGGACTACGTCGGGGACACCAAGACGCTCGACGTGCACGTGAAGCGGCTGCGCTCGAAGATCGAGCCGGATCCCGCGACGCCGAGCCACCTCGTGACGGTGCGTGGGCTGGGATACAAGCTCGAGGTCTGAGGGAACGTCCGACGCTGGCATCGCCAGGTCCGAAACCCGCGTGACTCCTGTCGGTGGCCGGCCCTAGCGTGGGACCATGCCGTCCTCCCGCACGCCGACCCTCCCGCTGATCGCCGTCGGAGTGACCCTCGTCCTCTGGTCGTCCGCGTTCGTCGCGATCCGGCACCTCGGCGGCGCGTTCTCACCTGGGGCGCTCTCTCTTGGCCGGCTCCTGGTCGGCTCCGTTGCCCTCGGAGTCGTCCTGCGGCTGCGGGGCTGGACCACCCCTGCGCGGCGCGACTGGCCCGGGCTCCTCGTGGTCGGCCTGCTGTGGTTCGGCCTCTACAACGTCGCCCTCAACGCTGGCGAGCACCGGGTCGACGCCGGCACCGCCGCCATGCTGGTGCAGATCTCGCCCGTGCTGGTCGCGGTGCTCGCGGCGGTGTTCCTCAAGGAGCGGGCCACGCCGATGCTCGGCGTCGGGCTCCTCGTCGCCTTCGCCGGGGTGGTCCTCATCGCCACCTCGACGTCGGATGGGGGCAGCCGCGACCCGTGGGGGGTCCTGCTGTGCCTGGTCGCCGCATCGGCGTACGCGGTGAGCCTGATCGTGCAGAAGCCGCTGGTCTCCCGGCTCTCCGCGATCGAGGTCACCTGGGTCGCCTGCACCGTCGGGGCGATCGCCTGCCTGCCCTTCGCCGGCAGCCTGGTCCACGACGTCGCCTCGGCAAGCGCCCCGGACGTCGCGTGGGTGGTGTACCTCGGGCTGTTCCCCACGGCGATCGCCTTCTCGACGTACGCCTTCGCGCTCTCGTCGATGACGGCCGGCAGCCTCAGCGTGACGACGTACCTCGTCCCGCCGATCACCGTGCTGATGAGCTGGCTGTTCCTGTCCGAGGCGCCGCCGCTGATGGCGTATGTCGGCGGGGCACTGTGCCTGCTGGGCGTCGGGGTGGCGCGCCGCCGCCCGAAGGCCCGGGCCGTGCCGGCCGAGGAGCCGGCAGCGGCCTGAAGGCGGGGCTCAGGCCGGCGGCTCAGGCGGGACCGGGCGCGGGCTGCTCGGCCGGGTAGTGCTCGGCGAGGAAGCCCAGCGCCACGTCGGCGACGTCGCGCCAGCCGCTGTCGATGGTCAGCGAGTGGCCTCGACCCTTGATCTCGCTGAACTCCGTGACCGCCTCGTCGTTCCTGCGCTGGAGCTTGTAGGCCGCGTAGGAGATGGCGTGCGGGACGGTGTGGTCGTGCTCCCCGGAGATCACCAGCATCGGTCCGCGGGCCGGGTTCTTGGAGTCGACCTTCGCGGGGGTTCCCGGGTTGACGTTCGCGGTCGCCGACGAGAACAGCGGCATCCCGCTGCCGGGCACGGAGTAGGTCTCCCAGAGCTGCTGGGACTCCTGCTCGCTGACCATGTTGGCGAAGCCGTACCTGAACTGCTCGGCGCTCAGCGCCACGGCCCGGTGACGGTTCAGCGGGTTGGCGACCACCACGGACGCGACCTTCAGCGCCGAGACCGGCACCGGCAGGATGCCCTGGTAGGGCGCGCCGTCGATGGCCACGGACGCCACCGCGAGACCCTTGCCGGCGAGCATCTGGGTGATCAGGCCGCCGAACGAGTGACCCACGATGGCGGGCCTTCTCGGCAGGGCTCGGAGCACGTCGACGTGGTGGTCGACGATCTCGGGGATGCTGCGCCGGGCGAAGGACTCGGGATGCGCCTTGGCCTCCGCCACGGTGTCCGCGTCCCCGGGCCAGTCGGCGGCGACCGTCGAGTAGCCGCGCTCCTCGAACGCCGTGCGCCAGGCCGCCCAGCTGTTCGCCATCAGCCACAGGCCGTGCACGAAGACGACCGTGGGGCGGCCCGAGGCGTTGGCGGCGTCGATATCGGACTGTTCGCGTGCACTGAGCGGCATGTCGGGCACCTCACGGGGGGACGGCCCGCTTCTCGAGCCGAGAGTCTTCGACTCTTGCCGATGAGGCCTTCGGCGTCTAGGGCATGCCCACTTCTCAGTCGGTCGCCCGTTCGTCGCGCTCGAGCCAGCCGCGGAACGCCTCGAGGTTCCGCGTCGACTCGCCACGGCTCCTCCGCCACTCCCACTCCTTGCGGATGGAGGAGGCGAACCCGAGCTCGAGGATGGTGTTGAAGGACTCGTCGGCGTAGGTCAGCACCGCCCCGAGCAGCCGGTCGATCTCGGACGGCGTCACCACGGACAGCGGCAGCCGCCCGTCGAGGTAGATGTCCCCGGTGCGGTCGACCGCGAAGGCCACCCCGAAGAGCCTGAGGTTCCGCTCGAGCAGCCAGCGGTACACCCGCTCGTGGTTCTCGTCGGGTTGGCGCGCGACGAAGGCGTGCACGCCGAACGCGTGCTCGCCGACGTCGAGGCGGCACGGTGTGGACAGCTTCTTGTCCCCGGGCAGGTCGACCGTGAAGACCCCGTCGCCGACCTCCTTCCAGGTCAGGCCGGCCTCGTCGAGGGTCCGCCGGACCGTCTCGATGACGGCTCCCCGGCCCGCAGGGGCCGGCTCGCTCACCGGCGGACCACGGCGAGGTCGTCGCGCATGGACTGCGCGGCTGCCCGGTACACCTCCACGGTCCGGTCCGCGGTCCGCTCCCAGGCGAAGTGCGCGGCCTGCGCGACCGCGCCCGCCGACAGCCGGGCGCGAAGGTCGGGGGCGTTCACGATGCGCTCCATCGCCCGGGCGTAGTCGCCGGGGTGGTGGCCCTCCACGAGCAGCCCGGATCCGCCGTCGCGGACGACGGTGGTCAGCCCGCCGACGGCAGCGGCCACGACCGGCGTACCCGAGGCCTGGGCCTCGACCGCCACCAGCCCGAAGGACTCGTTGTAGGACGGCACGCAGACCAGGGTGGCCGCGGCGTACCAGTCGGCGAGCGTGGTCTGGGCGACCGGCGGGACGAACCGGACGACGTCCTCGATGCCGAGGGAGGCCGCGAGCTGCGCCAGCGACTCGGGGTGCTCGAGACCGGTGCCGGAGGGGCCGCCGACGACCGGCACCACGAGGCGGCGGCGCAGCGACGGGTCCCGCTCGAGCATCACCTGCACCGCGTGCAGCAGGATGTCGGGGGCCTTGAGCGGCTGGATGCGCCCGGCGAACAGCAGCACGACCGCGTCCTGGGGCAGGCCGAGCCGGGCCCGCGCGTCGGCCGAGGGCCGGAACACCTCGAGGTCCACGCCCGGAGGCACCACCTCGACGCGCGCCGGGTCGGCGTCGTACAGCTCGAGCAGCTGCTTGGCCTCGATCTCGGTGTTCGCGATCAGCATGTCGGCTGCGTCGACGACCTGCTCCTCGCCGATCAGTCGCGCGGACGGCTCCGCGGTGTCGCCGACCGCCAGCGAGGCGTTCTTGACCTTGGCCATGGTGTGCATCGAGTGCACCAGCGGCACGCTCCACCGGTCCCGGACCAGGGCGCCGACCTGGCCGGAGAGCCAGTAGTGCGAGTGCACGACGTCGTACCAGCCCTGGTCGTGGCGCGCCTCGGCGCGGAGCACCTCACGGGCGAACGCGCACAGCTGGCCGGGCAGCTCACCCTTGGTGAGCCCCTCGAAGGGGCCGGCGTGGACGTGGTTCACAGTGACGCCGGGGAACGCCTCGACGCTCGGCGGCAGGGCCGACGACGTGGCCCGGGTGTAGATCTCGACGGCCAGGTTGCGGGCGGCGAGGCGCCGCGCTAGCTCGACGACGTACACGTTCATCCCGCCGGCGTCCCCGGTGCCCGGCTGGTCCAGCGGCGACGTGTGCACGCTGATCATCGCGACGCGGCCGTGGCGCCGCACCGGCTCGACCTCGTCAACGCTCATGCCAACGCTCAACGGAACGCTCAAGGGACATACCTCCGAAGTGCCAACCGACCGGGTACCCCGGCTATTCCTCCCCACTCGTTGAAGCGGCGCTCGTTCCCGTTGAAGCGGCGCTCGTTCCCGTTGAGACGGCGCTCGTTCCCGTTGAGACGGCGCTCGTTCCGGTTGAGGCGGCGCCGGTTCCCGACCCGCCGCGGCCGCACGACACAATCGCTCCATGAGCACACGTACGGCGGTCGTGACCGGAGCGAGCAGCGGCATCGGGGCAGCCACAGCGCGGCACCTCGCCGCCGAGGGGTTCCACGTCTTCGCGGCGGCCCGCCGGGAGGACCGGGTCGCCGCTCTGGCGGAGGAGATCGGCGGTACGGCGGTGCGCTGTGACGTCACTGTCCCCGAGCAGGTCGCGGCGCTGGCCGCGAAGGTCGGTCCGCGGCTCGACGTACTCGTGAACAACGCCGGTGGCGCGTTCGGCTCGTCCCCGGTCACCGAGTCGGACCCGGACGACTGGCGACGCATGTACGAGGTCAACGTCATCGGCTTGCTGCAGGTCACCAAGGCTCTGGTGCCGGCGCTGATCGCGAGCGGCGCGGGCGTGATCCTCAACGTCGGCTCGACCGCGGGCCGGATCGCCTACGAGGGCGGAGCCGGGTACACCGCCGCCAAGCACGGGACGCAGGTCGTCAGCGAGACGTTGCGGCTCGAGCTCTACGACCAGCCGGTCCGGGTGTGCGAGATCGCCCCCGGGATGGTCCGGACCGACGAGTTCGCGTTGGTCCGCTTCGACGGCGACGAGGCGAAGGCGGCTGAGGTATACGACGGGGTCGCGGAGCCGCTCACCGCGGACGACGTCGCCGACGCGATCACGTGGATGATCACCCGGCCCCCGCACGTCAACATCGACGAGCTCGTCATCCGGCCGCGCGCGCAGGCCGCTCAGCACAAGGTGCACCGCGTCCCCGCGGAGTAGGCGCGGGGGTTCGTGGACGGCCGGTTCCGTCCAGATGTTGTCCTAGGTCCGCGAGACGTCGTCCCTGTCCACAGCGCCGGGACTGCCCAGCGGAGCGGCCCTGTCCCGACGCCACGCTGGCCCCCATGACTGTCCTCGCCGACCTACCGCTCTGTCCCTTCACGCCGCGGACGGTGCACCACCTCGGGATCACCGCGCGGCAGCTGGCGGCCCTGGCTGACAGCTCCGAGATCCGTCGTGTGCTGAGGGGCGTCTACCTGCATTCCGACGTACCCGACACGCTCGAGACCCGCATCGCTGCCGCCCGGTTGGTGATCAGCGACTTCTCGGTGATCTGCGACCGCACGGCTGGCTGGCTCTGGGGCGTGGACTCGTTCGACGTACGCGAGCTCGAGATCCTTCCTCCGCTGGAGTGCTACGTGCTGCGCGGCCACCACCGGACGCGGCGGCCCCAGTGCGCAGGCGGGGTCCGCGACCTGAGGGAGGACGAGGTCGTGGACCTGGACGGCGTGGCCGTCACCACGCCGCTGCGGACCGCCATCGATCTGGCCTGCAAGCTGGGTCCGCGTGACGCGCTCGCGGCTCTCGACGGGTTCATGCGCCACCACGACCTGACCCGCAACGACTACCGACGTGAGCTGGTCCGCTACTTCCGGCGGCGCGGTGTTGTGCGGGCCCGCCTTCTCGCCGGATGGGCGGACGGGCGCGCGGAGTCACCCGGCGAGTCCTGGACCCGGCTCGAGATCCTGATGCGAGGGCTCCCCGTCCCGGAGCTGCAGTGGATCATCGAGGTCGACGGTCGCGAGATCTACCGGCTCGACATGGCCTACCCGCGGCACCGTCTCGCGGTGGAGTACGACGGACGCGAGTTCCACGAGAGCCCGAGCCGGCGCCAGCACGATCGCGGCCGCCGCACATGGCTCGAGGATCGGGGATGGACCGTCATCGTCGTCACCAAGGACGACTTCGGCCTCGACGCCGTGGACGAATGGACCGGGAAGGTCCGTACGGCGCTGCGCCTGGCGGCGTGACCGCGGAATCAGCGCCGTCTCAACCAGAATCCGCGCCGTCTCAACGGAAACCCGCGCCGCCGCAACGGAAACCCGCGCCGCCTCAACCGGAATTAGCGCCGTTTCAACGGGGAATGCCAGCCCTCTCAACGGGGGGGTTGGGGCGGGAGGATCAGGTGCGCGAGCTGGTGCAGGTCCGGAGTCAGGTCCTGCTCGCCCACGACGACCTGATCTCCCGAGACGTCGAAGGTGTAGACGAAACGGTCCGGCTGCGGCTGCGTCGGGGCCACCGAGCGCAGGTCGATCCGGCTCAGCAGCGACTCCACCTCCGGGGTCCGCGGGTCGTCGCCGAGGGTCAGCTCGCCGCTCTGCCGGATCCCGGCGAAACCACCCGTGCGGGTCACCGCCACCACCGAGGGCGCGGCTCCCCCCGAGGACGACCCTCCGGAGGTGGACGAGGGGGACCCCGTGATCCCGACCGCCTCCCACGCCTTCGTGACCGCCTCCTCGGCTGCGGGCGAGACCTTCTTCGCAGCCGCGACGGTCGCCGCGGCGAACCCCGCGAAGTCGGTGTCAGCCCCGATGCCCGAGGTCAGCGCGGCGTACCAGATCTTCCCCGCCCCGTCCCACGAGTTCCCGCCGACACCGGTGGCCGCGAGGTAGAACGCCTTGTTCGGGATCCCGGAGTTGGTGTGCACGCCACCGTTGTCCTCGGTGGTCTCGACGTAGTCGTCCATCGACGCCACCTGCGGGTCCTTGCCCAGTGACGGGTCGTCGTAGGCCGTCCCCGGGTCCTTCATCGACCGCAGCGCCTTGCCCTTCACGGACGGCTTGAAGATCCCCTCCCCGATGAGCCAGTCCGCGTCCGCGGCGGACTGCCCGAGGAGCCGCTGCTTGAGGCACGACCCGAAGACGTCCGAGAGCGACTCGTTGAGCGCCCCCGACTGCCCCTGGTAGGTGAGGTTGGCGGTGAACTGGGTCACCGCGTGGGTCAGCTCGTGACCGAGCACGTCGACCGGCTTGGTGAACCGTCCGAACACCGTGCCGTCCCCGTCGCCGAACACCAGCTGGGTGCCGTCCCAGAAGGCGTTGTCGTAGTCCTGCTCGTAGTGCACCGTCGCCAGCACCGGCGCCCCCTTGTCGTCGTACGACGACCGGCCGTAGACCTCCTTGAACAGCGCCAGCGCCGCCTCCACCCCGGAGTACGCCTCGTCGGACGCCGGGTCACCCGTCGCCGGCGCACCGGCCGCCCGCACGAGCTTGCCGGGCAGGTCGCTGCCGTGGTCGGCGGTGTAGACCGAGAACGGCTTCTGACCGGAGGGAGCCGACGCCGTGGCCGTCGCCCGGCGGGTGCGCAGCTCGGCGTCGATCTCCAGCGTGCGCCGTCCGCGGTCGACGGCCCGGGCGTCGGGATGGGAGTCGGCGATCCGCTCGAGCAGGAACGGGGGGACGATGTGGCACTGAGTCATGGCTCAGGTCTATGCCCGGCCACCGACAGAAACAATCCCGCTCAGCCCAGGACCGCATCCACGGCGCTGCGGAGCACCTCGCCCGCCCGGCCGCGTACGACGAGGTCCGCCATCTCGTCGTACGGCGTCGGCTCGGCGTTCACGATCGCCAGCCGTGCGCCGTTGCGCACGGCCACGAACGGCAGCTCGGCCGCCGGGTAGACCATCAGCGACGAGCCCACCGCGAGCAGCAGGTCCGCGGAGGCGGCCAGCGCCGTGGCCTCCTCGATCACCTCGGGGAACAGCACCTGCTCGAACGACACGGTCGCGGACTTCACCAGTCCCCCGCACACCGGGCAGGAGGGGTCCGGGTCACCGGCGTCGACGCGTTCGAACGCCCAGCCGACGGGCGCCCGGAAGCCGCACCCGTCCGGCGTCCCGTTGACGGGGGCATGGCCGATGCACATCACCTCCCGCGCCGTGCCGTGCACCTCGACGACCCGTCGGGAGCCGGCCGCCTGGTGCAGCCCGTCGATGTTCTGCGTCACCACGCCAGGAGAGCGGCCCGCCTGCTCCAGCCGCGCCAGAGCCAGGTGCCCGGGGTTGGGGACCGGTGACCCGGCGAGGAGCTCACGCCGCATCAGCCAGGACCGGGCGCGGACCTCCCCCGACGCGACGTACCGGCCGAAGGTGAACTGGGCCGGGTCGTAGCGGGTCCACACGCCCCCGGGCGACCGGAAGTCCGGGATCCCCGACTCCGTGGAGATCCCCGCCCCGGTGAAGGGCACCACACGCTCGGCGCCGGCGATCAGGTCTGCGAGGCTCACAGCCGCGACGCTAGCGCCCTCGGCAGCACGGGCGAGGTCCACTCCCCGGAGCCGGTAGACTGGGCGGTTGAACCGCAGCGTCGACCCGTGGCCGCCCCCAGGCCGGGCGTACGGCGTCCTGCCGCAACCAATCGAAAGCGACGACGGCTAAGCCATGCCCGAGAACACCCTCACCTCCCGCGCCGACCTCAGGAACGTCGCCATCGTGGCGCACGTCGACCACGGGAAGACCACGCTCGTGGACGCCATGCTCTGGCAGGGCGGCGCCTTCGGGGCCCACCAGCACGTCGACGAGCGGGCGATGGACTCCGGCGACCTCGAGCGCGAGAAGGGCATCACGATCCTCGCGAAGAACACCGCCATCCGATACACCGGCGCCGCCGCGAAGGACGGCCCGATGACGATCAACATCATCGACACCCCCGGGCACGCCGACTTCGGTGGCGAGGTCGAGCGGGGGCTGTCCATGGTCGACGGCATCGTGCTCCTCGTCGACGCGTCCGAGGGCCCGCTCCCGCAGACCCGGTTCGTGCTGCGCAAGGCGCTGAACGCCGACCTGCCCGTCGTACTCGTCGTCAACAAGGTGGACCGCTCCGACGCGCGGATCGCCGAGGTCGTCGACGAGACCTACGAGCTCTTCATGGACCTCCTCGACGAGAGCCACAGTCAGGACGCGCTCGACTTCCCCGTCGTCTACGCCAGCGCCAAGGCCGGACGCGCCGGCCTGGACATGCCGCAGAACGGCGGGATGCCCAACAGCGAGAACCTCGAGCCGCTGTTCCAGACCATCGTCGACACCATCCCGGCGCCGGTCTACCACCCGGAGGCGCCGCTGCAGGCGCACGTCACCAACCTCGACGCCTCCCCGTTCCTCGGCCGGCTCGCGCTGGTCCGCATCAAGGAGGGGCGCCTGAAGAAGGGCCAGCAGGTCGCCTACATGAAGCGCGACGGCACGGTGTCGAACGTCAAGATCACCGAGCTGCTCGTCACCCGGGGCCTCGAGCGCAAGCCCGGCCTCGAGGCGGGCCCCGGGGACATCGTCGCGATCGCCGGCATCCCGGAGATCATGATCGGCGAGACCCTGGCCGACCCGGAGAACCCGGTCGCCCTGCCGCTGATCACCGTCGACGAGCCGGCCATCTCGATGACCATCGGGATCAACACCTCGCCGCTCGCCGGGCGGGTCAAGGGCTCCAAGGTCACCGCCCGGCTGGTCAAGGACCGGCTCGACTCCGAGCTCGTCGGCAACGTCTCGATCAAGGTGCTGCCGACCGAGCGGCCGGACACGTGGGAGGTCCAGGGCCGTGGCGAGCTGGCGCTGGCGATCCTGGTCGAGCAGATGCGCCGCGAGGGGTACGAGCTCACCGTCGGCAAGCCGCAGGTCGTCACCCGGACGGTCGACGGGAAGCTGCACGAGCCCGTCGAGCGGCTGACCATCGACGCGCCCGAGGAGTACCTCGGCACCATCACCCAGCTCCTCGCGGTCCGCAAGGGCCGGATGGAGCAGATGACCAACCACGGCACCGGCTGGGTGCGCATGGAGTTCCTCGTCCCGGCGCGCGGCCTGATCGGGTTCCGCACCGAGTTCCTCACCGACACCCGCGGCACCGGCATCGCGCACCACGTCTTCGAGGGCTACGAGCCGTGGGCCGGTGAGCTGCGGACCCGCAACAGCGGCTCGCTGGTCGCGGACCGGTCGGGCGCGGCCACGGCGTACGCCATGACGAACCTGCAGGAGCGCGGCGTGATGTTCGTCGAGCCGACCACCGAGGTCTACGAGGGCATGATCGTCGGCGAGAACTCCCGCGAGGACGACATGGACGTCAACATCACCAAGGAGAAGAAGCAGACCAACGTCCGCTCCTCGACCTCGGACAACTTCGAGAAGCTGATCCCGCCGAAGAAGCTGTCCCTCGAGCAGTGCCTGGAGTTCTGCCGCGAGGACGAGTGCGTGGAGGTCACGCCTCACACAGTCCGGATCCGCAAGGTGGTCCTCAACGCGGGTGATCGGGCGCGGACCGCCGCGCGGGCCCGCCGGGGCTGACCCCTGGGCCTGTCTAGACCACTGGCCGGACATTTCGGCCGACACCCCTTTAATCCCCTCTTCGGGGACCCGCCCCCTTGCGGCCCAATCGTGTGCAGGACTCAATGACCTCACGCTGTGGCGAGGGGCACTCAGCAGTGAACGGGGGGCAGAAGACCAGCACGCCGCGGCGCGGAAGATCCGTATTCCTCGAGCGGCGTGGAGGCACAAGTGAAGAAAAGGCTCATCCCCCTGGGGGCGGCGGCCCTGTTCCTGGGCGCGCTAGGAGTGACCCTGCCGACGGTCACGACGACTGCGGCGGCAGCCGGTGGCGCCACCCGGCTCATCACGAGCGGCGGCACGACGAGCATCCGGGCGGTCGGCGTAGGCCCGGACCGGCTGCAACAGCCGGAGCTACGGCCCAGTGAGCCGGGAGACGAGGACGGCGCATCAGCGCCCGTGAAGGCGCGGCCATCCGGCGGCGGACCCTTCCCGAAGCACCCGCTCCCCGCTCCGCGGGTCAGGTCGAGCTCCGTGACGAGGTCCAACCCGGGACAGCAGCTCAGCGTCGACGGCTTGACCCAGCGTGACCAGCGCCTGGCCAACAACGGCAACCAGTTCAGCGTCGAGCCTCCGGACCAGGCGCTCTGCGTGGGCAACAGCTTCGTCGTGGAAGCCGTCAACGACGCGATCCAGGTCCGCAGCTCGCGGAGCGGTCACGCATTGACGGGGGTTCAGGACCTCAACACGTTCTTCAAGAAGCCGGCCCCGATCAACCGGACCACGAACGTCTTCGGTCCGTTCACCACCGACCCGGTCTGCCTCTACGACCGCACCGTGAACCGGTTCGTGGTTGCGATCACCACCCTCGGCACGGTCCCGGCGACCGGCGACTTCAACGGCAAGAACACCATCGACGTGGCCGTCTCGAACTCCGGAGACCCCCGCAAGGCCTGGACCGTCTACTCGATCCCGGCGCAGAACGACGGCACGCAAGGGACGCCCAACCACGGTTGCACGCTGGACGGCAAGAAGCCCGGCCCGTGCTTCCAGGACTACCCCCACATCGGAGCCGACGCGAACGGCGTCTACATCTCGACCAACGAGTACGACCTGTTCGGGCCGAACTACAACGCCGCCCAGGTGTTCGCCTTCTCCAAGGCCCAGTTGGCCGCACACCCCAGCAAGGTCCGCGTCACCCTGGTGCCGAACCTGCACGTCGCCGGGACCCCCGGCTTCACCGTGTGGCCGGCCCAGTCCCTGCCGGGCCAGTTCTCCAGGGCTGCGCACGGGACCGAGTTCTTCCTGAGCACCATCGCCGGTGACGGCAGCGAGACCGGCAACCCGACCGGGACCGCGAACAAGATCGGCGTGTGGGCGCTGAGCAACACTGCGTCGCTGCGCACCGGGTCCCCCGACCTGCGCATGTCCAGCCGGCTCACGAAGAGCGAGGCGTACGTCTTCCCGCCGAATGCCGACCAGAAGAAGGGCCCGACCCCGCTGGCGGCGTGCATCAACGACACCAAGCTGCCCACGCCGTTCGGACCGGGCTGCTGGCAGGAGTTCTTCACGCCGGACCAGCAGCCCAAGCACAACCAGAAGGAGGCGCGGGTCGACACCAACGACACGCGGATGCAGCAGACCTGGTACGTGAACGGCATGCTGTGGGGCACAGCGGACACGGCCGTCCGCGTCGGAGGGAAGGTCAAGGCCGGCATCGCCTGGTTCGAGGTGCGCCCCGAGGTGAACCGCTACGGGAGCGTCCGGGGCGAGGTTCACAAGCAGGGCTACCTCGCACTGCGCGACAACAACCTGAGCTACCCCGCCATCGCCCTCACGCCCAAGGGCCAAGGGGCGATCGCGTTCTCCGTCATGGGCAAGGACTTCTACCCCAGCGCGGGATACGTGCGGATCCGCCAGTCCGGGCAGGTCGGCTCGATCCACATAGCTGGCCGAGGGCGCGGTCCTGAGGACGGCTTCACCGGATACGAGTCCTTGAACCCCGGCACCGACTCCTCCCGTTGGGGTGACTACGGCGCAGCGGTCGTCGACAACGGTTCGATCTGGGTGGCCTCGGAGTACATCGGGCAACGGTGCACGCTGGGCCAGTACTACCCGGACCCGCCTAAGCAGACGAACTTCGGGAGCTGCAACAACACCCGTACGGCGCTGGCGAACTGGTACACCCGGATCACCAAGCTTCACTGAGCCGGCAATGCCCCGGCACGTCGCCCGCACGGGCGGCGCGCCGGGGCATTTGACCTCCACCCGGCTTGAGGTGCTGGACTGGGCCGCATGGACACCGCCGCGACCGAGCATCGAGAAGCGGCCGGGCCATCCACCGCAGCCAGCCGGCGGACGCTGACGATCGGCCTCTGCACGGCCGTCGTCGCGGTCGCCTTCGAGGCGATCTCGGTCGCGACCGCCATGCCCGCGGCGGCTCGCGAGCTCGACGGCGTCGACCTCTACGCCTGGGCGTTCTCGCTGTTCCTGCTCGGCCAGCTCTTCGCCACGGTCGCGGCCGGACGGCTCTGCGACCGGATCGGGGCGGCACGCCCCATGGTCACCGGGATCCTGGTGTTCGCGGTCGGGCTCGTGGTGGCGGCGACCTCGACGACCATGGTCCAGCTGATCGCCGCACGGCTCCTGCAGGGGCTGGGCGCCGGCGTCGTCGGCGTCTCGATGTACGTCGTCATCGCGCAGGTGTATGACGAACGGGCCCGGCCGGCCATGTTCTCCTACATCTCGAGCGCGTGGGTGGTCCCCTCCTTCGTGGGGCCGGCCGTCGCCGCCTGGCTGACCCACCACCTCGACTGGCGGGCCGTCTTCTGGGCGGTGCTGCCCGTGCTCGCCGTCGGCGCCGCGATGATGCTGCCGCCGGTGCTGCGGGCAGCGCGGTCCCCACTGCCGGCCGACCCGTCCGCGGCTCCGCCAGCCGCGCTCTGGGCCGCCGGGCTGGCCGCGCTCGGCGCGACGGCCGTGCAGCTCGCGGGCCAGCGGCTCTCGCCCCTCGGGGGTCTGATCGGTGCCGTCGGCCTCGTCCTGGTCGGGGTCAGCCTGCCCAGGCTGATGCCTCGAGGCTTCTTCCGGTTCCGTCCAGGCCTGCCGCCGGTCATCACCGTCCGGGCCCTGATCGCCGGAGCGTTCTTCGGCGCAGAGGCCTTCCTGCCGCTGATGCTCGTCGAGCAACGGCACCTGTCCCTGCTCCTCGCGGGCAGCACGCTGACCCTCGGCGCCCTCGGCTGGAGCGCGGGTGCCTGGCTGCAGTCGCTGCGCAGCTTCCGGCTGCCCCGCGACCGGGTGATCACGCTCGGCGCCGGCCTCGTGCTCCTCGGCGTGTCCCTCGTGACGTTCGTGGCCTGGGCGAGGCCGTGGGTCGGCCTCGTGGCGGTGGCCTGGGTCTTCGCCGGGATGGGCATGGGGCTCGCCACCTCGGGCACGTCGCTGGCGACCATGACGCTGTCGAGCCCCGGAGAGCAGGGCCGCAACGCGTCCTCGCTGCAGTTCGGGGAGGCCTTCGGGGGCGGGCTCTTCGTCGGGGTCGGTGGCACGGTCTTCGCCGCCGTACGCCCGTCCGGGGACCTCACTCAGACCTTCGGCAGCGTGCTCGCCGCAATGGCCCTGGTCGCCGCGCTCGCGGTGCTGGCGTCGCTGCGGATCGGCCGGATCCGGGTCGCCCTGCCCGATCAGCCGCACTAGCCGAAACGCGCGCGCAGCTCCCGCTTGAGGACCTTGTGGCTGGGCCCGACAGGGAGCGCGTCGACGACCTGGACGAGGCGCGGGTACTTGTGGCCGCCGAGCCGCTCGCGGGCCCAGGCGACGAGCTCCGAGGGCTCCACCGGCTCCTCGGAGGGGACGACGACCGCGCAGACCTCCTCGCCCAGCGCCTCGTCCGGCACCCCGATGACCGCCACCTGCGCGACACCCGGGTGCCGCATCAGGACCTCCTCGACCTCGCGGGGGTAGACGTTGAACCCGCCGCGGATGATCAGGTCCTTCTTGCGGTCCACGATGCTGATGAAGCCGTCGTCGTCGATGCTGCCGATGTCGCCGGTCCGGAACCACCCGTCCACGACCGCCTCGGCGGTGGCAGCCGGGTCGTCGAGGTAGCCCGCGAAGACGTTGTGCCCACGGATCACGATCTCCCCGAGCCGGCCGGCGGGCAACAGGTCGATGCGGTCCTCGACCGTCTCGTCGGCGACCTCCACCTCGACCCCCCAGATGGGATGACCCACGGTCCCGGCGCGGGTGCCGAACCAGGGCTGGTTCACCGAGGCGGTCGGCGAGGTCTCGGAGAGCCCGTACCCCTCGTACACCGTCGTCCCGAACACCTTCTCGAACCTCTCGAGGACCACCACCGGCAGAGACGCCCCGCCCGAGACGCACTCGCGGAGCTCCGGCAGGGCGTCCGCCCGAGGCGCCGCCTCCAGCAGGTGCACGAACATCGTCGGCACGCCGAAGAACAAGGTGGCGCGCTCCCGGTGCATGAGCTCGATCGCGGCCGCGGGGTCGAACCGGGGCTGCAGGATCAGGGTCGCGCCGACCCGGAAGGTCGAGTTCATCGAGACGCTCTGCCCGAAGGTGTGGAACAACGGCAGGGCGCCCATCACCACGTCGTCGCGCCGGATGGGGTTGGCGTCGACGGCGTTGACGGTCGCGTTGAGCACCAGGTTGAGGTGGGTCAGGAGGGCACCCTTCGGGCGTCCCGTCGTACCACTGGTGTAGAACACCACGGCGGTGTCCTCGGCCTCTCGCGCCACGAGCCTCGGGATCGGCTCGGGATCGTCGGCGACGAGCGCGGAGGTCTCCCACACGGGTACGCCGGCCACCTCGGCCGCCCTGCCGGCCAGGTCGGAGAGGCTCTCGTGGTGGACGACGGCCCGGGCGCCGGAGTGCCGCACGAGGTACGACGCCTCCTCGGCGTTGAGCAGGGTCGGCACGGGCACCACGACGCCACCCGCGGCCAGGATGCCGTAGTAGGAGCGCACGAAGTCCGCGACGTTCGGTGCCACCAACGCCACCCGGTCCCCCGGCTGGACTCCCTTCCCCTGCAGGGCAGCGGCGTGCTGGCGCGCCTGTCGCCAGAGGTCGGCGTAGCTGATCCGCGACGGCCCTTCGACGAGCGCCGGGCGGTCCGGCGTACGGCGTGCCGCCTCGGCGAGCACGGTGGCCAGGGACAGGGTGCTCATGGTCCTCCGATCCGTCGGGTGCGAGTCCAGGATGCCTGCTCCGGACATGCCGGACGGCAGGGCCCCCGGTGGGTGACCCTGCCGTCCGTCGAGCCGCTGCTCAGTGGTGCAGGACCGCCCGCTGCGCGTTGATCAGGCCGAACCCGTCGACGGGGCTGAACCCGTGGCCGAGCCGGTTGCGGATGACGCCCGTGAAGGTCGAGCCGTCCACCCGGGTGGCCTTGAAGACCATCCCGCGTGTGAGCTTGCGGCCCTGCGGGATGAGCACGGCGCCGCCGAGCTCGTTGGCGCCGTTGCCCTCGTTGGAGCCGCCGAACCCGGAGATGGCTAGGTCACGGTCGACGCCGAACTTGACCGCCTGCCCGTGCCGGAGCCCGTGCCGGAAGACCACCTTCAGGTGCCGGAACTGACCCTTGACCGAGGGAGCGGGGGCGCGAGCCGTGAACCTCGCCACGACACTGCCGGCCCGGAGCCCGCCAGAGGTGGCGCCCACCTTGAAGGGTAAGCCGTCGTCCCGGAAGGGCGTCTTGCCGTGGAAGGCCCGACGGTCGAACACGATGCCGGCCGACGTGCGGCCGTGCCCGAGCGCGGTCGGGCTCGCGGTCTCCCCGAGGAGCTTGACCGACCGCAGCGGGACCCTGCCGGTGTAGCGCACCGTGAAGAACCGCGGGTCGTTCATCGGCCCGGGGACGACTAGTGTCTCGCGGCCCTCTTCTCCGTTCGCGACGACCCTCAGCCCGTGCGAGCGCCCCGCGGCGTGGTCGGGGTCGAGGTCGTGCTTGAACGTCGATCGCTCGAGCCGGAGCCGCAGGGCCCGCGGACTTAGCGAGCCGGGACCACCGGCCCTCTGCAGGGTCAGGGCTGCGATCGCCGCCGCATGTGGCGCCGCCGCACTCGTCCCGCCGAAGTTCGGCAGCGGGTCCCGGTCCCGCGCGTCGTCTGCCACGAAGAACGTCGTGTTCACCCGGTCGGTGGAGGTCACCCTGGGAGTACGGCGGATCCGCACGTGCGCGTATCGGTCGCCGTTCGACTTGAAGTAGATCGGCAGGTCCCCACCCGGAGACGTGAACGACTCCGGCAGGAAGGGCCGGAACGGGTCGATCGCCGCGACCCCGGTTGCGCCTCGGGCAGTCGGGTGCCCAAAGATGGCGGGCGCCAGCGGGTTGACGTACTCGGTGAAGCCCATGTCGCCGAACAGGACATTGCGGATCCGGGTCGCTCCGGCCGGCCCGGTGCCGGCTCGAGAGATGACGATCTGGATCCTCGGGATCGGCGGCAGACCGGAGAGCTCGGACGGACGGCCGCTCAGCCGGTTGTTGTCGGCGGACGAGCCGAGGAACGAGCCGTCCGGCCCGAAGAACAGCAGGTTGAAGTCCGTGCTCACCCTCGAGGGGGACAGCACCTCTCGCACGTCGACGGCGAAGTCACCGGCGGCCTTGTGGGACCCGCTGATCGTGATCGTGTAGGCGCCCGGCTGCTGCAGCTTGACGACGAGCTGCTCCGGGGAGGTGCCGCTGTTCACGGTGCCCAGGTTCGCCCCGTCGGGAGCGGTGACGGACAGGATGAGGTCCGTCGTACCCGAGGGGATGGCGTCGGTGCGGAACTGCACCCGCTTGCCGACCTGATCGGGGTTCGGCGTGAAGTTGAAGCTCTGGCTCGGCTGGGCCTTGGTCAGGTTCCCGGTCGCGGTGAAGATCGGGTCGCTCAGCTTGGTGCCGTCGAGGTCCACGGGGTCGTTCCACTGCATGTCCATCACGCCACCGGCCTTGCCGACGGTGGCGTCCTGCGCGACATCGGTTCCTCGTCCGGGGTTCATGTCCTGCAGCCCGCCGTCGTAGAGCGAGGGGTCGACCTGGGAGAAGTCCAGGCCGGCACGCTTCACGACCTTGGCCTCCCTGGCGCCGCGGAGCAGTTGCACCTTGGACGCCCACGCCTTCTGCTCACCCTCGTTGCCTGCGGAGGTGAAGTAGTGCGTCCCCTTGGCGGCTACCGCGTCAATGGCGTCGGAGATCACGGAGTCCGAGAACATCGGCTCGTCGAAGTAGGTGACGTCGTCCACGACCACGTCGGCCCGGCAGGGTCCGGATTTGTCGGCCAGCTTGCGGATGTTGTCGGCGAAGTTGAGGTCGCCACCGTCCGCGGTTGCGAAGCAGAGCTTGGCCTTGGGCGCGACATCGTGCGCGATCTGGAGCATCGCACGGCCCTCGTCGGTTGCAGTTGTGCTGGGGTCGTCCTGAATGACCACGACCGGCTTCCGGTTCTGCTTGTTCCGCTTGCCCGGCAGGTCACCGGAGCGTACGTCGTCGGCCGCGTGGTCCTTCAGCGGGTCACCTGCGATGGTCTTCGTCGCGGTGTTGAAGGAGTCCGACAGGGCGCCGATGGTGATGCCCTGGCCCTTGATGTTCCGGGCGTGGACCTTGGTGACGCGCTGGAAGGCCACCCCCTGCGATGTCGCCTTGCCGACGTTGAGGTGCGGCTTGACGGCCTGGGCGATGGTGCCGAGGCTGTTGAGCGAGGCGACCTTCGTGACGTCCTTGACCGCGATGAAGCCCTCGAGAGTGCCGCGCGTCTTGTCGACGTCCCTCACGTGGAGGCCGAGGGACTCGGCGTGACGGCGGAACACCGCACGGTCCGCCCCGGCCTGCGGGGTGACGTCGACGAGCACGCGCCCCTCGGCGTCTCGGATGGACAGTGGCTTCTGGTCCAGCTGGAACCCCGAGGACTTTGCTCGAGGGGCGCCCTGGGACTGCTGCACGAGCCGGCCGAGACCGTTGCCCAGCGCACGGTCGACGCGCGCCGACGCGACCTTGTCCACTGTGATCGGAGCGATGCTGCTTCTCCGCGGCGTGGCCTGCGCGAGTGACGCGCCTGCCAACACCGTGGTCAAGGCGACCGCCCCGACCGCCCAACGACGTGTTCTCATCCAGCCCCCTTCAGGGCCGACGCCCGACCGTCGCGCGCCGCACGCCGGACACTAGGCGGAGTCACAGTCGAGCGACAGACTTTACTTTCTGCCAAAGCCGGTACGCAGGTTGCGGGACCCAACGAACCGGTCCATTTGCCCCATCGGGTCTAGACAGGCCAAGGGAGAAACCGGACGAACCGGGTCGGGACCGGCGTGGGCGGTACCGGAGCGGCTACCTCGCGAGCGGGTCGTGGCCCCAGTTCATCAGGGAGTACCTCCACGGCGTCGCGCTGACGTCGCCCTTCGGGCGCTGCGCGAGGTGCCGGTGAACGTAGCCGACGACCTTGTGCATGTGTGCGACGTCGGCGTCGTCGAGGTCGCCCTTCGTGGTGCGCAGGATCTCGACGATCCGCCGTCCGGACCGGTGGCCCGTGGACTCGCCGGCGTGTTTGTCGCCGCCGTCCTTCTGGCCGACGGATCTCGACTCGTCGGTGTCGAGCCACTTCTCGAGCCGGCCGGCGGTCATGTTGACGGCGGCCCGCCAGTCGTCCCAGACCTCGTCGACGTCGCTCACCCGGTCACTTCTTCTTCAGGGCACCGGGCTTGTGGACCGCCTCGCCGCCGCTCTTGTCGCTCTTGACGAGGTACTGCGGCTCGTCCTTCGAGGCCTTCACGGTCCGCCCGGCGGCCTCGGTCTCGGAGGTGACCTCCTTCTCTACCTTGCCCTCGGCCTTGCTCCCGTGGCTGTTCCACTCGACCTGGTCGCCCTTGTGCAGCTTCTTGTCCGCCATACAAGTCCCCTACCCGGGGCCCTTCTGCCCATGCACCGTCCCCACAGCCGCTCGGACGCGCACTCGCCGGGCCTGGCAGCCGCCGTCACGCGGAGCGCGCCCCGGACAGCGGGCCGAGTGCGCGTCCGAGCGGTCGATCCTCGACCACCGCGGTGAGCACCTCGCGCACGTAGCCGGGTTCGAACATGACGTGCTCCCAGGAGAACCGGAGCACCTGCCACCTCCCGACGGAGAACGCGTTGTACCGCTCGCAGTCCCTTGACAGGGCCTTTCGCCAGCCGTGGAACTCGAACGACTCCGCCTCGATGACGAGGTGACGGCTGCGGTCCAGGAGGTCCGGGCGGCCGATGTCGTCGACCCAGACCTGCGGCTCGACGTGCAGTCCGGGTACGTCGAGCGCAATCGCCCGGAGGACCGACTCGAACGGGTTCGCGGCCCGTGCGTCGGCGTGCTGTGCCACCCGCAGGCACCGGGCCCGGTAGCGGTCCGGCATCGCGCCGGCTCGTTGCAGCAGCCGGCCGCGCGTGACGGCCCCGTGCCGGAGCGCCGAGTCCGCAACGGTCAGCGCCTCGTCGAACGGCCTCCGCGCGGCGCAGTCCATCACGGTCGCGCCCGCCCCGGTGGCGTGAGCGCCGACGTCGGACGGGTCGAGGTCGACGTACCGCACCAGGACGCCGCTGCGGCGTCCGGCGTCGACCTTCCGGTTGCGTGGTACCGCGACACAGGGGACGGTCGGCCGGTGCTTGAGCTCCCACCCGTGGTACTGCGCCGCACTGTCCTCGACCAGCACGCCCGAGAGCCGGCCCGCAGCCCGGAGTGCCTCGGCGACCCCGGGCAGGGAGTAGGCGCCGCGGTTGTCCCGGACCACGAGCCCCCGGCGCAGGGCGATCCGGAGACGCGCCCGGGATGTCAGCCGGAGCAGCGTCTCGGTGCGCGCGACGCCGCCCAGCCGTTCCAGGGCGAGGTCGGGTCTCATGCCCCCAGGTTGACGCCGGAAGGCCGATGGCGCGAACGGTCGTCCACCGGCAGCCGCTCGGACGTGCACGCGCCCACCCCGACGACCGCCGCCCCGCGGGCGGGCGCCACGGAGCACGTCGAGTGCACGTCCGAGCGGTCAGCC
>JAWWPF010000125.1:0-8460 GCA_033850795.1 Nocardioidaceae bacterium | reverse complement strand
ACCGGCTCGCCGGGAGGCCTCCTCGTTGCCGCCGACCGCATACACGTGGCGCCCGTAGCGCGTCCTGGAGAGGACGAAGGTCCAGATCACGAAGAAGAACACGAGGATCAGGACGACCCAGGGGACGCCCTCGACCGGGGGTGGGGAGACCAGCTTGATCTGGCCGTTCACGTTGGTCAGGATCGGCTTCTGGTTGATCGACCTGTTCTGGTTCAGCAGGAACACGAACAGCAACGATCCGACCGCGAGCGCGCCGATCTTCAGGGCCACGATGAGCGTCGGTTCGGCCGCCAGCCCCTGACGGATGCGCGCTCGTTGCGCCGAGAGCTTCACGAGGGTGTAGCCCGCGATGAGGACGATCGCCAGCAACCAGCCGGCCCACTTCGGCATCTGGCTGTTCTCGAAGGCGAGCACCACCGGGTCGGTGATCCGCACGTCCCCGTGGGCGCCCTTTCCGTTGTCGACGATGTAGAGCGCGACGCCCTGGAAGGCCAGGAAGAACGCGAGGGTCACGACGAAGGAGGGGATGCGCACCTTCGTACGGAGGAGTCCGATGAGCAGGCCGATCAGCAGCCCCGTCACCAGCGCGGCGCTGATGGTGATCGGCCAGGGCAGGTCGTAGCCCACCATCAGGCGCACCATCACCGCGGCACACACGCCACCGGCGAAGCCCGCGGACAGGTCGATCTCGCCGAGGAGCAGGACGAAGACCAGCCCCATGGCGAGGAGCACCGGGCCCGAGCCCTCGGTCAGCATGTTCCCGAAGTTGTACAGCCCCCGGAACGTCGGCTGGATGGCGGAGAACAGGAGCACCAGGACGATCAGTCCGGCGATGGCGGGCAAGGATCCCATCTCCCCGCCGCGGACCCGCTGCACGTAGAGCCGGACGTAGTCACCGGCGGAGGCCGCGACCGGCACGGTCGTGGCGAGCGAGGCCAGCTGCTCGTGGGACGCGTCCGTCTCCGGCGCCTGTGCCTCGGTGGTGGCGGCCACGCCGCCGCCGGTGTTGTCGCCCTCCACGTCGCTCATGCGCCGACACCCTTCCGTATGCCGGCGACGTCGCTGCCGTGCAGGGTGCCGGTCGTGATCAGCTCCACGAGCTGCTGCTGGTTGACGTCGGCGCCCTCCACCTGGGCTGCCATCTCGCCGAGGTAGAGGACCGCGATGCTGTCCGCGACCTGCAACACGTCGGTCATGTTGTGGGAGATCAGCACGCCCCCGAGTCCGCGGTCGGCGAGTCTGCGGACCAGGCTGAGGACCTGGGCGGTCTGGGCGACGCCGAGGGCCGCGGTCGGCTCATCGAGCACCACCACCTTGCTGTTCCACAGCACGGCCTTGGCGATCGCGACGGTCTGCCGCTGACCGCCGGAGAGGCTGGCGACCCGCTGGCGGACCGACTTCACCGTCCGCACCGACAGCGACTTCAAGGTCTCCTGGGCGGCCTGCTCCATGCTGCTCTCGTCGAGGACCATGCCGCTGACCCGTTCGCGCCCCAGGAACATGTTCTGCACGATGTCGAGGTTGTCGCAGAGCGCGAGGTCCTGGTAGACGATCTCGATGCCGAGCGCGCTGGCGTCGCGGGGGGAGTGCACCGTCACCGGGCGTCCCTCGAACAGGTACTCGCCCGAGTCGATCGAGTACGTACCGCTCATGCACTTGACGAGCGTTGACTTTCCGGCGCCGTTGTCGCCGACGAGCGCGGTCACCTGACCCGCCTGGGCCCGGAAGTCGACGTCCTTGAGGACCTCGACCGGTCCGAAGCTCTTCTTGATGTCGCGCATCTCGAGGATGGGCTGGTCGCTCATGAGCCGGCGCGCTCCTTCCGCAGTGAAGTGACCGAGGGCTGGGTGGGGATGGCCGCCGCGTTCGATCGGCGGCGGCCATCCCCGGTTCAAAGAAGCGCTAGGGGTGGGCTACTTCACGCCCGCCTTGGCGCACTCCGCCACGTACTTGCCCTTGCAGACGCTGTCCTTGGGCGTGTACTGGTCGTTGATCGGCGTCGCCACGTTCGCCTTGGTGATGGCGACCGGGGTGGCCAGGATGGACGGAACCTTCTTCTTGGTCTGCGGGTCCGTGATGGTCACGCCCTTCGTGTCCGGCGGGGTGCCGTTGGCCAGCTGCGCGATCGCCTTGATGGCCGGGTCGGCCTCGAGTGCCGACGCCTTGTAGATGGTGAAGCACTGGTCGCCGTCCATGACGTGCTGGAGACCCTCGGCGGTGGCGTCCTGGCCGGACACGGCCACCTGGCCGTTCAGGCTCTGCCGCTGCAGGTCCGTGATCACGGCGCCCGCCATCGTGTCGTTGGCGACCATGGCGGCCTTGATGTCGGGGTTCTTGCCGAGCATGGCGCTGAACTGGCGCCCCGCCGTCGGGGCGACCCAGTTGCCGTCCTGCTCCGCGACCTTCGTCCATCCCGGGGTCTTGGACAGCACGCCGTCATACCCCTGGTGGAACAACGTGGCGTTGTTGTCGGTGGCGGCACCGTCGATCTCGACGTACTTGACCTTCTTCTGGCCCTTCACCTGCGGGCAACTGGCCAGCGTCTGGCCCTGGAGCTGCCCGACCTTGACGTTGTCGAAGGAGACGTAGAGGGCTGCGCCGCCACCGGGGGTGAGCCGGTCGTAGTCGACGGGGATGACGCCGTTCTTGGCGGCCTCCTGCTCGATCTTGGCGCCGGAGGCAGCGTCGAGGTCGACGATCATCAGGACCTTGATCTTGTTCGACTCCATCTGCCGCGCAATGGTCTGCATCTTGCTTGCGGAGCCGCCGGCGTTCTGGATGTTGCAGTCCAGGTTGAACTTCTGGCAGTCCGCCTTCAGGGCCGTCGGGTCGGCGGTGACCCAGCGCGGGGACGACGTGGTGTCGGGCAGGATGATTCCGACCTTGGCGCCCTTGCCGTCGATGGTCCCGCTCGCGGAGGAGCTCGACGAGCTCGAGGACGCGGAGGGGGACGACGAGCTGGAGCTCTTGCCCGAGCTGCTCGAGCTGTTGTTGCTCGAGGAGCCGCAGGCGGTGAGGGACATCGCCGCGGCGATCCCGAGCACCGCGAGCGACGACACGCTTGTCTTGCGCATGCGCTGTAGCCCTTTCAGTGGTGGAGCGGCCTGCCGGCGAGCTGCGCAGCTGGAGCCCCGAAGGAAGTGATTGTTGTGCGCGCGAACATATCGCTGTGACGACGCTTACAGCGTCTTCCGACATCAATTCGTTACGGAAAAAGTCTCTGTCGCGTCACTCGGTCCTGACATCGTCAGGCAAAACGGTCAGCGGGCGCCGAGCAGGTGCTCGAGCCCGAGCTGGTTGAGCCGGACGAACCCGTAGCCGCGCTCGCCGGCTGCGTCCGGGTCGAAGTCCTCGAAGGTGCTGCGGTCGGCGAGCAGGTCGTCGAGCTTCTCGCCCGGGTCCAGGGTGGGCGTGCGCAAGGTGGCCACCCCGGAGGCCTCGAGTGCCGCCTGGACCTCCGGGTCGGCCCGGTAGGACTCGGCGCGCTCCTTGAGGATCAGGTAGGTCGCCATGTTGGCCTCGGCGGAGGCCCAGACGCCCGCCATGTCCTCGGTGCGGGAGGGCTTGTAGTCGAAGTGCCGCGGCCCGTCGTACGTCGGACCGCCGTCTGCTCCGTGCTCGAGGAGGTCGACGAGGAAGAACGCGTTGAGCAGGTCGCCGTGCCCGAACACCAGGTCCTGGTCGAACTTGATCGAGCGCTGCCCGTTCAGGTCGATGTGGAACAGCTTGCCGGCCCACAGTGCCTGCGCGATCCCGGCCGCGAAGTTCAGTCCGGCCATCTGCTCGTGCCCGACCTCCGGGTTGAGGCCCACCATGTCCGAGTGCTCGAGCTCGGCGATGAACGCCAGCGCGTGTCCGACGGTGGGCAGCAGGATGTCCCCGCGGGGCTCGTTGGGCTTGGGCTCGATGGCGAACCGCATGTCGTAGCCCTGCTCCAGGACGTAGGCGGCCAGGGCGTCGATGCCCTCGCGGTAGCGGTCCAGCGCGGCGCGGACGTCCTTCGCGCCGTCGTACTCGGCGCCCTCCCGGCCACCCCAGAAAACGTACGTCTGGGCGCCCAGCTCGGCGGCCAGGTCGATGTTGCGGACCACCTTCCGCAGGGCGTAGCGGCGCACCGACCGGTCGTTGCTGGTGAACCCGCCGTCCTTGAACACCGGGTGGGTGAACAGGTTGGTGGTCATCATCGGCACCTTCATCCCGGTCTCGGACAACGCGTCCTTGAACCGGCTGATGTGCTTCTCGCGCTCGCTGTCGGTGGACCCGAAGGGGACCAGGTCGTCGTCGTGGAAGGTCACGCCGTAGGCGCCCCGCTGGGCGAGCTCGTGCACCGATTCCACCGGGTCGAGGGGTGCGCGGACGGCGTCCCCGAACTGGTCCCGGCCCTGCCAGCCGACGGTCCAGAGGCCGAAGGTGAATCGATCGGAGGGAGTGGGGGTGGGGACCATGGTCGCTCCTCGGCGAAGTTTGTTGTGGGGCAGAACTTATGGGCGGCACGACCATAGTTGATCCCAGCCGATGTGCCAACGGTCACATCCGGGACCGCCTGGTCCAGGACGTTCCGGAGGGGACGGGAGGGGTCGGGACAGGGCAGGATGGGGCTTGACGAAAGGGCGGGCAGATGAGCGATCAGATGGAACGCCGGGTCGGGACGGGGGGACCGCCGGTCAGCTCGCCGGTCCGGTCGCCGGGTCTGGGCATCGAGGCGAACGGCATCAACGTCATCGGGGAGTCCGAGCGCAAGGGCACGCCGCGCCAGCTGTTCTGGCCCTGGTGCGCGGCCAACGTGTCCGTGCTCGCGGTCTCCTACGGGGCCTTCGTGCTGTCCTTCGGGCTCGACCTCGCACAGGCGCTGGTGGCGGCCGTCCTGGGCGCGGTGCTGTCGTTCCTGCTGGTCGGGCTCGTCTCGATCGCCGGCAAGCGCGGGTCCGCGCCGACGCTGGTCCTCTCCCGCGCGGCGTTCGGACGCTTCGGGAACCTGGTGCCCGGCGCGGTGTCCTACCTGCTGCTGGTCGGCTGGGAGACCGTGCTGGTCTCGCTGTCGACGATCGCCACGGCCACCGTCTTCGGTCGACTGGGCTGGGGTGACGGCAACCTCACGAAGGTCATCGCCTTCCTCGTGGTGGCGGCCGTCATCGTCGTGGCCGGGATCCTCGGTTTCGACGCGATCATGCGGCTACAGAAGTGGCTGACCGTGGCGCTGATCGCGGTCACGGTGGTCTACATCCTGCTCACCCTGGATCACGTCGACCTCGGCGCGGCGACCGCGCTGAAGGCGGGCAGCCTCAGCGCCCTCGTGGGCGGGACGATCCTGGTGATGACCGGCTTCGGGGTCGGCTGGGTCAACTCCGCGGCCGACTACTCGCGGTACCTGCCCCGTGCCTCGTCGACTCGTGGCGTGGTGGGCTGGCCGACGCTCGGCGGGAGCCTGCCCGTGGTGATCCTGGTGGCGTACGGCGTCCTGCTCTGCGCTTCGGACGGCAAGCTCTCCCAGGCGGTCGCAGGTGACCCCATCGGGGCCCTGACCACGATCCTGCCGACCTGGTTCCTGCTCCCCTTCGCGCTCGTCGCCATCGCCGGGCTGGTCAGCGGCGCGGTCCTCGACATCTACTCCTCCGGCCTCACGCTGCTCACGCTGGGCCTGCGCACTCCCCGGTGGGTCGCGGCGGCGATCGACGGTGTCCTGATGGTGCTCGGGACCATCTACATCGTCTGGGTCGCCGACAGCTTCCTGGGCGTCTTCATGGCCTTCCTGATCATCCTCGGGGTCCCGATGTCCGCCTGGTGCGGGATCTTCCTCGCGGACCTGGCGCTGCGCCGGCGGGACTACGACGAGCACAAGCTGTTCGACCACACCCGCGCCGGCTACGGCTCGGTCAATGTGGCCTCCGTGGCGCTGATGGCCGTGGCGACCCTGGTCGGCTGGGGCCTCGTCATCGACACCACCGGCGCGGGCAAGGGCCTGTCCTGGCTGGGGTTCCTCCTCGGTCCACTAGGGTTCGGTGGCCGCACCGGCGCGTGGGCCTTCGCCAACCTAGGGGTCCCGGTCGCGCTGGCGATCGGCTTCGTCGGCTACCTGCTCATCGGGGTCCGCTCCGTCCGGCGCCAGGAGAAGGGCACCGTGCCCGAGCCGGCGCTCACCCACTGACAGGGGTTTCACAGGCGTCTCTCATCCGGACGGGTCACCCTGGAGGTCGACGACCGCTTCACCAGGAGGCGCCGATGGATACCGGGAAGCTCGCGCGGGGCCGGGACGACCGGCTGGCCGTGGCCCGTGGGCTGCGCCTCGCCGTCGTCGCGGCCGGTGTCGCGGGGTCCATGGGAGTCGCTGCCCTGATCGCCCTCGCCTCACCCGGCACGGCAGCCTCGTCGTCCACGCCCGGCGGTCCCGGACCCGGACCCCAGCAGCGCGGGGACCGGTCCGACGACCACGACTCCTTCTCGCAGCGCCAGAACGACGTCCCGGACCTCGAGCCGGGCTCGGGACCGGTCGACGGCAGCACCGGGGGCTCCTGATGTCCGCGCCTCGGACGGTCCCGCCAGAACCCACAGCACCTCGCCGGCTGATGTTCAGCCGGGACACAGGACGGCTCCGCAGGCTGGGGTCATGACGAAGGACCTGAACCCTCCCGACGAGCGTGACCGGACCGTCCAGCGAGTCAGCAGGCTCCGGCGGAGCCTGGTCGGTGTCGCCGCCGCCGCGTCGCTGGCCGTGACCGGCGTCGTCGGTCTGAGCGCCACGCATCACGCCTCCACAAGGACCGCTACGACAACGGGCTCCGGTACGACGACGGGCTCCGGTACTACGACCGGCACCGGTACGACGTCCGGGAGCCCGACCCTCACCACCGGTAGCGGCGCCGCGAACGCCTCCACCTCGGGCTCCTGATGACCACGGCCGTCACCGACTGGGAGCTGTGGAGCACCCGCGCACGGCTCGTCGTCACCGACCCCGGCCAACTGGCCCCGGCCTTCACCCTGGTCGAGTCCTACCTCGCGCTCGTGGACGACGCCGCCAACCGGTTCCGCGAGGACAGCGAGATCCGCCGACTGGGCGCCCGGTCCGGGTGGGTGACGCTGTCACCGACCCTCACCGACCTGGTCGCGGAGGCGCTGACCGCCGCCGAGCTCACGGACGGCGACGTCGACCCCACGGTCGGCGCCGCGGTGCGCCGGCTGGGGTACGACCGGGACCTGGAGCTGGTCCAGGACGAGACCGGCCCCCTGAGGGCGGTCGTACGTCCCGTCCCCGGGCACCGGCGGCTGCGCCTCGACGGTCGCAGGCTGCGGGTGCCGCACGGCATCGAGCTGGACCTCGGCGCGAGCGCGAAGGCCGTCGCGGCGGACCGTGCCGCCGCCCTGGTGCACGCGACGCTTGGTACGGGCGTCCTGGTCAGCCTCGGCGGTGACATCGCCACCGCCGGGCCGGCCCCCGGCGCGGGCTGGCAGATCCATGTGCAGGACCGCGACGAGGACCCGGCCACGCAGGTCTGCCTGCCCGCCGGCGCCGCCATCGCCACCTCGAGCACCGTCTCCCGCCGGTGGCGTCGCGGTGGCCGCACCCTGCACCACATCGTCGACCCGCGGACCGGGCAACCGGCCTCGGACCTGTGGCGCAGCGTCACCGTGGCCGCGGACACCTGCTGCCGGGCGAACGCCGTCACCACGGCGGCCCTGGTCCGCGGTGAGCGGGCCGTGGACTGGGTCCGCGCGCTCGGACTGCCGGCCCGTCTCCTGCGGCGCGACGGCGCGGTGGTCCTGGTCGGAGGCTGGCCGGGGGCTTCCCAAGAGGGTGCGCCAGACGGTCGGGCAGAGGCCAGGGCGCAGGGTGGCGCGGCATGAACGCCACCGACGCCCTGTGGTTCCTGGCCCGCGGCACCGGCACGGTCGCCCTGGTCATGCTCACGCTGACCGTGGTCCTCGGTGTGGCTGTCCGGTCGGGCCGGCGGACCGACGACCTCGACCGGTTCGTGATCGCGGACCTGCACAAGACGGCCAGCCTGGTCGGCACCGGCCTCGTCGCGACGCACCTGGCGACGCTCTGGTTCGACCCCTTCGCGCAGCTCAGGTTCCTCGACCTGCTGGTGCCGTTCGCCGGGACCTACCGACCCCTGTGGCTGGGCCTCGGCACGCTCGCCGTCGACGTGCTGGTCCTGCTCGTGGCCAGCAGCCTGCTGCGGCACCGCATCGGGCCGCGGGCCTTCCGCGCCGTGCACTGGGCCGCCTACGCGATGTGGCCGCTTGCACTGCTGCACGGGCTCGGGACCGGGACCGACGCGGGCACCTGGTGGTTCCGGTCCGTGGCGGTCGCGTGCGCGCTGGCGGTGGCGGCCGCGGTCGCCTGGCGGTTGTCGCCCGCCTATCCCGAGCGTGGCATCGACCGCATCCCCCGCACCGTGCCCGGCCGTTCGACGAAAGCGGTGCCGCGATGACCACGGTGACCGTGCGCGCCCCCTCCGGAAC
>JAWWPF010000116.1:0-14022 GCA_033850795.1 Nocardioidaceae bacterium | reverse complement strand
CTGCGACAGCTTCCACTGGGACGTCGTAAGTAGCGAACGGCCCGACGTACAGCGCCTGCTTACGACTCCTGGTCCACCGGCTTCTCGAGCCGGCCCGTGACTCCCTTGAGGTGGCGAGGACTTCCGCGCCGTCTCAACGGGATTGCGCGCCGTCTCAACGGGATTGCGCGCCGTCTCAACGGGAATGCGCGCCGCCTCAACGGGAGTGCTCGGCAGGAACAACGGAGCCGCAGGTCAGACGAGTCTGACCTGCGGCTCGGCTCGTGGGCAGGGGCGGGGTCGAACCGCCGACCTTCCACTTTTCAGGCGGACGCTCGTACCAACTGAGCTACCTGCCCCACTCAGCCTGCGGGCCTGGTCCAGGACCGTTTGCGCAGGTGAGGGGCCTCATCGGCCCCGCGGCGCGAGTCTACCGGATGGTCTCGGGGCGCGCGAAAACGGTGCCACCGTGCCGAGAAGCCCGTGCGAAGGGCGTATGGCGCAGCCCGGTGTGCGACATCTGTCCGGAGATGCTCCACCCGGCGGCCGTGCTCGTGTGCTGAAGAGGGGACGAACGGCCGGGTCGGTGACATGCTGACGCGATGAGGGTCACGGTGTTGGGGCCGGTCGCTGCCGAGGTCGACGGCGCCCCCGTCCCGCTCGGCGGCCGCCGGCAACGGGCTGTCTTCGCCCTGTTGGCACTGAACGCAGGCGGGGTGGTCTCCCTCGACCACCTGGTGCGGGAGCTCTGGCGGGACGACCCGCCGGCCCAAGCGACGATGGCGTTGCAGTCGATGATCTCGCGTCTGCGGCGCGTGCTGGCGGAACAGGAGGTCGAGGGTCGTGCCGCCCCCAGGATCCTGACCCGACCTCCCGGCTGGATGCTCGAGCTCGACCCGGAGGCGGTCGACGCCAGCCGGTTCCGGGCTGCCGTCGCCCACGGACGCCGGCTGTTGCCGGACGACCCCGCCGAAGCCGCCGATGTGCTGAGGGAAGCGCTGACGATGTGGTCCGCCACGGTGCGTGATGAGCTCGAGATCGCTGACTACGCCCAAGAGGATGCCGTCGAGCTGGAGCAGGCGCGGCTGGATGCCTACGAGCTGCTCTTCAGCGCCGACCTGGCGTCCGGCAGCACCCAGCTCGTGGTCCAAGGTGCTCGGCGCTTCGTCACCGACCACCCCTTTCGCGAGCGAGCCTGGTTGTCCCTGGGGTTGGCGCTCTACCGAAGCGGCAGACAAGCGGACGCGCTGGCGGCCATCGGGGAGCTCCGGGCCACGCTTGCCGAAGGTCTGGGACTCGACCCCTCACCCGAGGTCGCGGCTCTGGAGCGGCAGATCCTCGTGCAGGACCCGGCCCTCGGTCTCGCAACGGCGACCGGCGCTGCGGCGCAGCGACCTGACGACGGAGCCCGTCGGTCACCCGGCGCCGGACCGCCTCCGAGCCCGCACGACCCACCGGCCCGGTCGATCGTCGGCAGGACGGAGGCCTTCGCCATCTTGGAGGAGGTCCTCGGGCAGGCGTCCCGCGGCCGTGGGCGCGTGGTCATCGTCGAAGGCCCGGCAGGGATCGGGAAGTCGACCGTCCTCCAAGCGGTGGCGGTCGAGGCGGCCGTGTACGGCGGAGTGACGATCCATGGCGCAGGAGTCACGGAGTCGCCCGCCTTCTGGCCATGGGTGACGGCCGTGCGCGAGCTGGTCGCGCTCGTGCCCGACCTGGTCGATCCCTCGGCGATGTCCGCGCTCGCGACGGTCGACCCGGCCCTGTTCTCCGGCGCGGACGGCCTGGGAGCCGGCAGCGACCCCACTTTGGGCCGCACCCGCTTGTACCGCGCTGCGATCGACCTGCTCGCATCCGCACGTCGTAGGGGTCCTGTCACGGTCGTGATCGACGACGTGCAAGCGCTGGACGGCGAGACAGCGGGCCTGTTGGCGGTCGCCATGCCCGAGCTGACAGCCCAGGGAGTGCTCTTCGTCCTCGGACGCCGCACGGACGACGGAGCCGACGAGGACATCGCGAGTCGGGTCCTGGAGCTCGTCCGTCGCGACGCGGTCGTGCGCATCGCGCTCACCAACCTCACCAGCGACGAGGTCGCGGAGACCATCACAAGGCTCACCCGCACCGACCCCGACCCGGCGGTCGCCGACGCGGTCTGGACGCGTTCGCAAGGGAACCCGCTGTTCGTGACCGAGCTCGTGCATCTGCTCGTCAGCGAGGACCGGCTCGATCCCGACGGTGTCTACTCGGCACTTCCGTCGGAGGTCCGCGATGTGCTGCGCCGCCGGCTCGACCGCCTACCCACGACGACTGTCTCGCTGCTGACCGTGATCGCCCTGCTCGGACGGGCGACCGACGTGCCACTGTTGTCCCGGATCACCGACCGGGACGAGGACGACGTCGTGGACGCGTGCGAGATCGCCGTCCTGGCAGGGCTTCTCCTCGACGACCCGCGGACGCCGGGCTGCTACACACTGAGTCACGACCTCGTGCGACAGACCTTGGAAGAGGCCGTCGCACCGGCCCGGAAGGTGCGCCTGCATGCGCGCATCGTCCGGGAGCTCGACGAGGGTCGTGGCCGTGGGCCTGCTTCTGACCTCGTGGTCGAGGTCGCCCGGCACGCCCTTCTCGCCGCACCGGTGATCGGAGCGGCCACCGCCGTACCCTCCCTTCTCGCTGCCGCCGACGACGCCCTGACCCGGCTGGCGCTGAGCCAGGCCGAGCAGTACCTGCTGGACGTCCTCGCACTTGCCGAGCAGATCCCCTCTGTTGACGAACGAGCGCGCGTCGAGCGGTCGACCCGCAGCCGACTGGCGATGACGCACGTCTACGCCAAGGGGCCCGCGGCGCTCGGGGAGGACGCTCTGGTCGCGGCGGGTGTGCTGGGGGAGTTCCCCCTGACGCTCGACCGGGACGACCCCACGGCCTGGTTCGCCGCGATGACCGCGGCCCTGGCGGTGGGCGGCTACCGGCGAATGGTGGGAGACGCCGTTCGCGCGCTCGCTCCGGACCTGCCCTCCAGGTTGGAGGCGATGGTGCGCTTCGAGCTCGGTCTGGCCCACTTCGAGCTCGGTGACTTGACGGCAGCCAAGGAGGAGCTCGAAACCACCCGACAGCTGGTCGCGGAAGGGGGCGACTTCGGCGCGTTGATCTTCGCGCTGTCCGGCCCGGCACCTCAGCTGCTCCTCGGGGTCATCGCCCACTTCGAAGGAGACGAGGAGCGAGCCGACGCGCTGCTGGCCGAGGCCGCATCCATGGCTGGTCATTCTCTCGCCACGGTGGTCGAGCTCTTCGGCAGCGCGTGGCTGGCCGCCTACCGGGGCGATGCGAGCGCCGCGGCCGCCCACGCGAGGACCTGCGGCGAGGTTGCGACCGACTATCCCGCGTATGTCGCGATGAGCGGCGTCCTCGCCGGCTGGGCCGACGCCATGCTCGGGGACGCGGCCGGTGTGGACCGGGCTGACGAGGCGTTCACCGGCTACGCCTCCGACGGGACACTGCTGCACGTGCCGATGTTCCTCGTGCTGCTGGCCGAGGCCCACGCCTTCATCGGCGACCTCAACGGCGCCTACTCGCGGCTCTCACAGTCCCGGGCTGTGGCCTCGATGACCGGGGAGGACTGCCTGGGGCCCAGGCTCAAGAAGTTCGCGCTCGAGCTGGAGCGTCTTCCCGCCTGACGAAGGCCGGCTCCTGCAGGAGGCCGACACCCAACGTGGTGCCCCAGAATCGGCTCACCGCCGGACAGGATCCGGCTTGTCACGTGTCACTCGCCGCCCGCGCGGTGAGCCGCGCGAAGACCGACTCGAGGTCGTCGCCGGTGCTGCGCATCTCGAGGACGACGGCGCCGATCTCGAGCGCGGTGCGCCCGACGACCTGTCGGGCGACCCCGGCCACGTGCAGCTCCTCGGGCGCTCGCCGCTCCACCGTCGCGCCGCGATGGCGAAGGGTCACCGCCAGAAGGTCTGCGTCCGGGGTCCGGACCAGCAAGGTGGGCACCTCGGGTACGAGCGAGCCGACGGGTCCGGCGGTGACCAGCCGGCCATGATCGATGATGACGGCGTCGTCGGCGCTGTGGGCGACCTCGGCCAGGAGGTGGCTGGAGAGGAACACGGTGCGTCCCTGGTCGGCGAAGTCGCGCAGAAATGAGCGCATCGTCGCGATGCCGTCCGGGTCGAGCCCGTTGAACGGCTCGTCGAGCACCAGGATGTCCGGGTCTCCCACGAGCGCACACGCCAAGGCGAGGCGCTGCCGCATGCCCAGGGAGTAGCCGCCGACCCGGCGGTGTGCCGCGTCGGAGAGCCCGACCAGCTCCAGCATGGCCTCGCCCCGGGCACGCGGTGCGCCGGCCTGGGCGCTGACGATCCGCACGTGGCTGCGGGCGGTGCGGGAGGGGTGGAAGCCCTGGTCGACGACCGCGCCGACCACCCGGGTCGGTCTCTCGAGGGTCGAGTACGCGCGACCACCGACGGTCGCCGTACCAGCGGTCGGCGCGTCCAGCCCGAGCAGCAGCCGCATGCTGGTCGTCTTGCCCGAGCCGTTGGCTCCGAGGAAGGCGGTGATCCTGCCGGGCGCGACCTCGGCGGTCAGCCCGTCCAGGGCGGTGACCGGACCGAACCTCTTGGTGAGTCCTTCGAACGCGATGACCGCTGACATGGTGACTCCTACGGGCGAAGAGGCGATCAGCCCCTGACACGGCGATCGAGCGGCTGCCCGACCGGACCCGAGCGTGACCCATGCCCCTGTTAGGACCTTGACCGAAGCAGGGGCTGCAGCAGCCGGCCGCGGCTCATGGCTGTCAACCGTCTGCCAATGCGCTGCAAGCCGCCGCTCCTATCGTCGCCGCACCAACCACCGAAGGGGTGCAGCGATGAGACGACTCATCAGCATCGAGATCCTGAAGCTCCGCACCACGCCGGCTCTCTACGTCTCGACCGCGATCGTGGCGGTCCTCACCGTGGCGTCGGTGATCTCCAACATCCTGTTGGCCGGCCGGTCCGGTGCTCCTCCGCTCGGGAGCGTCGACAACGTGGCCAAGGTGCTCTCGGTGGCCGCCGTGTCCACGGTCGTCGCCATGACCATGGGCATCATCGTCCTGGCCGGGGAGTACCGCACCCGCACCATCGTGGGCACCTACCTCGCCGAAGCGCGACGCGGGCGGGTGCTGGTCGCCAAGCTCGTCACCATCACCGGCTTCAGCGCGCTGCTCGGAGCTCTCACCTTCGGGCTCGGCCTCGCCGTCGCGAAGGTGCTCTACTCCGCCAAAGGGGTGCACCACCTGCCCGTCGACGTCCCGCGGCTGTGGATCGGAGCCATCCTCGGCACCGCCTGCTACGGCCTGCTCGGGGTGGCGCTCGGCGCTCTGACCCGCAACACCGTCGGCGCGATCATCGGCGGGATCGTCTGGGTCTTCGTCATCGAGGTCGGGATCCTGCAGCCCGCCTTCCCCTCGGTCGCCAAGTGGCTCCCCACCGGCGCCGCAGTGGCCATCACCAGCGGTGGCAGCGACGCCGCGAAGTTCCTTCCGCCCGTCGCGGCCGCGCTCGTCCTCCTCGGGTGGACGGTGGTGCTGTCGGGCATCGCCGCACGGTTCACCCTCAGCCGGGCTGTCAGGTAGCCACCACGCCGCCTCCACGTCTCCCGAAAGGCACGTCATGACCTCGATCGACATGCGACGTCCGTCCACCCAGGCCCCTGCTGACCGTCGAGACGACGACCCATTTCGCCTCTGTCCCCATCGGTTACCTCTACACCTACGGGGCTCTCCTCGGATCCGCCCTGACCGTGACCTGGGCGGGAGGTGGGCGTCCTGGCGTGATCCGGTTCCTGTCGCGATACCTCATCTGGCGGCTGGGTGTACGGCGGTGGGCGATCGTGATCCTGGCGCTTCCGGCGCTGACCGTCGCGGTTGCCGCGGCATCCGGGACACTGCACGTCCCCGGACACGGATGGCTGTACGTCGCCGGGCTCTTCCTGCTGAACACCTTCGTCACCGGGGCCCTCGAGGTGAACCTGGCCGAGGAGGGCGCCTGGTGCGGGCTGGTGCAGACCCGCTTCGCCGCCCGACACGGGATGCTCCGCGGCGCGTTGTGCACGTCGCCGCTCTTCGTCGCGATGCACGTACCCCTGCAGTTCTCGCCCGGATGGACGTGGGGAGGAGTCGCAGTCGGTGTGGCGGTGCTTGTCGTCATCGCGCCGTTCTTCCGCTACGTCATCGGAGACACCCTCGAGGCGACCGGCGGCAGTCTGCTCGCGGCCGGCATCCTCCACGCGGCCTTCAACGCCTCTGGGAACCTCGGCTTCACCGGTGGCTGGCAGTTCCTCCCCGCACTTCTGCTCCTCAGCGCCGGCATCGCCATCGCGCGGCAGGTGCGTCGGCGCCGAGGAGCCGCGCTGCTCCGCGCCGGTGACGTTCAGTGAGCCGACGGGTGGAGGAGAGCGGAACGGTCTCGGGCCAACCATGCGGTCAGCGGTGCAGGGGCCCGGACCCGTCCAGCAGCTCCTCCACCCGGACCAGCTCGTACCCTCGCTCCAGCAGGCCCTCGACCACCGCGGGGAGCGCGTCGACGGTCTGGGTCCGGTCCCCACCGCCGTCGTGCATCAGCACCACGGAACCGGGCCGGGCCTGCTCCAGCGCGGATGTCGCGATGACGTCGGAGCCCGGCATCGCCCAGTCCTGGGTGTCCACGTCCCACAGGACCACGGCCGCGGGCCGGGAGCCGGTGTCGCCCGCCAGCCAGGAGTAGAGCTCCCGGGTGCCGGAGCCGTACGGCGGTCGGAACAGCCGGCGCTCTCGGACGCCGACCACCGCCTCGATCACCTCGTCCGTGCGCTGGAGCTGCACCTCCACCTCGCGCTGCGCCAGGTCCGGGAGGAAGGGATGGGACCAGGTGTGGTTGGCGATGCCGTGCCCGGCCTCGGCCATCCGGGCCAGCTCCTCGCTGCGGCCGCTGGCGTGCAGCCCCACGCAGAAGAACGTCGCCGGAACGTCGTACCGCTCCAGGACGTCGAGGATCCGTCCGGTCCACGGCGGGTTCGGACCGTCGTCGAAGGTGAGCGCGACGCGACCCGGGCTCGGGTCGGAGGCGCCGCGGGTCAGGCAGCGTCCGGCCGCAGCCAGCCCGGCCAGCGCATCCTCGCTGTCCCGCTCGGCGCGGACGTGGTCGTCGGACCGACCGGTCAGGGAGCCCTCTGCGAGGGTCAGGCGGGCGAGCTCCGGCAGCCCTTCGGCCGCTGTCGAGGCCAACGTGTCGGCAGGCACCGACCCCAGGACCGGACGCTCCGGAAGCTGCCGGGGGTCTGCCCGGTGCACACGCAGACCGGCGGCCATCAGCCTGCCGTCGACCATCCCGTCGGTGCTGTCCACCACGCACACGAGCTCGTCGGGACTCTGACTCTCGACGTCGCAGAGGTGGGAGGTCAGCGTGGCCACCTGGCCCGCGGGGAAGTGGACCGGCGGGGCGGCGGTCGCTCCGGACGCGTCCCGGAACGCGACCTCGAAGCCCTGCTCGCTCCAGGAGATCCCGGCGATCAGCATGGGCTCACGCCACCGGTCCCCGCAGCGGGAGCCCGGCCCTCAACCGCTGCTTCGCCTCTGCGGAGGCGCCCACCCGGTCGAGCCCCAACAGCGCTGCGCCTACCACCGGGCTGACCTCGGTGACCACGCTGTGCGCCTGTGGCGCCTCGGCCGCCAGCCGTTCGTCGATCCGGCTCAGGAGCACCGGGTCGTGGCTCGCCAGCACCCCGCCGCCCAGGACCAGCACGGTCGGGACCTCGAGCATGTCCAGCCGTGCCAGGGCGGTGCGGGCCATGACGACGACCTCGTCGGCGAGCGTGGTCACGATCCCGCGTGCGACCTCGTCCCCGTCCCGGGAGGCAGCCAGCACGGTCGGCGCCAGCTCGAGCAGCCGGTGGTAGCCGAGGCGACTGAAGTGGATGGCCTCGTAGACGGCGGGCACGTCGGGCAGGTCGAAGTGCTCGGGGACGAGCCTGGCCAGGCTGGTGTCGGGCCCGCGGCCGTCGACCGCCCGGGCGGCCCACCACATCGCCTCCTCGCCGAGCTCGCCGCCACCGCCCCAGTCACCGGAGAGCCGGCCGAGGGAGGCGAAGCGGGCGTGGCGGCCGTCGGCGGACCGTCCGACGCAGTTGATGCCCGCGCCGCAGACGACCGCGACTGCATCGGCCGCGTCGGTGCCGGCCCGCAGGAGGGCGAACGTGTCGTTGTCCAGGACCAGCGTCTCGGCCCAGCCACGGCTCCGCACCGCCTCCTCGGCGGCGTCCTTCTCGCTGGGGAAGTCCACCCCGGCCAGGTAGACCTCCGCCAGCGCCGCGAGCGGCTGCGCAGTGTCCAGCCCGGCCTGTGCCGCCGCCTTCGCGATGAGGTCGTCGAGGAGGTCCACCGCGCCGCGCACGCCGAGGTGGTGCGGCGAGGAGCCGGGGCCGCGCACGTGCGCCAGCGCCTCCCCGTCACGGGTGACCAGCACGACGTCGGTCTTGCTGTTGCCGCCGTCGACCGCCAGCAGCAGCCCGTCGGTCACCGCGCCCAGCCCAGGTGGTCGCGGTTGGCGGCGAGGAGCCGGTCGGTCAGCCCGGTCGCGGTCTCCACCTGACCCACCAGCGGGTGCGCCAGCAGCGCCTGGAACACCCGGTCGCGACCGCCGTGCAGGGCCGCCTCGAGGGCCAGCTGCTCGTAGGCGAAGGTGTGGCTGATCAGCCCCGAGTACAGCGGCGGCACCGGGTCGACCGGCACTGCCTCGGCACCGGACGCGGTGATCGTGGCCGGCACCTCGATGACGGCGTCGTCGGGCAGGAACGGCAGGGCGCCGTCGTTGCGGAGGTTGACGACCTGCGCGTCGCCGCGGTCCGCGGTGAGGGAGGCGAGGAGGTTGATCGCCGCCTCCGAGTAGAACGCACCTCCGCGCCTTCCGAGGAGCTCCGGCTTGGTGTCCACGCCCGGGTCGGCGTACATCTCGAGCAGCGTCCGTTCCATCTCCGCGACCTGTGCGCCGCGGGACTGGGCACCGCGAGCGGCCTCGACGGCCGCGTCGGGGTTGTAGAAGTAGTGCAGGTAGTACGACGGGATCACGCCCAGCTGGCGCACCAGCCACTCCGGCTGGTCCACCCGGTCGGCGAGCTCCGCGCCGTGCCGCTCGATGAGCTCGGGGAGCACGTCCCGGCCGCCGACGGTGACCGAGCGCTCCCAGGTCAGATGGTTCAGCCCGACGTGGCCGAGAGCGACGTCCTCCGGCGCGACGTCCAGGAGCTCCGCGAAGTAGCGCTCGAAGCCGATGGCGACATTGCACAGGCCCACGGCCCGGTGCCCCGCCTGGAGCAGCGCCCGCGTGACGATCCCGACCGGGTTGGTGAAGTCCACGATCCACGCGCCCGGGGCCGCCCGCTTGCGGACCAGCTCGGCGATCTCGAGCACCACCGGGACGGTGCGGAGAGCCTTGGCGAGCCCACCGGCCCCGGTCGTCTCCTGCCCGATGCAGCCGCACTCCATCGGCCAGGCCTCGTCCTGCATGCGGGCCGCCTGGCCGCCCACCCGGAGCTGCAGGAGGACCGCGTCCGCGTCGCTCACCCCTGAGTCGATGTCGCTCGTCGCGACGACCTTGGCCGGGTGGTCCGCCCGGGCCAGCATCCGTCGTGACATCTCGGCGACGACCTCCACCCGGTCGGTCGCCGGGTCCGCCAGGACCAGCTCGTCCACGGGCAGCAGGTCCCGCAGCCGGGCGATGCCGTCCACGAGCTCTGGGGTATACGTCGACCCGCCGCCCACCACAGTCACCTTCATGCGGCCGCTCCCACAGGACGCGCGGCGCGACGGCTCGGCACTCAAGGAGCGGTCGTCGCACAGCAATGATTGTAAACGTTCTTTTCAGTCACGAACGCTAGCGGACCCGAACCCGTGCCCGCAAGGACAACCGGAGAACGCCGGGGACGGTCCCGGCGAGGGATACCACCCCCAGGGCGGCGAACAGACCCCTGTACCCCACGGCGTCGGCCAGCTGACCGCCGAGCGTCCCGGCCAGCAGCCCGGCGCAGCCCGTCGACAGTGCGGAGCCGAGGGTCTGGGCGGACGACTGGCGGTCCGGCGGGACCGCTTCGGCGAGCATGCGGGACTGCCCCACGAACAGCAGCGCGAAGGTGAGGCCGATCAGCGGCTGCACCCCGAGCATCACGACGCTCGACGGGAACGCCGCCAGCGCGAAGGTGGCCAGCGCGATCGGAGGGCCGGCCAGGACCACGAGGACCAGCGGCGACGACCCGCGCGCCAGCCGGTCCACCCAGGTGAAGGCCGGCAGCTCGAGCGCCGCCGACAGGGCGATCGGGGTGAGCGCCAGGAAGGGCCCGGCGGCGAGCTCGCGGTGCGCCCATCCGGCGGTGAACTGCACCACGGCGGAGATCGCGAAGGAGGTCCCCGCCGTGAACGCCATGACGCCGAGCACCGGGCGCACCGGGACCCCCTCCCACAGCCGGCGGCCGGCCGGTGGGCCGGTGCGTGTCGAGAGCTCCCGACTGCCCCACGACCGAGGCGCCGACACGGCGGCCAGGGCTGCCGCGAACAGCACCCACTCGGCGTGGTCGGGCCACAGGGTCAGCACCGCGGCGGCCAGCGCCAGCCCCACGACCCACCCCAGCGAGCCGAAGGCCCGCACGCTGCCCAGCCGGCCGGCGTGCCGCCGGGACGACAGCACGCGGGTCGTGAGGAGCGCGTCCAGCGGACCCTCTGCGGCACCGAACAGCGCCAGGCCCGCCCAGGTCGCCGCATGCGGCAGCCGGCCCAGCGTGAGGCCGGTCGCCACCGCCGCCACCGAGGTGCTCAGCACCGCGGCCCGGGGCGCCCACGAGGTGCGGTCGTCGAGCCGTCCCCACGCCGGGGAGGACAAGGTGCCGGCCAGCGCGAGAGCGGCCGTTCCGACCCCGATGTCGCCGGGGCGCCACCCGAACGAGGTGAGGACGTACGACGCGACGGGCAGGACGCAGGCCGCGGAGGCGAACAGGTGGAGGTAGAGACGGGCGAAGTCGGGTTCGTCGCTCCGCCTCACGTCGCCGCCTGGCTCATTCCCGCGCTCCCCGGCCGCTGCTGGCCGAACAGGCGCCCTCGCAGCCGCGCGAGCCCGGCGTCCAGACCGCCCTGGAGCACCGGGCTGCCGTGGACCTCGCTGATCGCCAGCCGGGAGTCGAACGGCGACATCGCCCTGAGCTCCTCGCTCACGAGCTCGACGAGGACCTGCCCGCCGGGCACCAGCGTGGGCCCGGCCAGCACGACCAGCGGCGGGTCGAGGACCGCGACGATCGGAGCCAGTCCACCGGCCACGCGACGTGCCAGCTCGGACAGGAACGGCATGCCGCGGCTCAGGTCCTGGCGCGCCGTCGCCACGGCGGCGCCGGGGTCGGAAGGCAGCCCCTGCTCGGTGGCGAGCGACGAGACGGCCACCATGCCGAGGACGTCGTCGAAGGTGGGTGGGAGCTCGCCGTCGCCCGCGGGGGGCAGCCCGAGCCGCATGTAGCCGATCTCGCCGGCACCGCCCGTGGCGCCGGTGTAGAGCGCGCCTCCGAAGTCGACCGCCAGGCCGAGGCCGGTGCCGGCCCACAGCAGCGCGAACGACGGTGCGTCTCGGGCCACTCCGTGACCGCGTTCCCACACGGCCGCCAGCTTCACGTCGTTCTCCACGACGAGGTCGCAGCTGAGCGCGGAACGCAGCCGGGCCAGCGTCCCCGGTCGGGCCCAACCAGGGATGTGCTCGGCGAAGGCGAGTGCGTCCTCGGTCGCGTCGTAGGCGGCGGGGACGCCGAGAGCCACCTGCCCGAGGTCGCGCTGCTTCACGCCACTGCGCCGGCAGACGTCCGAGAGCACCCGGCGGACGGACGGGACCGGGTCTGCGTCGTCGGTGTAGTCGACGTCGTGGGAGACCTCGCCGAGCGTCTTCCCGGCCAGGTCCGCGACGGCTGCGGAGACGCGGTGCTCGTCGACGTCGATCGCGGCGACGAAGGACGCGCGCTCGTTGAGCGCGTACAGCTGCGCGTTGGGTCCCGGCGCTCCGGACGTGGTGCCGCGCGTGACGATCAGGTCGGTCTCGGCCAGCCGCTGAAGCAGCTGCGTGGCGGTCGGCTTGGAGAGTCCGGTCAGCTCGGCCAGCCGGGTGCGCGTCAGGGGCCCGTGCTCCAGCAGGAGCTCCAGGGTCACCCGGTCGTTGATCGCCCGGACGGTCCGTGGCGTCGCGCCGAAGGGGCGGACGTCGCCGCTGCGGCGCGGACGAACCGCACGCCGGCTCGGGGCCGCGGCGGGGTCGCTGTCGGCCACCCATCCTCCTCGCAGGGCCTCGCGAACTCTTGGGAGATTTCTGGAAAGAAACCTAACAGACTTCTGGACGTCGCTGCACTCGCACGCTAGCGTCTGAACACCTCGACCTCCGCCCGGGCTGCACGGGCCGGCGGCCGCCGGGAGGCAGTAGAACGGGGAAGGCCATTCGGCCGGTGCCAGCGTCGTGCGTGGCGCCGCTCGTCCCTACGAGAGACGAAGGACGCTTTCGATGAGGTTGATCAAGACCCTCGCCGCCGGAGCTGCGGGCGTGCTGCTCCTCGCCGGTTGCCAGACCGCCGGAGGCGGCGGCAACGGAGGTGGTGGCTCGGGCGTCCTCACGATCGCCAACGTCGCCGGCCAGACCTGGACGTGCGGGTTCAACCCGTTCAACCCGGGTGTGAACTTCCTGTCCTTCGGCTTCGTCTACGAGCCCCTGGTCTACGTCAACCCACTCAAGAACAACAAGGTGACGCCGATGCTGGCGACCGCCTACAAGTGGGCGCCGGACAAGAGGTCGATCAAGTTCACGATCCGTGACGGCGTGAAGTGGAACGACGGCAAGCCGATGACCGCTGACGACGTCGCGTTCACCTTCAACCTGATGAAGGCCAACCCCGGCCTCGACTTCAACGCCCTCTGGAGCACGATCCTCACCGGCGTCACCGCGAGCGGGAACACCGTGACGATGACGTTCAAGGCGCCGGCCGACCCGTACTTCTACTACGTCGCCGGCGACACTCCGATCGTCGCCAAGCACGTGTGGGGCAGCGGAAGCGCGGCCTCAGACCCGGTCAAGTTCCAGGACGCCCACCCGGTGGGGACGGGTCCGTACAAGGTCGACCCGTGCCGGGCCGACAACATCGTCTTCACCGCCAACGAGAACTTCTGGAAGCCCGGGCTGCCCAAGGTGAAGAAGATGAACTACCCGGCCTACACCGACAACGACCCCGCGAACCAGGACCTGGCCTCGAGCAAGGACCAGTGGGGCGGCCAGTTCATCCCGAGCATCGACAAGCTGTACGTCAACCGCGACAAAACGAACCACCACTACTGGTTCCCTCCGACCACGAACGTGGCGCTGTACTTCAACCTGAAGCACAAGGTGACCGGCGACCTCGCCGTACGCCGGGCCTTCGCCTTCGGCATCGACCCGCAGCAGGTCTCGAAGATCGGTGAGAGCGGCTACCAGCCGCCGGCGAACCAGACCGGGGTGGTGCTGCCGACGTACCAGCAGTGGTACGACTCGGCCGCGGTGCAGAAGGCGGGCTACCACGTCGACAAGGCGAAGGCCACCTCGCTGCTGAAGAGCGCCGGCTACTCCCCGTCCCACCCGCTGAAGCTGAGCGTCATCACGATCAGCGGGTACACCGACTGGGACGCCTCCCTCTCGGAGATCAAGCAGGAGCTGGCCCCGCTCGGCATCGACCTCTCGATCGACGACCTCGCCGGCGAGACGTTCAACGACCGTCTGCAGAAGGGCGACTTCGACCTCGCGTACTACAGCGGCGCCGGAGGCCCGGGCCCGTACTACGAGCTCCGGCAGATCCTGCACAGCGCCAACAGCGCGCCGCTGGGCAAGCTCGCCGCCAGCAACTACGAGCGGTACGACAACCCTGCGGTCGACAAGGCGCTCAACGACTTCGCCCAGGCCGACGAGGCCACCCAGCACAAGCTCCTGAACACGGTGCAGGAGGCGATGCTCCGCGACGTCCCGGTCATCCCCACGACCGAGAGCGTGAACTGGT
>JAWWPF010000110.1:0-5621 GCA_033850795.1 Nocardioidaceae bacterium | reverse complement strand
GCTACGGCGGGCGGGGTTCGGCCCGGACGAGGTCTGGCCGCGCGCCGGGCGACCCCGGATCCTGCCGCGCGAGGTCGCGGAACTGCTCGACCGGGTGCCGGCGAAGCTTGCCGACGAGTTGCGCGAGCGGATCCTCAAGATGCCCTCGATCGCCCCGACCTCGGCCCGCGTACTCGGGCGCGCCTACGAGAAGCAGGTCGACGTCCTGATCTCCCGTTGGGACCGCGGTCCGGAACTGCTGATCAGCACCAAGAGCCAGCTCTCCGCATTCGGGAAGAACCTGCCGAACCGGTTCGAGGAGGCCTACGGGGACGCCGGCAACCTGCGGGCCCGGTATCCGCTGGCCGCGGTGGGGTTCGTCTTCGTTCAGCGCGCGACGGTCCTGCGCAGCGAGCCCGATGCGTTCGAGCGCACGGTGGACATGATGCGCAAGCTGCGCGATCTGCCCCGGGGAGCGGGTGCCGGCATCGGGTACACCGCCACGGCTTTGGTCCTCGTGGACTGGGACGAGCCGTTCGACGGTGCGATCCGGATCGTCCATGATGCGGTCCCCGCGGAGGTGGCGGCGCCGCAGTTTCTCGCGGGAATGGTGGACGCCGTCCTCGCGGTCACCCCGGTTCAGTACCACGTCACCGTGCGCGGTCTGCGCGAGCGGCGGACCCTGCGGATCACCGAGGACGAAGGCGCTCTCGACCTCGACTTCGACTGAGCCGGTAGGTCCCGGTTCGGACCGTTCGCCCCACGGCAGCTTTCCGGGAATTCCCGCGCCGCGCTCAAGTCGACGTCGATGGCGGACCGACAGAACTAGCGAGTCCTCACCCGCCACTCTCTCAGAGGTCGCCCCTATGACTGGACGCACCTGGTCCCGCGCCGCGATGCTCGCGCTCGCCATCGCAATGCCCGTCGCGCCGATCGTCGCCACGTCGGCCACGGCCTCCCCCGGCTCGGTCGCTTCCGTCGTCTCGCACCCGAACGACGGCGGGACCGGTCACGCCGGCAAGGACGTCGGTCAGGACAGCGGCAAGCAGAAGCCGGGCAAGAATGCCCACGCGAAGTTCAATCTCGGTGGTCGGATCACCGCAGTCGACGCCTTGGCGGGCACCGTCACGTTCCGAGTCCACGGCGGCAAGTTCAAGGCGCTGCGCGGCACGGAGCTCACCGTGTCCGTGGCCGACGGCGCCCGGGTGCGCCGCAACCACTCCGCGGCGACCCTCGCCGACTTCCAGATCGGCGACAAGGTCCGCGCCAAGGGCGTCCAGCTGGACGGGGTGTGGACCGCGAAGCGCATCCAGGCCGAGGCGCCGGGCTCCCCGGACAGCGGCGGCGGCTCGGGAAACGACAGCAGCGGCACCTGAGTCGCGCCGACCAACTGACCGACGGGGGTGGTCGGCTTCGGGGCCGACCACCCTTGCTCTGTGCTGACTACGCGTCAGGTCTCCGCCAGGACCCTGCGTAGCCGGAAGGATCCGCATGCCCGCACGCACCACTCGCACCGCACTCCGCCTGTGCGCCCTCGCCCTGACCCTGAGCACCGCGATCGGCGCCACCGCCGAGACCGCTGACGCGGGAATGCCTCGCGGTCAGGCGGCCGGCCCCGCGATCGAGGCCCCGGCCGCTTACCAGCCGCAGTTCCTCTGCCGGAAGACCATGCAGCCCGGCGTGCGCGCCTTCCGCTCGCTGATCCTGAAGGCCTACCCGGGCACGCACTCGGCCAGCGACGTGCGCGCGTGTTCCAGCACCCACGTCAGCGAGCACGCCGACGGCCGAGCGTGGGACTGGGGAGTGAACGTTCAGAACAAGAAGTCGCGCAAGAAGGCCGCGGCGGTGCTCAACTGGCTGCTCGCGCCGGACCAGTACGGCAACGACTTCGCGATGGCCCGTCGGCTCGGGATCATGTACATCATCTGGAACAAGCAGATGTGGCGCTCGTACTCGGGCGAGTGGGGGCCCTACTCCTGCTCGGGTGTGACCTCGTGTCACCAGGACCACATCCACTTCTCGTTCGGCTGGGCCGGCGCCTACCAGAAGACCTCGTTCTGGACCGGCGCGGTCGCACCGCAGATGGGCCCCCCGCTGCCCCTCTTCGACAGCCTCACCAACCCGTGGCGCGTTACGGTCAAGGCCAACGAAGCTCAGCAGTGGGGCGGCAAGCTTCTCGGTAGCGCGCTGCTCTACACCGTGACCGTGTCCGGAGTCTGGAAGTACGGCGCGAAGGACTTCCACCAGGCCGACGCCGCCTGTCGGATGAATCAGAGCGGCGAGTGGGTGCGCGACCCCCGGCTGCGGATCTCGGGTGTCTGGAACCTGGTGCCGACCGTCCCTGGCCTGAACGGCTGCAACACCGTCGATCACACCTATCTGGCGACCCTGACGCCGAACGCCACTGACGCGGTGAGCTTCGCGATCTCCGACGACAACCTCAAGGACAACAGCGGGTCGCTCGACGTCGTGATCCGGCGGGTGCTCGCACTGCCGGACCTCGGACTCGGCGGCGGGGGCGGGAGCCGCTGGAACTGAGCTGACGGGGCGTCAGGAAGGCGGAACGCGGTATTCCTCATCGGTCACCGGATCGCCCCAGAGGGTGTACACGCCGTCGGAGTCGCCGATCTGCACCGCGATGTGGCTCATGAAGATGTCCGGGGCCGCGCCGTGCCAATGCCAGACCCCGCCCCGGGCATCGACCGAGTCACCGGAGCGGATCTCGCGCACCGGTCCACCCCGGTCCTGCACCCGGCCGACCCCGTCGAGGACGTGGATCACCTGGCCGGCCGGATGGCTGTGCCAGTGCGTCCGTGCGCCCGGGGTGAACCGGACCTTGAGCATCGCGATCGAGCCGGGGGTGTTGTCGCCGGCCACCAGGGCGTCGAAGAAGACCTCGCCGTGAAACCAGGTGTCCGGGCCGCGACCGGTCGTGCCGGCGGAGGAGGAATAGGGGTCCGTCATGATCGGGACGCTACCCCGTCAGCCCTCGCGGAAGCCGCCGAGGAATCGCCGGAACAGGCCGCCCTCGCGGCGCAGCGCGGGCGCCGGCGGTGGCGCCGTCTTGCGCTGGGTGGCGATCGGCTGGTCGTAGTCGGTGCGCGCGATCGCGTCCATCACCTGCTCGTCGGTGAAGTCTTCCGATCCCTCGAGCTTGGGCACGAAGCCGACGAGCATGCCGTCGCGCATCACCTGGGCCTCCAGGCCCGCCGTCCCGTCGGTGTCCCACTGGGCCTCGCGGCCGTCCCGCAGGACGACGCGGATGCCGTACCCGTACCGGCCGGTGGAGCTGATGTGCAGGCGGGCGTCGACGCCCCGGTCCCGCAGTTGGTCCACGATCTTGAGCGCGTTGTTCTCTTCCACACCTGCAGGCTAGCCGGACGGGCTGTGCGCGGCCTTGGACTGACGGCCCGTCGGTACCAGAATGGCCTCATGAAGCAGGAACTGACGACCGACCGCGTCGAGCGCTATATCGAGGCGTCTCCGGAGGAGCTGTACGCCCTGATCTCCGACGTCACCCGCACGCCGGAGTACTCCCCGGAGATCCGCCGCTGCACGTGGATCGGCGGCGCGACCGGCCCGGCGGTCGGCGCTCGGTTCAAGGCGATCAACAAGGCCGGCCGTGGCCCGGCGTGGCCGAACAAGCCGGTGGTCCTCACCGCCGATCCGGGCCGGGAGTTCGCCTTCTCCCGAACCGAGGTCGGCGGCGGCACGGTGGAGTGGCGCTACACCTTCACCCCGGCCGGCACCGGCACGCAGGTGACCGAGTCCTACGAGGTGACCGACCCGGTCAACGCGCTGGGGTGGTTCATCATCGACACCCTGTATGGGCTCAAGGACCGCCGCGGCGACCTTCGGGCGGGCATGACCACCTCCCTGGAGCGGATCGCGGCTCTCGTCGAGAAGAAGTAGTCCGCCTGGGCGCAAGCGGCCCCGGCGGGCCGGGCCTAGTTCGATCGGCTTCAGCCGGTTCCCGGCCGGAACGACCGAGGGCCCCTGGGTGCACCCAGGGGCCCTCGTAGTTCTGACGCTAGATCACACCAGGTCGGATCAGTTGAGCTTGTCGTACCGGTCAAGGTCCATGACCTTGCTCCAGGCAGCGGCGAAGTCCTTCACGAACTTCTCCTTGCCGTCGTTCTGGCCGTAGACCTCGGCGGTGGCCCGCAGGACCGAGTTGCCACCGAAGACGAGGTCGGCCGCCCCGGCGGTCCACTTGGTCTCGCCGGTCTTGTAGTTCTTGCCCTCGTAGACGCCTTCCGCCGTGCCCGTGGACCACTCGGTGTCCGAGTCGAGCAGGTTCACGAAGAAGTCGTTACTGAGGATGCCGACCCGGTTGGTGAGGACACCGAGCGAGGAGCCGCGGTGGTTCGCGCCGAGGACCCGCAGACCGCCGACGAGCACGGACATCTCGGGGGCGGACAGGCTCAGCATGAACGCCTTGTCGAGCAGGCGCGTCTCGGGCTGCACCTTGTCGCCCGCGCGGAAGTAGTTGCGGAACGCGTCGGCCTTCGGCTCCAGGACGGCGAAGGACTCGACGTCCGTCATCTCCTGGGTGGCGTCGGTACGACCCGGAGCGAACGCCACGGTGATCTCGACACCGCCGTCCTTGGCCGCCTTCTCCACCGCCGCGGTTCCGGCGAGAACGACCAGGTCCGCGAACGAGACCTTCGCGTTGCTGCTCGCGTTGAAGTCGGCCTGGATCTGCTCCAGCGACTGCAGCACCTTGGCCAGCTCACTCGGGTCGTTGGCCTCCCAGCTGCGCTGCGGCTCGAGGCGGATGCGGCCACCGTTGGCGCCACCGCGCTTGTCGGTGCGGCGGAAGCTGGCGGCGGCGGCCCAGGCCGTCGACACGAGCTGCGACACCGACAGGCCCGAGGCGAGCACCTTCTCCTTCAGCGCCGCGATGTCGGCGTCGGAGATGAGTGCGCCCTCCTGGGCCGGGACCGGGTCCTGCCACAGCTGCGCCTCGGGGACCCACGGCCCGCGCAGACGCGAGACCGGGCCCATGTCGCGGTGGAGCAGCTTGTACCAGGCGCGCGCGTAGGTGTCCGCGAACAGCTGCGGGTCCTCGAGGAACCTGCGGGAGATGGCGTCGAACTCCGGGTCCATCCGCAACGCCATGTCGGCCGTGGTCATCATCGGCGCGTGGCGGATGCTGGGGTCGTGGGCGTCCGGCACGACGTCATCGCCGGTGGTGCCGACCGGCTTCCACTGGTGCGCCCCGGCCGGGCTCTTGGTGAGCTCCCACTCGTAGCCGTACAGCGTCTCGAAGTAGCTGTGGTCCCACGTGGTCGGCGTCGGGGTCCAGGCGCCCTCGATGCCGGAGGTGACGGTGTCGCGGGCCTTGCCGACGCCGTTCGCGTTCTTCCAGCCCAGGCCCATGCTGTGGATCGGGCAGCCCTCGGGCTCCGGGCCCACCAGGTCGGCGTTGCCGTTGCCGTGGGCCTTGCCGAAGGTGTGGCCGCCCGCGACGAGGGCGACCGTCTCCTCGCTGTTCATCGCCATCCGGCTGAAGGTCAGGCGGATGTCGTGGGCGGAGGCGAGCGGGTCCGGCCTGCCCTGCGGGCCCTCCGGGTTGACGTAGATGAGGCCCATGGTCACGGCGCCGTAGGGGTGCCCTTCGAGGTCGAGCGGAGCGTCGG
>JAWWPF010000088.1:0-17142 GCA_033850795.1 Nocardioidaceae bacterium | reverse complement strand
GCCGGTGGCGGCGACCTGGTCGAGGTCGCCGCGGCCGTCGTAGTAGTAGTCGGTCCCGTAGCGCCCTGGCCGGGCGTTGCTGTACCACGAGGGGCTCTCGGGGCCGGACCCGAAGGCGCCGCTGGGGAGGTCGACCCCGCGCAGCGCCCCTCCCGCCTCGGCGTGCGCCTGGACGACGGCCGCCTGGGGTCCCGCGGTCGCGGGGGTGCGTCGTCCGTCGAGCCGGTAGACCGCCATCCGGTACGAGCGCGGCCACCAGCGGCCGGCCGCCCATGCGGTGACCCACAGTCCCGCACGGTCCGCCTCGTCGTACCACTGCTGGGCGACGGAGCGCCATTGTGCGGCGTCCGCACCGGAAGGCCAGCCGACCTCACCGACGTAGCCGCGCGCATGGTTGTCGCGCAGCCATTGGACGTACCCCCGCAGGTCGGAGAGGGCCCGCGCGGCGACGGGGGCCGTGCCGCAGCTGGGACCCGCCGCGGACCGCACCACGTAGGTGGTCACCCCCGCGGCCACGCAGAGAGCCGCCGTGACCGCCACGAGGCGGCGCAGGACCGGTCGTGGCGGTGGCCCCGGCGGTGGCTGGGTCGCCGCCGGGAGGCCGGTGAGGCGCTGCTCCGTCACGGCGTCGCCGTCCCCGCCGCGACGGCGGCGGACGCCCCCGTGTGCGAGACGCGCCAGATCATCACGCGGTCCTGCGGGGCGCCGAAGCTCGCGACGATGCGGCCGTGCTCGAGTGCCTGGCCGAGGGTCGGGAACAGGTTCTTCGTGTCAGGGCTCGGAGTCAGGTCGCTGTTCAGGTGCACGGAGAGCGCATCCTGGTGGTCGAGGACCACGTAGTCGATGTGCCGCCAGGGTGCCTTCGCGGGCAGGTCCACGTCCTTGTCCACATCGAGCTTCGTGAACCAGATGACCTTGCGGGCGGGGTGGCCGTCGCGGACCAGGTCGACCCAGAACGCGTCGTCGACAACGAGCGTCTGGTCCCGGCCGGTGCTGCTCTTCAACCAGGACAGGGCGGTCGCCTTGCCGGCGTCCCGGTCGTGGGTCCACAGGTCCTGCAGGCCGTACCGCCACGAGGGGGCGGCCAGCACCGCAAGGGCGACTACAACGCTGGCCACCGAGGCTCCGACGAACGTGCGCAGGACGGTGACGGTCACGTGCCCGCGGCTCCTGGCCTGTGCCGGGCCCCATGGCAGACGGTCCGACAGCCGGGACCATCTCCAGACGACGTCGACGACGCCGGCGAAGGTGAGCACGGCGAACGGCATCATCGCGATCACGAAGGGGTAGGGAAGGTAGCCGCTGCGGAGCAGGCTGCCGACCTGGATCGCGAAGGCGAGGGCCACCGCACGGGTCCGGGTGAAGAGCAGTCCCGGGACGACCGCGAGCAGGCAGACGGCGCAGGACCACCGGTCGAGCGACAGCCATGTCGTGACGACGGTGTGGGCCGTGCTGCCTGGGTCGAAGATGCTGCCGCTGCCCTGACGGTCGAACAGCTGCCAGCGGATCGCCCACTCGAGGCTCACGTGCCCCGGTCCGTCCCAGAGCTCGTTCTTGATCAGGGCGTAGAGCGGGTAGAGCAGTCCGAGCAGGGACACCACAGAGACGAACATGGTCAGCGTGAACTTGCGGTTGCGGCTGTCGGTGCGCTGTGCGAAGAGCAGCATGACCGCCGGCATGAAGAGCAGCGCGGTCTCCTTGGAGAGCACGGCTACGGCGAAGCAGGCGGCGCTCCCCGCAGCGGCCCAGATGGACCGTCGCGGTGATGCTGCGAAGAAGAACGCCGCGAGCAGCCAGGGGGTGACCAGGTTGTCGAGCAACGCGGTCCGCTGGAAGTAGACGGCGAGCGGGCTCAGCGAGAACATGCAGACGGCCAGCGTGGCCGTCACGCGGCTGAAGCCCAGCCGGCGGGCCAGCCGGAACATCAGCACGACGGCGATGAGCTTGCAGACCAGGGCCAGCTCGCGCCCGGTGGCGACCGCGTAGGGGAGCCGTCCGAACGCGTCGGTCACCTCGTTGTAGAGCGCCATCTGCAGCTGGCCGAGCGGTGGATGCGCGTACCAGTAGGTGTAGTGCGCCAACCGGTGCAGGTTCGGCACCGCCCAGGCGTATGCCGTGTAGGTCCCCTCGTCGTCGAAGCGGGCCGGAGAGCCGTACATGCCACGGGCATGCACCCAGCCCGCCACGACCAGCAGGACGGAGACGACGGTGAGGTCCAGCCGGTCACGCCGGAACCGCGCGCCGAGCCGTTGACGGGCGCGTTCCAGTCGCTCACGGGGCGTGGGCGCGACGGCGCGCTCCAGCGCCTCCAGATCCAGGTCGAGGTCGAGGGGGGGAAGCTCGGTCTGGTAGCTCACAGCACGGACTCCTGGGGGTCGTCGAGCATGACGGGTCGGTGCGCCCCGACGTGGGCTGTCTTCTCCCAGGTGCGCACGCCCTGCAGCTCACGCGTCGTCGCGCGGACGGCCGCCGCGGCGAGGATCAGCTGGTAGGGCAGGGTTCCGAGGATGAGCTTGGCGTAGTCGCGCAGCCGGACCTTCTCGCCGAAGGCTCGCCCGAACTCGTGCAGACCCACTGCCTCGACCGCCACCGTGGCGACGGTCGGGAGCAGCGGGAGGAACGTCGCCATGACGACGAGGTCCGGTGCCTTGAGCAGGAACATGGCCACGACCGACACCGGCACGAGGACGCCGGAGAACGCCTGCATGAACGGCATCGTCAACAGGTAGCAAGCCATCAGGCGCTGCCGCCTCGTCGGGAGCCGCCGCCACTCGCCCTTGCGGAGGACCTGGAGGAACCCCTGGCTCCAGCGGGTCCGCTGCTTGAACAGCCCCTTGAGCGTCGGCGGTGTCTCCTCCCTCGTGGCGAGCTCCGGGCTGTAGGCCACCGACACCCGGGCTCCCCAGCTCGAGAGCCTGACACCGAGCTCACAGTCCTCGGCCAGGCACTCGGGGTCCCAGCCGTCGGCCAGCCGCAACAGGTCCGTCCGCACGAACACCGTGTTGCCGCCCAGGGGGATGAACCGCTTGCGTGCGTGGAGGTGCAGCCGCGAGGAGAACCAGAAGAAGTACTCCAGCACGTTGCGCAGCGACCACCAGGAGCTGCGGAAGTTCATCAGCTGCACGCCGCCCTGCACGACGTGTGCCTGGGTGGCCCGGAAGCACGTGTCGACGTGCCGCAGCAGGGACGGCGCCACCTCGTCCTCGGCGTCGAACACGCCGACCACCGAGCCCCGGCACAGCGGCAGCGCCGTGTTGAGCGCCTTGGGCTTGTTCTTGACGACGTTCTCGTCGACGACGACGCGGACCCGCTCCTCGGAGGCGGCCAGCCGTTCGGCGACCGCGCTGGTCCCCGGGTCGTCGTGGCCGACGATGATGATCACCTCGAAGTCGGGATGGTCGGACTCGAGGAGACGCGAGACGGTGGTCGGCAGGACCTGCTCCTCGTCGCGGGCCGGCACCAGCAACGAGAAGGAGAGCCTCGGCTCGTCCGGCTCCGGGAACCGAGTCATGGCCACCGACTCAGGCGTCCGCCACGAGTCGACCATCCAGACCAGGGTGCTCAGGGCCACCACGAGCAGGAGCAGCGTGGCAGCGAGGTAGCCCACGAGTACGGCGTCGATCAGCACGAGGGTCAGCCTCCGAGGACCAGCGGGATGCGGTCGGCCCAGTCGAAGCTGTCCGAGGTCATCCGGCGGACCCGGACGTTCTCCAGCACGCTGCCGAGGACCTCCTTCTCGCGCTCGCGCAGCCGGTGCTGCTCCTCGCCACCCACCACGAGGACGGGCGCGAGGTACCTGAACGGCGGGAAGCCGTAGGCGTCCTCGGTGTTCTCGACGAGCTCACCGAGCGCCTGTGCCACGGGTACGTCGGACAGGGCCGGCGCGCCACGCTCGATGATGAAGATGTCCGACACCCGCACCGTGTCCACCAGCTCGCAGGGCACCAGCCGGTCCGCGCCGTACTTCGGCGGCGGGATCACCATCTGGGTCAGCGCGTTCGCGGTCATGATGGGCAGGTTGACGTTGCCCATCGCGAGGCCGACGCCGCGCCCGGCCTTGGAGTGGATCCTGCTCTGGACGCCCAGGCGCAGCCACTCCGCGCGGCTGAGGTCGCCCGGGTCCACCGCGCGCAGGGTGTGGCTGCTGATCGTCAGCGGCTTCGGGAAGCAGTGCGCGGTCCCGTCCGGAGCCAGGATCGTCATGTCGTCGGAGAGGAAGCGCGCGCCCTTCTCGCGCAGCAGCCGCAGCACGGTGCCGGTCTTCCCGGTGTCGGTCCGTGCGGACAGCATCACGCCGCGACCGTCGAGCTCGACGCACGCGGAGTGCAGGAGCATGTGCCCCTTCGACGCGATCACGAAGCGCAGCAGGGCTTCTATGACGTTGGTGTAGGCCACGTGCGGAGACCTCGCGAGCAGCGAGCTCAACGTCACGTGGATGCGGTCACCGAGGTCGATGGCGAAGTTCGCCGCGAGCCGCCCGAAGTGCTCCTCGTAGCGGACTCCGTCGGGACCCTCGAACCTGAGCAGCCGGGCACGGGACTTCCACGTCCCGCGGCCGACCTTGCCGACCCGGATCTCGATGTCCAGGTCCTTGCCGAGCCGCGGCTCGCGGAAGAACTCCAGCTCGCGCAGGGCCACGTCGCTGCCGATGGTGACCAGGTCCGAGACGGCGTACCGGTAGGGGAGGTAGCCGGTGCCGCGCAGGCTGGTCCTCCGCTCGCGGTAGCTCGCCGTCGGGTGCGCACCCTCGTCGAAGAGCACGTCGACGGGAGCCCGAACGACAGGCGGGGTCGCCACAGGCGCGGTCGAGACGATCGGGGGCATCACCGACGGAAGGTCGACGAGTGCTTCGAGGTCGGCGGCATCCGACGTCGTGTGGGACCCGGCGATGAAGAGGTCCTCGGCGGTGTCGGTGGCGGTGCCACGGGTGGTCAGGTCGGTCATGAGAGGTCCTCCGGAAGGGTGAGCCGCTCCTGGGAGCGGAAGCGCACGAGGTAGCCGAGTAGAAGCGTCAGCACGTTGGCGACGAGATAGTGGACGCCCAGCACGCTCACGAGCAGGGCGAGGAACGGGATCCTGAGCACGAGCACGGTGTTGCTCATCAGCATGAAGCCCAGGTAGCGACTCATGGCGGTGAGCCGCTTCGGCCCGCGGTAGACCAGGCGGTCGACCAGGGCGAAGTTCCAGCTCGAGGAGAGCTGCGTGGTGAGGATCGCGGCCAGCAGGTACTGCATGTGCAGGGTCCGCGGGTCGGCGAGCAACCACATCACCAGCACGTTGACGAGTAGTCCGGTCAGTCCGACGGCCGCGAAGCCGGCGCCGCGCAGCAGCACTCCGGTGCGGGTCGCCCGCGACATCGTCTCGGACACCCGGAGCTTGACCAGCTGCTGCAGGAACGTCACGCCCTCGCGCAGAGAGGCCTTGCTCTCACCGCTGTGTCGCTCCGCGAAGGTGAACGGCACCTCCGCCTTGGTGACCCGGCCCTCCCGGGCCAGCATCTCGAGGAGGATCTTGAAGCCCTGCGGGCGCATCGCGTCGAGGTCGAAGGCGTCGAGCCGCACCGCGAAGAACCCGCTCATGGGGTCGGAGATCCCGCGGAGGTTCCCGGGGAAGATCAGCTTGCTCAGCACGGTCGACGTGCTCGAGACCATCGCGCGGCCGAGATTCGCCAGTCCCTGTGTCGATCCGCCCGGGACCCGCCGGCTGGCGACGACCACCTCGGCATGCTTCCGCATGCCCGTGGCGATCAGGTCGGGCACCAGCTCGGGCGGGTGCTGCAGGTCGCCGTCCATCACCACCGCCCACGGGGAGGTCGAGGCCCGGAGCCCTGCCAGGACTGCACCACCGAGACCGCCGTGGCGCTCGTCGGGCTCACGGTGGAGGAGGTCGATCGGGACCTCGGACAGGGCCGCCACGCGGACGACCTCCAAGGGCGTGCCGTCGTCGCTGTCGTCGACGAACAGGATGCGGAAGCTCTGCCCTGACAGGGCCGCCGTGAGGCGGTCCACGAGCACGGCGATGTTGCCCTCTTCGTTGCGAGTGGGCACGACAATGGTTGCAACACAGGCGATTCGTAGGCCGACGGTGTCCGGGAGACCCGTCAGCTGTTGGTCCAGAAGCAGGTCGTGCAGGGACGGCTGCCGGACGGCTGCCAGTCCGTTCAGGTAGGCGACGGCCTCCTCGCGGCCGACCGGCTCGCTCGGTTGGGCGTCGTGACGTGCGGTGGTCATATCCCCTCCTCGACCCCGTCCACGAGGGGGGACCTGGCCCGCGACGGGTCGACACGTCGCCGACCCGAGGTCGGTATGACGTGGTGGAGCTGCCGCTGGCTGCGCCCCCCGGCGCGTGGAGAGGGTGATTCCCCGGATGTGGAGACCAAGATGCGATTGGCTCGCTGGTGATGGTCTCCGCGGACGAACAGACGCTGCCGCTCAGTTGACGCGTCTCGTCAAAGATGGTGTGGAACGCAGAGCCCCGTTGCTTGATGCCCCCGCGAGTCAGCAACTCGCATGGGAAGTACAGACGTTTGGTGAACGGTCCGTCAACCTCAGACGTCCAGAATGTCCAACGGCTGGACGCTGCCTCGCGCCACCATGGAAACGGCATCTGCGCAATAGTCCGTTCGGACTATTCCCGTCGGCGGTCCGTCCGCCTAGCGTGTGCGCACTTCCTTCGTCCAGGCTCGGTGGCGAAGACTCTCGGGATCGCTGCCGTGTCCACGGCCGGTCCCCGCGCAGCGCGCATTCCAACGCGGCCAGGTCCTGGTCCGCACGTCGCAGGTCGTCGCAAGTCGTCCCATGTCGTCACAGGGCCGCCGTCCCGCTGGTGCTCGCGCGCATCCCGAAGCAGGAGCACGACCATGAACAGCTCTCTCGACAGCACCCTCCTCGACAGCGCCCTCGACAGGGGCCTCGACGCCGTACCCCTCGACCACGAGGAACGGCCGTGGGGGTCGTGGCACGTGATCGACCTGAACGTCGGCTACAAGGTCAAGCGCATCCACGTGAAGAGCGGCAGCCGGCTGTCGTACCAGACCCACCGCCACCGCTCCGAGCACTGGGTGGTGATCTCCGGGATCGCGACCTGCACGGTCGACGACGAGACGAGGGTCGTCGGGCCAGGGGAGTCGCTCGACGTCCCCGTCGGCGCCAAGCACCGGTTGGCCAACCTCACGCGCGAGCCGCTCGTCATCGTCGAGGTGCAGCGCGGCTCGTACACCGGTGAGGACGACATCGAGCGGCTCGACGACGACTACGGCCGGTGCGCCGAGCTGGGCTGAGGCTGGGCTGAGGCTGGGCTGAGGACTACAGGGCCTTCTCCATCAGCGAGACGAGGTGCTCGTCGTCCCCGAGCCGGCCCACCTCGACGTACCCCCGGCCGGCATGGAAGGCGAGCGACGCGTCGTTGCGCGGCACGAGGTTCACCTCGAGCGCGAGACGTCCGTAGGGCGCGGCCACCGCCTCGACCTCGTCGTAGACGTAGGTGCCGAGACCCCGCCGCCGGAAGTCGTCGTGAAGGACGATCCGGTCGAGGTAGTAGAAGCTGCGGTGCCGGCTGCCGAACCAGAGATAGTTCTCCGAGTCGTACGGCGAGCCGGACGCGAACGTGATCACGAAGCCGCCGAAGCGACCCTCGACGTCCACCACGTCGAACCGGTCGGCGATCTTCCTGAGCTCGTGGAGCCGGGCCTCGTCCATCGGAGCGAGCGCGGTGACGTTCGCCTCGTTCAGGGTGAGCACGTCGGCGACGTCGGTGTCGCGCAGCGGTCGCAGGTCCGGCACGCCGACACTCTAGGCACCCTGCGGCCGGGGCGGCACATGACCCACGGCGGCGACGGGTAGGGGGAGGGGGCGGCGCGGCCGGCGCCGCACCGCGCGAGAGGACCCGCCATGTCCCAGGAGCCCACCGAAGCGAGCTCGGAGGCCGACGCGAGGCCGGAGCAGCACGGTCCCGAGATGGACGACACCCAGGTCGAGGCGACGGGGGAGCTGCGCGACCGGCTCGAGCCGGTGACCGACGACGACGCCCGCGGCTGAGCCGGACCCGGGCCAGGAGGACGCCGTGACCATCACCACCACGGAGCACAACGACATCGTGCGGGCCAACCGCGCGGGGGTCACGCCCATCGTGATGATCCACGGGCTGTGGCTGCCGGGCAGCAGCTGGCTGCCCTGGCGGGGCTACCTCGAGGAGCTCGGCTTCGTGACCGTGGCGCCGGGCTGGCCCGGTGTCCCCGACTCGGTGGCCGAGGCCCGGGACCACCCCGAGACCCAGGCCGGCAAGGGGATCTCCGACGTGAGCGAGCACTACGCCGAGGTGATCCGCGCGCTCGACCGCAGACCCGTCCTGATCGGTCAGTCCCTGGGGGGCCTGGTGGCCCAGCGGCTCGCCGGCGAGGGCCTGGCTGCTGCCACCGTGGCGCTGGCACCGAGCCCGTTCCGCGGCGTCCTGCCGGTCGCCGTATCCACGCTGCGGGCCTCCGCTCCGGTCCTCGCCCGCCCGGGGGCCCGGCACCGGACGGTCATGCTGTCGAGGTCCCAGTTCCGGTTCGTGTTCGGCAACGCCCTCCCCGCAGCCGAGTCGGACGAGCTGTACGACGAGCTCTGCATCCCTGGTCCGGCCAGGCCGCTGCTGCAGTCGGCGACCGCCAACCTGGGCCCGCTCACGGAGGCCCGGGTGGAGACCGGGCGACCCGACCGGGGCCCCTTGCTGCTGGTCGCGGGCGAGAAGGACAACACGGTCCCGTGGCCGATCGCCTACTCGGCGTACCAGCGCCAGGCGGCGAACCCGAACCGCACCGAGATCGCCCTGGCCCCCGGCCGCGGCCACTCCCTGGCCGCGGACCACGGCTGGCGAGAGGTCGCGGACAACGTGCTCGCCTTCCTCACGGACTGCGGCATCCGGCCCTGACCGCCGTCGACGCCGTTGACGTCGTGCCGGTGGCGGGGGCTATTCTCGCAATCGATTGCAGCCGGTTACGGGTCGGGCCCGGTCGGCTGACACCTACCCGAGAGCGAGGACGGCACATGGTCGATGCAGAGGTCGAGGCGGCGTTGGCGCACTGGGCGCCTCGCTTCATCCAGAACGGCGTCGACTACAACGACTTCGTCCGGACCACGGCGCGGATCGAGTCGTGGGACCAGTGGCTGCCCGAGTGGAGCCGCACGGCGGACGAGCAGGCGGACTTCGCCCGGCAGGCCGACGAGACCGGTCACGTGGTGACGGCGGGGCACGCCTGGAGACGGGCGGCCGCCGATCGCCATTTCGGCAAGTTCGTGTGGATGGTGGACCTCGACCTGGCCGCGGCTGCGACGCACGCCGCGGTGGCGGAGATGAACGCGGCGCATGCACGGCTGGACGAGACGGCCGAGCGCCTCGACATCCCGCTGGACGGCGGTTCGGCGCACGCGAACCTGCGCCGGCCTCGAGGGGTCGAGCGGCCGCCGTACGTCGTGCTCATCCCGGGGCTCGACTCGACGAAGGAGGAGTTCTTCTTCTTCGAGGAGTCGTTCCTGGACCGCGGCATGGCGACGGTCTCCTTCGACGGTCCCGGGCAGGGCGAGACGGGGCTGAGCATCCCGATCCGGTTCGACTACGAGCGGGCTGTCGGACCCCTGCTCGACGTGCTCGGCTCCCGGACCGACCTCGACCACGATCGGATCGGCGTCTGCGGCGTCAGCCTGGGCGGCTACTACGCGCCGCGCGTGGCCGCCTTCGAGCCTCGGGTCACGGCGGTCGCCGGGATCAGCGGCCCGTTCTGCTTCGGGGACATGTGGGACGACCTCCCGCCGATGACCAGGCAGACGTTCGTGGTGAAGTCCGGTGCCCGTGACGACGACGAGGGGCGCCGCATCGCGAGCACCCTCGACCTCGAGGGCATCTGCGAGCGGATCACCGTGCCGGTGCTCTACGTCACCGGGGACCGCGACCGCCTGATCCCCTGGCAGCAGACCGAGCGTCAGGCCCGCGAGACCCCACGTGGGGAGTTCGTCTGCTACCCGGGCGGCAACCACGGGGTGTCCAACATGCCCTACCGCGCCCGGCCTGCGCTCGCGGACTGGATGCAGGACCGCCTCGCTGCGGCAGCTGCGTCGTGATCGGGAGCGGTGTGCAAACGATTGCCAGGAAGCGTCGCCGAGGGCGGCGCAAATCGGGTGGCGCGGGACCGTTGACGGCGCACGGCCTCTCGGGATACGTTGCGCGAACGATTGCAGTAGGAGCCGCGTCACAACCTGCGGTCGCCGGCGGTTCGGACCGGCCCGGGGTTCGTGGGGGACCTCGGGAGGCGGCTATCGGGAGGCGGCTCCTCGCTGCAGTCACTACAAACGATTGCGGCTCAGCTTCCTGAATGGAGACCCGATGAACCTGTCCGGCACCCGCCACCGCGTCCCTCGACGGCTGATGGCCGGGATCTCGGTGGCGGCCCTGGTCGCCGTGGGAGCCTGCGGCACCCCTAACTCGCAGAAGCAGGCCTCGGCGAAGGGCCCGATCACGATCGGCGTGTCCCTGCCGCTGACCGGTGACTTCTCCCAGCCGGGCACCCAGGCGCGGCGCGGCTACCAGGTCTGGCAGAGCATGGTGAACAAGGAGGGCGGCGTCCTCGGGCGCAAGGTGAAGCTGAAGATCACCGACGACGCCAGCAACCAGGACACGGTGGTCTCCGACTACACCCGGCTGATCACCCAGGACAAGGTCGACCTGCTGCTCGGCACCTTCTCCTCGCTGCTGAACTTCCCGGCCTCCGCGGTCGCGGAGAAGAACAAGATGCTGTTCGTGGAGCCCGCCGGCGGTGCGCCCAACATGTTCACCCGCAACTTCCACTACCTGTTCTTCGCGCAGCCGGCCACCGCGCCGCACCAGGCCGACGTGTTCGTGAACTACATCAAGAGCCTGCCGGCGGCGCAGCGGCCCAAGACCGCGGCGTACCCGACCCAGGACGACCCGTTCGCGCGTCCGGTGATCGAGAGCATGCAGTCGCAGCTCGAGAAGCTCGGCGTCAAGACGGTGTACTCCAAGGTCTACCCGGCCGACACCGCGAACTTCCAGACGACCGCCTCCGCGATCGCGGCCGCCAAGCCGGACCTGATCGCCCAGGGCGCGGTGTTCGAGGACGGCGTGGGCCTGGTCCGCTCGCTCAAGCAGGTCGGCTACTCCCCGAAGATGCTCTTCCAGACCTCTGCGCCGAGCAACGCCGGCCAGTACAGCAGCGGCATCGGAGCGGCCAACACCGAGGGCGTGTTCTACACCGTCAGCTGGAACGAGAACGCCAAGACCCCGAAGAACGCCGACTTCGTGAAGGCCTACGCAGACCGGTTCAACGGGGAGACCCCGGCCGAGGACGCCGCGGACGCGTTCGCCACGGCACAGGTCCTGCAGCAGGCCGTCACCAAGGTCGGCAGCCTCGACCAGACCAAGCTCGCCGACTACTTGCACGCCCACCCGACGACCACGATCCTGGGTCCCCTGAGCTGGGACCAGACGGGTGCGCCGCAGAACAACTTCCTCCTCGCGCAGTGGCAGGGCGGCAAGGTGCAGATCGTGGCACCGAAGTCGGCAGCCACGACGAGCAAGTCCATCCCGGTCAAGCCCGACTGGAAGTGACGGACCGGCGACCCCGGCAGCAACCCCTGTAGCAACGAGACAGAAGGCCGACTGACTGATGGAGCAGCTGCTGCAGGCGCTCGTTCTCGGACTCCTCATCGGCGGCGTCTACGCGCTGATGGCGTCGGGGCTGACGCTGGTGTTCGGCGTGATGAACATCGTGAACGTCGCCCACGGGGCCACGCTCATCGCGGTGGCCATGGTCACCTGGTGGGTGTGGCACCAGACCGGCCTCGACCCGCTCCTCGTCGGGGTCCTCCTGGTGCCGGTGATGTTCGGGGTCGGGTGGCTGGCCTACAAGGGGGTGGTCTCCCGCATCAACACCGAGTCGGTGTCGATGTCGGTGCTGCTCACCTTCGGCATCGCGCTGACCATCGAGGGGCTGCTCAACATCATCGCCGGCAACAAGTTCCGGTCCGCCACCCCGTCGTACTTCGAGGAGTCCTTCCGGGTCGGCGGTCTGGTCTTCCCCAAGACGCAGGTGTACGGCGCAGCGCTCGCCGTGGTCACCCTGACGGCGCTGTACCTCGTCCTCACCCGGACCTGGACCGGCCGGGCGATCCGGGCGACCTCGCAGAACGCCGCCGGGGCGGCCCTGGTCGGGATCAGCGCCGCCGGGACCTCGGCGCTGACGTTCGCGATCGGCACCGCCACGACGGGGGTGGGTGGGTCGATCCTGGCCGTGCTCTACCCGTTCTTCCCGGCCTCGCACTACGACTGGATCTCGCGGCTCCTCGGCATCATCGTGCTCGGCGGCATGGGCAGCCTCCCGGGCGCCCTGGCCGGCGCCATGCTGCTCGGGCTGGCCGAGACGCTCACGGCGACGTACGGGTCGCTGCAGTGGGCCACGGTGGTCTTCTACGTCGCGATCCTGGTGGTCCTGCTGGTCAAGCCGGAGGGGCTCTTCGGGGCCAAGCTGCGTGAGGACGTCGCCGTATGAGCGCCCCCGCGACGAGGACGGCCGGCCGCTTCGGCCGGCTGACCCGCAGCCGGGTCGCCGTGCTCGTCGTGTCCGCGGGGCTGGTCCTGTTCCCGGTGATCCGGCCCTACGACATCTACCCGCAGACCGTCCTGCTGCTGGCGTTCCTGCTGGCCCTGCAGGCGGTGAGCTGGAACATCATCTCCGGCTACGCCGGCTACATCTCCCTGGGCCACAGCGTCTTCCTGGGCCTCGGCGGCTACGCCGCAGGCATCGTGGCCGCCCGCAAGGGGCTCAACCCGATCCTGCTGGCGCCGTTCGGAGCCGTCGTGGTGACCGTGATCGCCGTCCTGGTGGGGGCGGTCGTCCTGCGGCGCCGCAGCCACGCGTTCGTGATCATCACGATCGCGCTGCTGCTCTCGACCCAGGCGATCTTCACCAACTGGAAGAGCCTCACCGGCGGCTCGGACGGGATCACCCTCTCGCTCCCGCCGTGGTCCAACGACATCCAGGCGCTGCCCTTCTACTACATGTTCCTGGGCATCCTCGGGCTGACGCTGCTGTTCTCCGCACAGCTGCGGCGCCGGAAGATCGGCACCGGGCTGATCGCGATCCGCGAGGACGAGGGCAAGGCCGCGGCGATCGGTGTGAACGCCGCGCTCTACAAGGTGATCGCCTTCGGCTGCAGCGCGTTCTTCGTCGGCCTGGCGGGAGGCGTGTACGCCTACTACCAGACGTTCCTGAACCCGCCCGGCATGTTCAACATCCTCAGCAGCGTGATGATCGTGCTCGCCGCGCTGGTCGGCGGCCGCGGGACGCTGTTCGGGCCGGTCATCGGCGCGTTCCTCCTCCAGTTCGCCAGCGAGGCCGCCACGGTGTACGGCGGCGGCACGGAGACCCGGGTCCTGCTGTTCGGGATCATCCTCGTGCTCGTCGTACTCTTCATGCCCGCCGGCCTCCTGCCGACGCTCGAGCGGTGGTGGGACCGCAGGCACGCCAAGGACACCGAGTACACCAACCAGATCGGGGCCCTCGGCCACGGCCGCCTCGAGTTCCGCGAGCGCCAGCCGCGTCCCCTCACGCCGGGCCAGGAGCCGTCCGTCCTGCTCGACGTCCGCGGGGTCTCGAAGTCCTTCGGCGGCCTGCGCGCGGTCGACCAGGCGAACCTGCAGGTCCGGGAGGGCTCCATCACCGCCCTGATCGGGCCGAACGGGTCCGGCAAGACGACCTTGTTCAACCTCGTGACGGGGGTGATGAAGGCCGACGCGGGCGAGATCTGGTTCGACGGCACACGGATCGACGAGATGGCCGCGCACAAGCGCGGCCACCTGGGGCTGGCGCGGACGTTCCAGGTGACCCGCCTCTTCGACAGCATGACGGTCCTCGAGAACGTCGTGGCGCCGGTGCCGGACACGTCCCTGCGCACCATGCTGGCCGGCGCGGTCAGCGGTGCCGAGGCCGACCGGGCCAGGCACCTGCTGGACTACGTGGGCCTCGGCTCGTTCGCGCAGCAGAAGGCCGGGGCGCTGTCCTACGGGCAGAAGAAGCTGGTGGAGCTCGCCCAGGTCCTGATGATGGAGCCTCGCCTGATCCTGCTCGACGAGCCTGCTGGCGGGATCAACCCCAGCCTGGTGGAGCGGCTCTCGGGGATGGTCCGGGACCTCAACCAGCAGGGCGTCTCGTTCCTGGTGGTCGAGCACAACATCCCCATGGTCCTCGAGCTGTGCGACCCGGTGTACGTGTTCGCACGCGGCACCGCGATCTCCTCCGGCCCACCGGACGTCGTCCGCAACGACCCCGCCGTCCTCGACGCCTACCTGGGCGACGAGTGGGCAGCGGATCCCGAGGCGCCTGCCGTGCAGGCCGCCGTGACGAGCCGAGGTGGCGTGTAGTGCTGACCCTCAAGGGAATCTTCGCCGGGTACGGCGGCAGCCACGTGCTGCAGGGCGTCGACCTGCACTGCGCGGAGGGCACCATCACCTGCATCGTCGGCCCCAACGGCGCCGGGAAGTCCACGGTCCTGCGGGTGGTCAGCGGCCTGCTCGCGCCGAGCCAGGGCACGGTGGAGCTCGGCGGCGAACAGATCGGCGGTCGCGCCCCGGACGCCATCCTGCGGGCCGGCATCGCCCAAGTGCCACAGTCTCACGCCCTGTTCCCGCAGATGACCGTGCGCGAGAACGTGATGCTGGGTGGGTACACGATCCGGCGCCAGAGAGACCTGCTGCACGAACGGTTCCGCGAGGTCTCCGAGCTGGTGCCGATCGTCGCGGACCGCTCGGAGCAGCATGCGGGGAACCTGTCCGGAGGCCAGCGGCGGATGGTGGAGATCGCCCGCTGCCTGATGCTCGACCCCGCCGTCCTGCTCCTCGACGAGCCGTCGCTCGGGCTCGACCCGAAGGCCGTGGGCTCGGTGGTCGCCCTGACCAGGGACCTCAACGAAGGCGGCAAGACGATCCTGCTGGTCGAGCAGAACGTCCGGATGGGCCTGCAGATGGCGACCCACGGCGTCGTCATGGAGGGCGGCAAGGTCCGGCTCACCGGGACCGCCGACGAGGTCCGTGGCAACCCCGAGATCGCGACCCTCTTCCTCGGCGGGCACGCCACCCCCCGCCAGCCCGCCTGACCCACCCGCCGACCCGGCGCATCTGCACGTCTCAGACCTGCCGACCCGGCGCATCCGCATGTCTCAGGGGTGGTGACCCGGCGCATCCGCACGGGTCCGCGCTCGGCTGTGGACGGGCCGGTTCGTGCAGGTCGAGGGCATTGAGACGTGCAGACGCCGCAGCCGGTCCGCGGACGCCATACCGGATCCGCGGAGGCCATACCGGTTCCACGAGTCGCCACGGCCGGATCCGGGTCGCCACAGCCGGATGCGCGGGTCGCCACGACCGCTCGGACGTGCACTCGCTCGGGTACGCCGGCTGGCTAAGCGTGGCCGGAGGCGCAGGACCCGTCGAGTGCACGTCCGACGGGTCGCCCACACCTGGTCCGCGGTCGCCATACCGGTTCCAACGCGCCGGGTCGAGGGCGTTGAGAGTTGCAGCCGCCGGGGCCGAGGGCGTTGAGACGTGCGGACGCGCCGGGTCGAAGGGGTTGAGACGTGCGGACGCGCCGGGTCGCGGAGGTTGAGACGTGCGGACGGGCCGACTCGGCGGGTCGGGTGGGAGTTCAGGCGATCCGACCCAGTCCCCGCGGGAAGGCGTGCAGCCGTTCGCAGCCGGTCGGGGTCACGTGCAGCAGCTCCCCGGTCTGCACGCCCGCACGACCGTCGGGGGTCGTGACGTTGGGCTGCACCACCACGGTCATCCCCTCGGCGAAGGCCAGTGACGGCAGGGGTTCCAGGGTCCGGCTCCGGGACCCGAACACCGGTGGCAGGTAGCCGCCGCCGAGGCCGTGCACGAGGTCGTCGACGGTGGTGTAGCCGACCTCCTCGATGACGCCGGCGGCCTCGACGATCTCGGCGGGCGTGACGCCGGGCGCGAGGCGCGCCTCGATCCGCCGCAGGGCCTCGTCGGCGACCTCGTGCAGCTCGCGGACGAGGGGCGTGGGCTCCGCCGCGACGGTGAAGGTCCGCAGCAGCTGCCCGGGGTAGTCGACACCCCAGCTCGTGCTCAGCTCGCAGGACAGCACGTCACCGGCCGCCAGCCTGCGGTCGGTGGGCCACTGCGACGGCACGCACTGCTCGGGGCTGTCCATCGACGTGATCGAGAAGTAGTGAATGTAGTTGGCGCCGCCCTCACGCACGTAGCTGCCCTCCACCAGTGCGTTGAGCTCGAACTCGCTGGTCCCGGGGCCCGAGCCGTCCCGCATCGCGGCGCAGGACGCATCGGTCAGCTCGGCCGCCCGGCGCAGCCAGGCGAGCTCCTCGGCGGACTTGGTGAGCCGGAGCCGGGTGTAGGCCGGGGTCAGGTCGACGACCTCCCCGACGGCCTGCTGCAGCGCGGCGTACGCCCGGAACGGGACCGCCCCCACCACGCCGACCCGGCCCGTCCGCAGGCCTTCCCGGCGGGCGAGCTCCTCGACCGCGGTCGCCATCGGCCGCGGCCCGGCCCACCGCACCTCGCAGCCGGTCGCGACGCGCCGGGCCTGTGGCACGTGGTTGTAGAACTGCACGAGGAGTACGTCGACCGCGTCGGTGGAGTGCACGACGAGCGCCTCTCGCGTCACCGGCCAGCCGGTCAGCCACTGCACGCCGCTGCCGGCCCGGTTCGCGCCGTACACCACGACGTGCTCGACCCCGGCGTCCCGCAGCACCTCGTCCAGGGCGCGACGGCGGCGCAGCATCTCCTCCTCGCTGAAGGCGAGCGGGCCGCGTCCGGTGAGGAGGGTCATCGGACCCCGACCGACTGCGGTGCCGTGGAGCCGCGCACCGCCAGCGACAGGGGCAGGAGGATGGACCGGACCGGACGGTCGGGCTCGTGGATCGCTTCGAGGAGCATGCGGCCGGCCTCCACGCCGACCTGGTGGTGCGGGATCGCCACGGTCGTCAACGGGGGCGCGAGCTTGTCGAGGAAGGGCATGTTGTTGAAGCCGACCACGCTGACGTCGTCCGGGCAGCGGATCCCCCGCTCGGCGAAGACGTCGTAGCAGCCCAGGGCGATGAGGTCGTTGCCTGCGACGAC
>JAWWPF010000038.1:0-6178 GCA_033850795.1 Nocardioidaceae bacterium | reverse complement strand
AACAACGACACGGTCGTCAACCTCATCAAGGATGCCTTCCCCATCTCGTTGTCACTGGCCATCGTGGCGTTCCTGATGTGGATCGCCGGGGGAGTGGTATTCGGGGTGATCGCCGCCTTGCGAAAAGGCACGATCATCGACCGGGGGATCGTCGGCGTCTCCCTGATCTTCTTCGCCTTCCCGACGTTCTTCGTCGGTCTCTTCTTCTACGAGTTCATCGCGATCAAGTGGCAGATCGTGCCGATCCCGCAGTACGTCTCCATCGCCGACGGCGGCGTCTTCACGTGGTTGTCCGGCCTGCTGCTGCCCGGACTGACACTGGCGTTGTTCTACATGGCCGGGTATGTCCGGATGACCCGGGCCTTCGTGCTCGAGTCCATGGGGGAGGACTACCTCCGCACCGCGAAGGCCAAGGGTCTGGCCCCGCGCCGGGTGCTGGTCAAGCACAGCATGCGCGCCGCGCTGACCCCGCTGGTCACGATGGCGGGCCTCGACCTGGCGTCCCTGATCGGTGGCGCGATCATCACCGAGAGCGTCTTCAACTACAACGGCCTCGGTAAGCTCGCGCTGTTGTCAGCCCGCAACAACGACCTGCCGCTGACGGTGGGGATCGTCCTGCTGCTTGCTGGGTTCGTGATCGCGGCGAATATCATCGTCGACGTGCTCTATGCCTTCATCGACCCACGGGTCCGGGTTGGCTGACGGAGGATCCATGACTTCCACGACATCTGCGGCCTCGCCGGACACGACGACCGCGGACACCGTTCTCTCGATCCGCGACCTGAGGGTCCACTTCCCGACGAGTGACGGCGTCGTGAAGGCGGTCGACGGGCTCGACTTCAACCTGTCCCGCGGCAAGACGCTCGGCATCGTCGGGGAGTCCGGCTCGGGCAAGTCGGTCTCGAGCTCGGCGATCCTGGGTCTGCACGACCCCAAGCGGACGAAGATCACCGGGGAGATCTGGCTCAACGGGATCGACCTGCTCACGCTGAGCGAGGAGCAGATGCGCAAGCGTCGTGGCCAGGAGGTCGCGATGATCTTCCAGGACCCGCTGTCGGCGATGCACCCCTACTACACCGTGGGCAACCAGATCATCGAGGCGTACCGGGTCCACAACGACGTCTCCAAGAAGGCCGCCCGGGAGCGGGCCATCGAGATGCTGGACCGGGTCGGCATCCCGCAGCCCGACCGGCGGGTGGACGACTACCCGCACCAGTTCTCCGGTGGCATGCGGCAGCGCGCGATGATCGCGATGGGCCTGATCAACGACCCGGGCCTGCTGATCGCCGACGAGCCGACCACCGCGCTCGACGTGACGGTGCAGGCCCAGATCCTCGACCTCCTCCAGGATCTCCAGCGGGAGTTCAACTCCGCGGTCATCATCATCACCCACGACCTCGGCGTGATCGCCGAGATGGCGGACGACGTCCTGGTCATGTACGCCGGCCGGGGGGTCGAGTACGGCCCCTGCAAGGAGCTCCTGACGCACCCGGAGATGCCCTACACCTGGGGGCTGCTCTCCAGCGTCCCCGACGTGAAGGGTGACACCAACGCCCGGCTCCTGCCGATCCCCGGGAACCCGCCCAGCCTGCTCAGCCCGCCCTCGGGGTGCCCGTTCCACCCTCGCTGCACGCACCGCGACAAGGTGCCCGGAGACCTGTGCCGCACCGAGCTGCCACTGCTGGTCCCGGGCAACCGGGGCCCCGGCCACACCAAGCGCTGCCACCTGGCGAACCCTGAGCAGATCTACCAGACTGAGGTCCTGCCGGTGATCGCACCCGACCTCGTCGAGGAGAGATGATGGACGAGCTGACAGACAAGTCCTCGGCCGGGCCGGCTTCCGGGGCCACCCGGACGGTGCCGGTCGCCGAGGCCGTCCGCTCCTCGACGTCGGCTCGCGCGATCCTCGAGGTCGACGAGCTCCAGATGTACTTCCCGGTGAAGTCCTCAGGCCTGATCCGGCGAACGATCGGGCACGTCCAGGCCGTGGACGGGGTCTCGTTCGAGGTCCCCAAGGGCGGGGCGCTCGGCCTGGTGGGCGAGTCGGGGTGTGGGAAGTCGACGACCGGCCGGCTGATCACCCGGCTGCTGACCCCCACGGCTGGAGAGATCCGGTTCGAGGGCACGGACATCGCGCACCTCTCGCCGCGGGAGCTGAAGCCGCTGCGGCGCGAGATCCAGATGATCTTCCAGGACCCGTACACCTCCCTGAACCCCCGTCACACCGTGGGCTCGATCGTGGGCGCGCCGCTGGAGATCCACAAGGTGGTGCCGCGCAACAAGGTGCTGCCCCGGGTGCAGGAGCTGCTCGAGATCGTCGGGCTGAACCCGGAGCACTACAACCGCTACCCGAACGAGTTCTCCGGCGGTCAGCGCCAGCGCATCGGAATCGCCCGGGCGCTCACGCTCCACCCCAAGCTGATGGTCGCCGACGAGCCGGTCTCCGCGCTCGACGTGTCCATCCAGGCCCAGGTCATCAACCTGCTGCAGGACCTGCAGCGAGAGTTCGACATCTCGTTCCTGTTCATCGCCCACGACCTCGCGGTGGTGCGCCACTTCTGTCCCGAGGTCGCGGTCATGTACCTCGGCAAGATCGTCGAGGTCGCCGACCGGCAGACGTTGTACGAACGGCCGTACCACCCCTACACGCAGGCGCTGCTGTCCGCCGTACCCGACGTGAAGCAGGCGGCGATCGGCGGCCGGCGCGACCGCATCCGCCTCGAGGGCGACGTGCCGAGCCCGATCAACCCGCCCTCGGGCTGCCGGTTCCGGACCCGGTGCCCGCTGGCCCAGGACATCTGCGCGAAGGTGGAGCCGCCGCTGGTGCAGGTCGCGCCCCGGCACAAGGTGGCGTGCCACTTCGCCGGGGAGTCCGGGCAGCACCCGACCGAGCCGGTCTTCGCAGAGCTTCTCGGCGTGGACAACCAGGGCAACCCCGTCCCCGGTGCCGAACCGGTCAAGGGCATGATCAACGAGCCGGGCTACTCCGAGTCCTGGTACGACGTCAAGACCCGCACGATGAGGACGGCCTGAACGAGCAGCCGGAGCCGGCCACGTCCGGCGCGGAGGGGTTGTTCGACATCGCGGCCTCGGTCGGGCAGGGTCCATCACCGGTCCCGGGCGGTGGTTCAGGGGGGACGCTCGCCGGCAACACCCACGCCTCCGCTCCGCTGGCCGTCCGGATGCGCCCCCGGACCCTCGACGAGCTGGTCGGTCAGCAGCACCTTCTGGCGCCCGGGTCGCCGCTGCGTCGCCTGATCGAGGGCGACCAGCCGATGTCGCTGCTGCTGTGGGGGCCGCCCGGGACGGGCAAGACCACGATCGCCTCGATCGTCAGCGGACAGACCAACCGTCGCTTCGTCGAGGTCTCGGCGGTCGCCGCCGGGATCAAGGAGGTCCGCGCGGCCATCGACGCGGCGCGCGGCCAGCTGGCCCGCGGCGGACCGGAGACGGTTCTCTTCGTCGACGAGGTGCACCGCTTCACCAAGGCCCAGCAGGACGCGTTGCTCCCGGGGGTCGAGAACCGCTGGGTCACCCTGGTGGCCGCGACGACCGAGAACCCGTTCTTCTCCGTGATCTCGCCGCTGCTCTCGCGGTCCCTGCTGCTGACCCTCGAACCCCTCACCGACGACGACATCCGCGGTGTGGTCGAGCTGGCGCTGAGCGACGAGCGGGGGTTGCGCGGTGAGGTCGCTGTCGACGACCAGGCGATGGACCACCTGGTCAGGCTCGCCGGCGGCGACGCCCGCCGGGCCCTGACCTACGTCGAGGCCGCAGCCGGGGCGGCGGTGGCCCGGGGGCTCGACGTGGTCGACCTGGCCACCACCGAGACGGCGGTCGACCGCGCCGCGGTCCGCTACGACCGGCAGGGTGACCAGCACTACGACGTGATCAGCGCCTTCATCAAGTCGGTCCGCGGCTCCGACGCGGACGCCGCGCTGCACTACCTGTCCCGGATGATCGAGGCCGGCGAGGACCCCCGCTTCATCGCCCGCCGGCTGGTCATCCTCGCCAGCGAGGACATCGGGCTGGCCGATCCCACCGCGCTGACCACCGCGGTGGCCGCCGCGCAGGCGGTGCAGCTCATCGGCATGCCGGAGGGGCGGCTCAACCTGGCGCAGGCGACCATCGCGCTGGCCCTGGCCCCCAAGTCGAACGCCGTGATCACCGCCATCGACGAGGCCGCCGCGGACGTGCGCGCCGGCAAGATCGGTCCGGTCCCGAGCCACCTGCGCGACGCCCACTACGGAGGGTCGAAGAAGCTCGGTCACGGCAAGGGCTACCGCTACGCCCACGACGAGCCGTTCGGGATCGCCGAGCAGCAGTACGCGCCGGACGTCGTCGCCGACGCCACCTACTACCGGCCCACCTCCCTGGGTGCCGAAGGGGCGGTCAAGGAGCGCTGGGAGCGGATCCGGCGGATGATCCGCGGAGGGTAGGGTCACCTGCTATGGATCTCGTCGGCTCGCTCGCCCTGTGCGCCGTCCTGCTGGCCCTGGGGCTCGCGGCGGCTCTGGCGGTCGCGGTCGCCGGGCGCCGGCGGCTCGAGGACGAGCTCCAGGCGGTGCGAGCCGACCTCCGCGACCTGCGCAAGCGCCTCGACACGTTGGTCGAGCCGGTCGAGACCGGGCCTCGTCCGCTCGTCGACCCCGTCGAGACCAGGCCCGCCACGGAGTACCTCATCACGACCCTCCCCACCGAGGGGCCCGAGGAGGCCACCCCGATCTCCTCGGGGCAGTTCGTCTCCGTGGCCGTCGGCGAGTCGATGGTCCGGATCGTGTCGCTGGCGTACGGCGTAGGGCGCGCCCTCTCACCGCAGCAGCGCAACCGGATCCGCTTCGAGATGGGCCGCGAGGTCAAGCGCTCGCGCAGGCAGCGGCGCCGCGACCTCAAGGACGCCAGGCGGGACCTCCGGACCCGCGGATCCACCGGGCCGCGGCCGGACCTGGCCGAGGACGCCGCATGACCCGACGCCCCACCCGGGACCGTCGATGAACCGGGTCCTGTGGTTCGCCGCGGGCGCCGGCGCCGGGATCTACGCGCTGACGAAGGTGCGTCGGGCCGTCGAGATCCTGACCCCGGACGGCCTCGCGGACCGGCTGGCCGGGCTGTCCCTGGGCGCCCACCTGTTCACCGAAGAGGTCAAGGCCGGCATGGCCGAGAAGGAAAAGGACTTGCGGGACCGTCTCGCGCTCCCGCTCCATGGAGCCACACCGCAGCTGCCAGGAAGTGCGCCGAGGACCGTCCCGCCACCGGACGACCCGGAACCCCGAACCACGAGAGAGGGCACCGACTGATGGACACCGCGGAGATCCGCCGCCGGTTCATTGCGCACTTCCAGGGCAACACCTCGGTGGGCGCCCACACGGTCGTGCCTTCGGCCTCCCTGCTCCTCGACGACCCGAACCTGCTGTTCGTCAACGCCGGCATGGTCCCCTTCAAGCCCTACTTCCTGGGGCAGGAGACGCCGCCGTACGAGCGTGCGGTCAGCGTGCAGAAGTGCGTCCGGACCCTCGACATCGAGGAGGTCGGCAAGACCACCCGGCACGGCACCTTCTTCCAGATGTGCGGCAACTTCTCCTTCGGCGACTACTTCAAGGAAGGCGCCATCGAGCTCGCCTGGGACCTGGTCACCACGCCGCATGCCGACGGCGGGTTCGGCCTGCCCGAGGACAGGCTCTACGCCAGCATCTACCAGGACGACGACGAGGCGGCGGCGCTGTGGAGGAAGGTCGCCGGACTGCCCGACGACCGGATCGTGCGGCTCGGCAAGAAGGACAACTACTGGTCCATGGGGGTCCCCGGACCGGGTGGTCCCTCGAGCGAGATCCTCATCGACCGCGGCCCGGAGTTCGGCGCCGACCGCGACTGGGACGCGGGCGACCGGTACATGGAGTTCTGGAACCTCGTGTTCATGTCCGACGAGCTGAGCGCGGTCCGCAGCAAGTCCGACTTCGACGTCCGCGGTCCCCTCCCGAGCAAGAACATCGACACCGGCATGGGCCTGGAGCGGGTCGCGTACCTGCTGCAGGGCAAGGACAACATGTACGAGATCGACGAGATGTTCCCCGTCATCGAGAAGGCCTCGGAGCTGTCCGGGCGGGTCTACGGGCGCGACCATGGCGACGACGTCCGCTTCCGCGTGGTCGCGGACCACGTCCGCAGCGCGCTGATGTTG
>JAWWPF010000046.1:0-7257 GCA_033850795.1 Nocardioidaceae bacterium | reverse complement strand
GGCGACGCTGCGGGCCCGGCTGCGCGCGACCGACTGGTCCTTGGAGGTGTAGTCGACTTTCAGGATCTGCGTGTTGGGCGGAACCGTGACGTTCAACCCGTTGAGGAGATCGGTGAGGTTCGAGGTCCGCACGTCGGTGGCCACCGTCTGGGCCACCGCATCCGAGGTGACGAGCTGCGCCTCGGTGTCGAGGTTGATCAGGTCGTCGCCTGCACCGTCCGGCGAGTAGGGGTTCCCGGCCAGCGGCGTGACCAGGACGGTCGCCTCGGCGGTGTACTTCGCCGCGGTCCGGCTGCCGAAGGCGAACCCGAGCACGGCTCCGATCACCGTCAGGACCACGAGGACCACAATGGGCACCGTCAGCCGTCCGCGGGCGCTGCCAAGCCTCAACACGTCGTTCAACTGATCCCCTTAGAGCCGGATGTGCCAGGAAGAGTCTAAGCGGACCGGTGGACTCCCCGCGGCGGTACGCGAATTCGCGTCTGGACCGGCGCACGCCCTCACCCGGTGGGCGCTGTCTGCCGCACGTAGCATCGCGCCATGCGGATCGTCTCCCTGCTCCCCTCGACGACCGAGATCCTCTTCGATCTCGGCGCCGGCGACGACGTGGTGGGCGTGACGTTCGAGTGCGACCATCCTCGAGAGGCCCGGACGCGGGCGATCGTGTCCACGAGCGCGATGCCGGAGGGCCTCGCCCCGGCTGACATCGACGCCTACGTCGCGGAGGCCCTGCGGCGGGGCGAGGACCTCTACCACCTCGACGAGGGTGCGCTGGCCGGACTCGACGCGGACCTGGTGGTCACCCAGGACCTGTGTTCGGTCTGCGCGGTCGACGTCTCCGTCGTCGACGATGCTCTCGCCCACCTCGGCTGCCGGGCCGAGGTGCTCACCATCGACCCGCACACCATCGAGCAGGTGCTCGCCTCGGTCGGCACCCTGGGCAGGGCCACCGGGACCGGGACGGCGGCCGACCTGCTGGTGCGGTCCCTGCGTGACCGGCTGGACGCGGTCGTACGACGGACCGCGGGGCGTCCGCGCCCGAGGACCCTGGTGCTCGAGTGGACCGACCCGCCGTTCGCCCCCGGGCACTGGGTCCCCGAGATGGTGCAGCTCGCCGGCGGGGAGCCGGTCCTCGGGACTGCGGGCGAGAAGTCGTTCCGGGTGACCTGGGAGGACGTCCGCGCCGCGCGGCCCGAGGTGGTGGTCTGCGCTCCGTGCGGCTACGACCTGGAACGGTCCCTCCCGCTGGCCGAGGACGTGGTGGCGGCGGGAGTGCTGCCGCCGGAGGCGGCGGTGTGGGCGGTCGACGCCAACGCGTCGTTCGCGCGCCCGGGTCCACGGCTGGTCGACGGTGTCGAGGCCCTGGCCGGGATCCTGCACCCGTCGGACGCCGTCGGCACCCCCGCGCGCGGGGACATCGGCGGCATCGCCCGACGCGTCCGCTGACCGGGTCGACGGCGACCCGGCAGTTCAGCTCAGCGGGCCGCCAGGTAGGCCAGCAGGTCCTGCCGGGTCACCACCCCGATCGGCTTGCCGTCCTCCTGGACGAGCAGCGCGTCGGCCTGCTCCAGCTTCGCGACCGCCTCGCCGACCGGCTCGCTGGCGCCGACCGTCGGGAGCGGCTCGTCCATGTGCTGTCCCACGGAGTCGGTGAGCCGCGCGGTGCCGGAGTACAGGTCGTCGAGCAGCTTGCGCTCCGAGACGCTGCCTGCCACCTCGGCAGCCACGATCGGCGGCTCAGCGCGGACCACGGGCATCTGCGAGACGCCGTACTCCTGGAGGATGTGCACGGCCTCGGCGATCGTCTCGCTGGGGTGGGTGTGCACGAGGTCGGGGATGCGCCCGCTCTTGGCGCGCAGCACCTCACCCAGTGACTGGCGGCTGGTCGCGGGCAGGAACCCGTACTGGCTCAGCCACTCGTCGTTGAAGACCTTGGCGAGGTACCCGCGCCCGGAGTCCGGGAGGAGCACCACGATGACGGCGTCGTCGCGGCCGGCATCCGTGAGCTCGTGGGCCAGCTGCACGGCCGCGAACGCGGCCATCCCGGAGGAGCCCCCGACGAGCATGCCCTCCTCACGCGCCAGCCGGCGGGTGAAGGCGAAGGAGTCCCCGTCGGAGACCTCGATGATGCGGTCGGCGATGTCGCGGTCGTAGGTCGTGGGCCAGAAGTCCTCCCCCACGCCCTCGACCAGGTACGGGCGTCCGGACCCTCCGGAGTACACCGACCCGGCGGGGTCCGCCCCGATGACCTGGGCCTCGGGGTTCTGCTCCTTGAGGTACCTGCCGATGCCGCTGATCGTGCCGCCGGTCCCCACCCCGCAGACGAAGTGGGTGATCCTGCCGTCGGTCTGCTTCCAGATCTCCGGGCCGGTCGTCTCGTAGTGGGAGCGCGGGTTGTTCACGTTGGCGTACTGGTTCGGCTTCCAGGCGCCCTCGATCTCCGTGACCAGGCGGTCCGAGACGCTGTAGTAGGAGTCCGGGTGGTCCGGCTCGACCGCCGTGGGGCAGACGACCACCTCGGCGCCGTACGCCTTGAGGACGCTGCGCTTGTCGTCGCTGACCTTGTCCGGGCAGACGAACACGCAGTGGTACCCCTTGGCCTGGGCCACCAGGGCCAGCCCGACGCCGGTGTTGCCGGACGTGGGCTCGACGATGGTCCCGCCCGGACGCAGCTCTCCCGAGGCCTCGGCCGCCTCCACCATCCGGGTGGCGATCCGGTCCTTCACGGAGCCGCCCGGGTTGAGGTACTCCACCTTCGCCAGCACCAGCGGCGAGGCACCGTCCGTGGTCCTGCCCAGCTTGACGAGGGGAGTGTTGCCGACCAGGTCCAGGAGGGAGTTCGCATATTGCACGTCGGCAGTGTAGGGCTCCCTCCTAGAATCGGGCTGTGGGGAAGCCCGGGGCAGCGCGCAAGCTCGCCGCCGCCGCCGCCGTGGGCGGCGGCGGTCTGTCCCTCATGGGCGCGTCCCTCTACGGCCTGCTCATGGCGGAGGCGAGGCTCGCGCGCCAGGCCATCGGCAAGGCCGACAAGATCCCTCCGGACGCGACCGGCTGGTACGGCGAGGGGCGGACCGGACCGGCCATCAAGGTCGTCCTCCTCGGTGACTCTTCGGCGGCCGGCTACGGCGTGGAGACGGTGCAGGAGACCCCGGGCGCGCGGCTCGCCTCCGGGCTGGCCGAGGGGGCGGACCGCCGGGTGTACCTGCGGTCGGTGGCGGGCGTCGGCGCGCAGACCCGGGACCTGAGCCGCCAGATCGACGAGGCGCTCGACCTCCAGCCCCACGTCGCGGTGATCCTGGTCGGCGCCAACGACGTGACCCACTCCCGGTTGCCCTCGGAGTCCGTGCGGCTCCTCGGGACCGCGGTTCGCAGGCTCCGCGATTCCGGAGCGGAGGTGGTCGTGGGCACCTGTCCCGACCTCGGCACGATCGAGCCGGTCGCGTTCCCGCTGCGGCAGGTGGCGCGCCTCTGGTCGCGCCGGCTGGCTGCTGCGCAGACGATCGTCACCGTCGAGGCCGGCGGGCGCACGGTGTCGCTCGCGTCGGTGCTCGGACCGGAGTTCGAGGCCACTCCCGCGCTGTTCTTCGGACCGGACCGGTTCCACCCGTCCGCGGCCGGCTACGCGAGCCTCGCGGCGATGCTGCTGCCGTCCGTGCTGGCCGCGGTGGGCGTGGTCCCCACGGAGGAGCTGGTCCCGGAGCCCGCCCGCGGCGAGGCGATCCTGCCGATCACCGAGGCCGCCGTGGAGGCAGCCCGGATGCCCGGCACCGAGATCGACGGCACGGAGACCGGACGGCGGGGCCGGTGGGTCCAGCTGCGCCGCCGCCGTCGTCACCCCGAGACGGACGTCGAGTCCCCGCAGAGCGTCGAGCCGGTCCTGCGCGACCGCGCCTGACGTTCCGAGACACCAGGACGCACGACGCCCCCAGCCACACGGCTGGGGGCGTCGCTCGTCGTTCGTGCGATGGCTCGCTCGGGCCGCTCAGTCGCCGCGCAGGATCGCGAGCAGCCGCAGCAGCTCGATGTAGATCCAGATGATCGTCACGGTGAGGCCGAAGGCCGCCCGCCAGGACTCACGCTCCGGGAGCCCGGCCGCGATGCCGCGCTCCACGAAGTCGAAGTCCAGGATCAGCATGAGCACGCCGAGACCGAGGCCGAGGATGCTGGAGAGCAGGCCCACCGGCCCGAACCCGTTGAACCCGATGGACGTGTGGAACAGGCCCAGCACGACGTCGAGCAGCGAGATGGCCACGAAGCCGAACATCGCCGCCACGACCCAGGTGCGGAACTTGTCGCTGACCTTGATGTTGAAGAACCGGTACGCGGCGAGGGTGCCGGCGACCGCCGCGAAGGTGCCCGCCACGGCTCCCACGACGATCCCGTTGCCGAAGGACGCCTCGAGCACCTTGCTGAAGGCGCCGACGAAGATGCCCTCGAGCACCGCGTAGGCCATCACCAGGGCCGGGCTGACGACCCGCTTGAACGAGTTCACCATCGACAGGGCGAACCCGCCGAAGGCGCCGAGCATCGAGAGGAGGTACAGGCTGCGTACGGCGGTGTCCCGGTCGGGACCGAAGCCGGTGGGGTCGCCGGTGAGGATCCAGGTGGCGGCCGCCGCGAGGATCACGATGCCGAGCGTGATGCCGGTCTTCTGAACCACCGAGTCGATGGTCATGGGACCGCGGTCCAGCCCGACGTCGGTCCGGCTGGTCCCGCGACCGCCGCCGTAGGTGTCGTAGCCCTGCTGCGCGCTCGGGCTGCCGTAGGCGGGGTACCTCATCCCGCTCGCGGGGTAGGTCTGCGCCCGACCGTTGAAGCCTTCCGCCCTGCGGAAGACTGGGTTGCTGCTTTGCATGTGTGGTCTCCTCCTTGGAGGCCTGGGGCTCCCGCTCTGGGAGCTCCCGGTGGGTACCGCACCTTGATCGTACGGTTCCGCTACCCCCTAGAACGGGGATCGGCCCGGTGATGTTCCCCGCGGCGGCTCGGTGCGGCGTGCCCCCGGTGAGACTCGAACTCACACTGAAAGGTTTTTAAGACCTCTTCCTCTGCCGTTGGGATACGGGGGCCCGGGTCCGGCCCGACTGGGCGTCATCGGGTCGCCATCGGGGGTCATCCTTCCACGCTGAGCGCCGCCGCCCGGCCGAGCACCGCGTCGAGCATCGGCTCGGTCAGCTTGCCGGTGAACGTGTTCTGCTGCGAGGGGTGGTAGCTCGCCAGCAGGACCACCTGCCGCCCGCAGGGTGCGGTGAGGACCGCCTCGGCGGCGTGCCCGAACCTCGGCTTGGGCCGCGGGACCTCGTAGCCGAGCGCCCGGAAGGTCCGCAGCGCCGCGTCCCAGCCGTAGGAGCCCAGGCAGACGACCGCGCGCAGTGACTCCTGGACCAGAGCGACCTCGGCGAGCAGCCAGGGGGCGCAGGTGTCGCGTTCGTCGACGCTCGGCCGGTTGTCCGGCGGCGCGCAGCGCACCGCGGCGACCATGCGGGTCCGGATCAGCCCCTGGCCGTCACCGGCGTGGACCGACGTCGACTGCCGGGCGAGACCGACCCGGTGCAGGGACGCGAACAGCCAGTCGCCGGAGCGGTCGCCGGTGAAGATCCGGCCGGTGCGGTTGCCGCCGTTGGCGGCCGGGGCCAGACCGAGCACCAGGACCGCCGGAGTGGGTGATCCCCAGCCGGCGATCGGCCGGCCCCAGTAGGGCTCCTGGGCGTACGACGCCCGCTTGGCGTGGGCGACGCCCTCGCGCCACGCGACGAGCCGGTCGCAGGCCCGGCACACCGAGCTGGCCCCCTCGAGCGCGTCGAGGTCTCCGGCTCCCGCTGCGGCCGAGGCCAGTGCGCGGACACCCGTTGCGTCGGCCGCGACGGGGCTGTCGGGCCGGGCGGGGTCCTCGGGCCAACCCGCACCGGGAGGCACCGGCGAGGGGAAGAGCCGACCGGTCACCGGGTGAGGGAGGTCGGAGGTGGCCACGCTGCATCCTGGCACCGCCCGCTCAGGCGACGGACCAGGCGATGCCGTCGAGGATGTCGGAGTCGGAGACGGTGAGCACCGGGGCGCCGGAGCGGCGCAGCACCTCGTCGAGGATCAGGGCTCCTGCGCCGATCACGTCGGAGCGACCCGACGGCACGCCGAGCGCCTCCCGCTCGGCCACGGTGAGCCCCAGCAGGCGCTCCACCAGGTCGTGCACGTCGTCGACCGGGAAGGACGCATGGTGGACGCGGTCCCGCTCCCAGGTGCGGAGCCCGAGAAGGAGCGCGGCCACCGTGGTGACCGTTCCGGCCACACCGACGAGGGTCGGTGCGTCGCCGATGTGGACGCCGTACGACGGGAGGGTGTCGAGCGCGGCGTCGACGGCGCTCCTGGCCGCCGCCAGCTCCTCGGGTCGCGGCGGGTCGGAGGGCATCAGCCGCTCGGTGAGGCGCACCGAGCCGATGTCGAGCGACCGCGCGGCGCGCACGCGGCGCTCCACCGTGTCCCCGACGATCAGCTCGGTGGAGCCACCGCCGATGTCGAGCACCGCCACCGGGGACGAGACGTCGGGCAGCGACCGGGTCGCCCCGTCGTAGGACAGCTGGGCCTCCTCGTCGCCGGAGGCCACGTCCAGCCGCACCCCGAGGCGGGTCCGCACCCCGTCGGCGAACACGTCGGCGTTGCCGGCGTCGCGGGTCGCCGAGGTGGCCACGAACCGGACGGCGTCGACGTGGTGGGCGTCGATGACCGCGGCGTACTCCTCGACCGCCCGGAACACCCGCTCCAGTGCCTCGTCCGCGAGCCTGCCGGTCCGGTCGACGCCCTGGCCCAGCCGGACGATCCGCAGCTCGCGGACCAGGTCGTGCTGGGTCCCTGCGTCCCGGTCGATGTCCGCGACCAGCAGCTTGATGGTGTTGGTCCCGCAGTCGATCGCGGCCACCCGCGTCATGGTGTGCCGGATCCGCCGGCGGATCCCGGAGCCGGGACGCACGGCCCGGCGGCCCAGAAGTCGCCGAGGAGGTCGAGCACCTCGTCACCGAGCGGGTTGACGCCACGGCCCTGGGCCAGGGCCTGCGCGGCGAGCACGTGCAGGCACTTGACCCGGGTCGGCATGCCGCCGGCGGAGACGTCCGCGATCTCCGGCACGTGGCCGATGCCTTCCCGGAAGCCGAGGTAGCTCTCGTGGGCGCGCCGGTAGGCCGCGGCCAGGTCCGGGTCGGCCTCGAGCCGGTCCGACATCTCCTTCATCAGACCGGACGCCTCGAGGGTGCCGATCGCGGACGCGGCGCG
>JAWWPF010000341.1:0-10195 GCA_033850795.1 Nocardioidaceae bacterium | reverse complement strand
AGCACCAGCAGCTGTACGGGTCCTATCGCCACAATCGTCTCCATCCCGTTCGGCCGGACCCACCGGGACCGGCTCTTGTGTCGAACCCTCCCAGCGTGCGGACAATGACGAATCGCCTGCGGTGGATGAGCCGTCGACGCGGTCAGGTGGTCGGGACGGCGTTTGCATGGCCCGATGTGGTCCTGGGTATCGAACAGGGCGACGACGCCTGGCCTCGCCAGGGTCCGTGCGTCGCCGCCGGAACCGCACCCGGTTGAGGAGGAGACATGCCGGCCAAGGAAGAGCTCCCGTCGACGCTGCAACGCTCGCCCAGGAAGGCGCAGGAGACCTGGTCGAAGACCCACGACTCCGCGGTCGAGGAGTACGGCGAGGGTGAACGAGCCCACCGCACGGCCTTCGCCTCGTTGAAGCACAGCTTCGAGAAGGTCGGCGACCACTGGGAGCCCAAGGAGAAGAAGGGTCCCTCCGACCGCCAGGCCTCGAAGTCGGGGAAGGCAGCCAGGAAGGGCGGTGAGACGGCCGGCGGTGTCGACGCCAACGCCTCGAAGAGCCACCTCATGGACATCGCCAGGCGCCTGGAGATCAGGGGCCGGTCGTCGATGAAGAAGGACGAGCTGGTGGACGCGATCCAGCGGGCCAACAACCGTGAGACGAGGCGGAGCTCCTCCTAGGTGCGCGCACCAAGCCGGGCCGCACGGACCCGTCAGCCTGGTCGGCAAACGGCCACGTACGGCCCGGCGGCCCCTCCCCTGGTCAGGACAGCACGCGGTACCTCTCCAACATCCCGGCCTCGATGTGGTCGTTGACGTGGCAGTGGAAGAGCCAGACGCCCGGGTCGTCGGCCACCATGTCCGAGACCATCATCATCCCCGGCAGCAGCGAGATCATGTCGGAGCGCATCCCGTTGGTGACGACGGTGTTGCCGTGCCAGTGCGGGGTGTGCAGGTCGACCTCCGTGCCCAGGGTGAAGGTGTACCAGCGGACCCGCTGGCCGACCTGCATCGTCGGCATCGGGCCGTTGCCGTACACGTACCCGTTGATCGAGTGCATCAGGTTGCTCTCCTCGAAGCCGTCCTCGTCACCGGCGGCCACCTCGTGCGGTGCCTGCGCCAGCTGCTGCAGGTTCTGGTCGAGGTAGAGGCTCTGGTTCTCGTTCTCCACGGTGAAGTAGGAGAAGACCTCGCGGTCCACGTCCAGCGGAGTCGCCGTGGCAGGGTCCGCCTTGCCGGCGGCGGTGATCACCATCGGCCCGATCAGGCCCGAGTTGGTGTCGGCGATCTCGTTGGTGTGGGAGTGGTACATCCACATGACAGACGAGCCGTCCATCGGGCCGGGTCCGGCACGCTCCGGCACCTTCCAGGTGTAGGTGTAGGTGTCGCCCGGAGCCACTGCGTCGTCGGCCTTGTCGGCGCCGCTCGTCCCGTCAGAGTACGGCGCCCCCTCGGCGGCCTTCGTGTAGAGCACGCCGTGCGGGTGGATGGAGGCAGGGAAGTCCGTGTTGTTCCTGAACACCACCTTGATGGTGTCCCCGACGACCGCGCGGATCACCGGGCCGAGCATGCCAAGCGTGTCGTCACAGGGCTTGACGCCGGCCGGGCAGCTGGTCGGCGGCGTGATCCGGTGCCTGAAGGTGGCGTCCGTGTAGCCGCGGTAGAGCGACTTGCGGTAGATGTGCCCGATCCGCGTCGGCCCGTTCTGGACGAAGACCTTCTGGTCGTCGTTCCAGGGCTGACCGGTGATGTCGTTCTTGTCGTCGGGCGCGTAGTTCCACAGCACCGAGTCAGCCGCGATGTAGTAGGTCCGCAGCCGACCTGTGTACGCCGCTGCCGGAACGGCGTCGACGGCGTGGTGCGCCGGCGCTACGGCCCGGACGCCGCAGCCGGTCAGGAGCAGCAGCAGGGCCGCTCCGAGCACTCTTCTTCGCATGGCTTCCTGTCCCGGGCAGCGCCTTCGCTGCCCTCCTGGAAGCCACGTTCGCCGTTGCCTACTTGGAGAATCCTTGCAAGATCCAGGCGCCGTCAGACGCCCGTCAGACGCGCGTCAGGAGCATGTCATCGGCCGGTCATCCGCCCGTCAGGAACGGGTGGACGACCGGCCGAAAGAGGGACGGGACGTCAGTCGATCAGTCGAACAGGTGGTGTCCGCACACGGGCCAGGGGCCGGAGCCGGAGCGCCGGAACAGGATCTGGGCCCGGAGTGTCTGCTCGTGGGACGAGGCGTGGGTGGGCAGCCCGCTGCCGCCGACCGAGCGCCACGTGGACGGGGTGAACTGGTAGAGGCCGTAGTAGCCGGCCGGGTTGACGGCGCGCGGGTTGCCGCCGGACTCGCACCGGGCCAGGGCCGGCCAGTTCAGCCGGGTGACGCGGTCGCCGCCACGGGACGGCGCGGGGGCGCGGTAGGTGGAGTGCTGCACCGCGCGCCACAGTCGCTTGCCGACCAGGCCGGTGCGGTGCCGGTGGTGGCGGCTCTGCCAGCGGATCACGGCCGCCCGGGTGTGGGTCCCGAAGTAGCCGGACGCGGGCCGGACGTGCAGGTAGCGCTGGAGGTGCACCACCCGGGAGCCGTGGTCCCCGGGCGTGAGGACGATGTAGCCGCGCGGCCGGGCGTCGGCCGACGAGGCGGCGCCGACACCGACGAGTGCGGTGACGGCGGTGAGGACGATGATGAAGGCGCTGAGCAGGCGACGGCTGCGCGCGGGCGTGACTGAGTGCATGGAGGGCCCTCGACGACGCCTGCGAAGTGAGCTGTCGGGTTCGGACCGTGAGGTGGCCCGGCCGCGGGTGCGGCTTCACCCCGAGGACGACGTACTGCTGGTGTCGCCCGTAGGTGGGTCCCCCGCTCCTGCTCCCAGTCGTTCAGGGCCCGGTCGTGGGAGCAGGATTCGGCGTCACGACGCGAGAGCCTGCGGTCGCAGGCATGCCGTACACGGTGACCGATCCGGACCGACCGTGTCAATCCCGGTCTATCGAGGGTGACGAACGTGACGTGACCGGGTCCCTCGGGCCGGCAGCGTCAGAGTGAACCGGGCGCCGCGCGACCCGTCCTGCCGGTCCCCGGCGCTCACCTGGCCGTCGTGCGCCGCGGCGACGTCGGCGACCAGGGCCAGACCCAGCCCGTAGTGCCGACGAGCCTGCGTGACCGGCCGCTCGGCCCGTGAGCTGGTGAACCGCGCGAAGAGCCGCGGGGCCTCGTCAACGGGCACACCGGGTCCGTCGTCACTCACCGTCAGGACGACCTCGTGACCGACCTGCCCGACTGTGAGCCGGACCTCGCTCTCGGCGTGACCCACGGCGTTGTCGACCAGGGCGGTCACCGCCCGACGCAGCGACGTGGGTGAGCCCTCGACCAGCGCCGTCGTCGAGGACGGGGACAGCACGAGGGCCACTCCCTCCTGGTCCGCGGAGGCGCGAGCCGCGGCGACGCACTGCTCGGCGAGCTGCGCGAGGTCGACGGTCTCCTTCGGGATGGTACGGGTGTCGGCGGCCACCAGCAGGTCGTCCAGGATCTCCGTGAGCACCTTCGTGTCGGCCAGCACGCCGTCGAGGTCCGCGACGAGCTGGCCGGAGGACCCGGGCTCGTGGTGCACCTTGCGGGCAAGCAGCTGCGCCCGGGTGCTGAGCAGGGTGAGCGGGGTCCTCAGCTCGTGGCTGGCGTCGGCGACGAACCGGCGCTGCATGGCGATCGTGTCGGCCATCGGGCGGACCGCTCGCCGGGCCATCCACGCCGCCACCAGGGCGGCGAGCAGGACCCCGACAGCTCCGGCCACCAGGAGGGCGGTGAGGATGCGTCCGCGTTCCTCCTCGCCCTCGTGTCGGTCCAGCACCGCCTGGGTCACCCGGTCGCCCACCTTCGCGGTGCGGACCGTGTACTGGTCGCCGCCGAGCACCACGTCGTCCTGCCGGACCCGTCCGTCGCGCGTGGTCGCCGCGAGCTGGCGCTCGTCGGGGAAGCCGTCCGGCATCGCCGGGGAGACGCTGCGGCCGGACGGGGTCACGACGGCCACCTGCACGCCGGGAGGCGCCTCCCGCGGCGAGTCGATGTGCGCCGTGGCGTCCCGAAGCAGCCGGTCGGCGGCCGCGTCCGCCGCCCGCTCGTAGACCGCGAACAGCAGCGCGCCGACGACGAGGAGGCAGCCGACGACGAGGAGCCCGGTCTGCACGCCGATCCGCAGCGACGTACGACGGAGGTCGGCCGCGTCCCCCAATGCCCTCATCGGGTCCTCATGGCGTCCTCATGGGGTCCTCACCCGGCTCCCATCCGGTACCCCAGCCCGCGGACCGTGTCGACGACACCGCGGCCCAGCTTGCGGCGCAGGTAGTGCACGTAGGTGTCCACGACGCCCTCCTCCTCCGCGGACTCGAAGACGCTGTCGACCAGCTCGCGGCGGGAGAACACCCGGCGCGGGGTCCGCGCGAGAACCGACAGCAGCATGTCCTCCCGCTCGGACAGGGAGACCTCCTCGCCGGAGTCGAGGCGCACGGACCGCGCGGCCACGTCCAGCGCGCCGCCGGGGACCCGCAGCACCGGCGTCTCGTCGCGGTGCCGGCGCAGCAGGCTGCGCAGCCGGGCGAGGAGCTCGTCGAGGTCGAACGGCTTGCCGAGGTAGTCCTCGGCGCCGGCGTCGAGCCCGTCGACCCGGTCGCGCGCGTGGCCCAGCGCGGACAGCACGAGGGTCGGGGCGTACCGGCCCCGCGCCCGCAGCCGGGCCAGCAGGTCGAGCCCCTCGATGGCCGGTAGGCCGCGGTCCAGGAGCATCACGTCGAAGTCTCGGGTCAGGCCCAGGTGGAGGCCACGTTGACCGTCCCGGGCCACCTCGACGTCGTAGCCCTCGCCGCTGAGCAGGTCGGCCAGCATCGCGGCCAGGTCCGGGTCGTCCTCGACCAGCAGCAGCCGCGGGCCTCGGTCCATGAGGTCAGGATAGGGACTCGGCCGGCTCGGCTCGGGCAGGACGGGACTCCCGCCGGGACCATTCATGCGGACTACCGGCGCAACAGCCGGCCCGGGTCGTCGACGGACCCGTCCGAAGCCATCAGGAAGGCCTCCAGGCCGAGCGACGTCAGGCCGCGCATCAGGTCCCCGGCGGTGTCGCCGGCCGCGACGAGGGCGGTGGCGCACGCGTCCGCGAAGGCGCCGCCCTCCGGCTGAGGACCCTCGACCGGCGCGACCACGGTCGCGGACGCCGTACTGCTGGGGAACCTGCCGGTGTGCGGGTCGGCGACGTGCAGGCCCAGCTCGGCGGGACCGGACGTCGCGACCGCCCATCGCCGGGGACCTCCCGGGAGCTCCACCACGCCTGCCAGGCGGCCGGGCGCCGCGGGATCGCTGATCCCGACCCGCCACCGCGCCGTCGCGTCCTGCGGATCGGGCCGTCCGGACACGACGAGGTCACCCGCGGCGTTCACCACGTGGTGGGCGAGGCCGTGCGCGAGCAGGACGTCGCTGGCCTGCTGCGCGGCCCAGCCCTTCACCAGGCCTGTCGGGTCCGGTCCGGCGGAGGCCGAAGGGCCTCGCCAGAACGGGGAGAAGTAGCCGTCGGTGAGCGCAGCCAGCCGCAGCGCCAGCTCGACCACGTCGCGGACCTCGGCCGGACAGTCCGCCAGGAGAACCCGGCCCGTGATCAGCCGGCTGACCCAGGACCCTTCGCGCCAGGGGCTGAACACGTCGTCGATCCCGCGCAGCCGGTCGGTGACGGCGCGCACGGCCGCGGCGAGCGGTGCCGGCGGCTCGGGAGCCCGCACGTCGAGCGTGACGACGGTCCCCATCGTCCGGACCAGCTCGACGTGCCGGCCCGGCGCAGGACGAGGGGCACGTTCCGGACCTGCCTCGGACACGGTCACAGCCCGGCCCGGTCCAGCGCGGACTGGAGGGAGCTGGCGTAGCCCGCCGAGGTGTACGACGCACCGGAGACCGTGTCGATGTGGGCGCTCTGCGCCGACAGCGCCTCCTGACGCAAGCGCGGGGCGGCATACCCGCTGATGTCGCTGGAGCGGCCACCCGCAGGCAGCCGGAGGGCCGTCACGCCGGTGATGCGCCGGCCGTGGAGGGTGACCCGGACCTGGACGGTGCCGTAGCCGACGTCGTAGGCGCTCCCGACCACCGTGCGGTGCCTGGCGGGGACGCTGCCTGTCTTGCTCGCCCTTCGAGGCTTCCGGGGGGCTGCGGACACGGACCCTCCGCCATGCACCGGCGACGCCAGGCCGTGACTGCCGAGCGCCTGCACCGGTCGCGGGCTCAGCGCCGCCCGCGCCCCGACCAGGCCGCCGACCGCAGCCAGCATCCCGGCGAGGGCGACGGCTCGTCGGGCTCGTGACCGGTTCCGGCGCAGCGCAACGGCCGGTGGATCCTGAAGCGGTGCCCGTCCTGTCGTCCTCGTCATGCCAGCTCGAACTCCTCGGAGTGCAGCTGCCGCACGGGGACCCGCAGCTCCCGCATCGCCCGCAGCACGTTGTGGGTCATCCCGGACGGTCCGCAGACGTAGACGTCGCGCGAGCGGACGTCCTGCACCAGCGAGTGGATCTGCGCCGCGGAGAGCGGGTCATGGCCGAGCTCGGAACGGTGCCCGACCAGGTAGACGACACGTAGGCCGGTCCGGGCCGCTAGCTTGTCGAGCTCCTTCCGCAGCGCCAGGTCACTGGCCCGACCGGCGCGGTACAGGAGCACCGCGTCGATGCGGCGCCGCGGCCCTCGCATCACGAGCTCCTCGGCGAGGGCGCGGATCGGGCCGATCCCGGATCCTCCCGCGATGAACAGCAGGCGAGAGCGGGTGCGCTTGTCCAGGGTGAAGTGGCCGAACGGTCCCTCGGCCAGCACCGGTGTCCCCGGCCTGAGGTGGGCGAGGGCAGCGCTGTGGTCGCCGGCGTCCTTCACGGTGATGCGCAGGGCGCCGTGGTCCGGCGCGGCCGAGAGGGAGTACGGGTGGGCGGACCACAGGTGCCCGGGGGTGAGGAACCGCCAGAGCAGGAACTGTCCTGCGCGCGCCCCGAGCTCGTCGAGCTTGCGGCCGCGCACCCAGACGCTCACCACACCGGGGCTCTCCTGCACGACGCGGTCCACGAGGAGCTTGTGCCGGAACCAGGCCCGCACCGGCAGCATGACGCGCTCGACGACTACGGCCGCGGCCACGAAGAGGTACATCCCCCACCACAGCGCGCGGTTGACGGGGTGCCCCGCGAAGTCCTGCCCGGTCGCCATCTGGTGACTGAACCCGAGTGCCACGGCGGCATAGGCAGAGAGGTGCACGGCGTACCAGGCCTCGTAGGACAGCCGCCGCCGCGCGGCGTGCGCGCTCGTCACCGCGACCAGCGCGAACAGCGCCATGCCGGCGGTGGCCTTGAGCATCTCCGGGTACGTCGACACGACCCGCCATGTCGTCGACGCCACGCCGGCGTGGCCCGCCAGCGCATAGCCCTCGACGATCAGCAGGACGTGCGCGGCCAGCAGCATCACCGTGTTGGTCCCCAGACCGCGGTGCCAGGCGGTCAGCCGGTCGAACCCGACGGCCCGCTCGAACCAGCCGAGCCGGCTCATCAGCAGCAGCTGCACCAGCACGAGGTAGGCCCCGAGCAGGCCCGCCAGGCGTCCAGCCTCGGTCACCTTGGCGGCCGCCCCGTTCAGGGACGTCGGGTCGAGCCACCACATCAGCACGATGGCGCCGGCCCCGGCCAGCAGCACGGCCCGGACGGCGAGGTGGCTTCCCGTGGGGTCCGGCGTCCGCAGACCGGCGGCCGGCCTGTCGAGAATCGTTGCGCTCACGAGCAATGCCCCTTCGGTCGTCTCCTTCCAGCCACGGTAGGGACGAAGTCTCGGAGCTTTCTTAGAGGCGGGGCCTCAGCCCGTGAGCTCTCAGCCGCGCGTCACAAGCGCGCGCCCGTGTCCGGTCCGGGACAGCTGGGGTCCGGGCAGAAGGAGGCCTGCACCATCTGTCCCGGCCGCAGCTCGGCGCGGGCCAGGTCCACGTCGGTGGTCTCGTCGGGGGTCTCGGCGAAGTCCGCGGTGCCCGTCACGAGGGTCCTCCCGCAGACGGGGCAGGTCTCACCGACGGGTGCGCTGGGCTGTGGATCGGTCACCGTGGCCTCCTACCCACTCCGCGCCGGGGCAAGCCCGAATGGATGACTGGGTGGATGACGCACACGTGACGGTCCCGTGACAGGCCGGTCAGTACCGGTTGCGGCACGGGTCATCGGCCCGACACTGGACCTGCGTCCATCCCCTGCACCTCGGGAGCAGGCGATGCGCGGATCCGTGGCGCGTGGAGAGAGAAGAAGCCGTGACGATCGTCGATGCACTGGCCCCGCAGGTCACCTGGCGGGCCTTGCGCAGCTGCCGCGACGTCACGCGCTGGCTGGAGGCGGCGGCTGCGGTGCCGGTCCACACGACCCTGCTGCAGCTGGAGTGCGTTCCCGGCGAGGAGGCGATCATCGCCGCAGTGACCTTCGTCGGGATCCGCCGACGGCTCCTGGCCGAGCGACGCGGCGTGGTCGCAGGGGACCTCGAGCCGGCCACCTTCCGACCGTCCCTGGAAGCGGACCCGGAGGACCGCGTCGGTCTGGCCGACGGCTGTCTGCGGCTGATGGCGGCCGAGGTCGCGGGACGGCCGCTGGACGACCTCGCCCGCCAGCTCCACGAGGCCCATGGCCTCTCCGCGGTGCTGGCCCTGGCTGCGGTCGCGAAGGCGCTCGGCGCTCTCCTCGTCGAGCCCTTCGACGGATACCTGACGTACGGCGACCTCTACTGCGCCGAGACGGCGTGGATGAGCCGGACCGCGGCTCGTCTCCTCTGAGCCGCGGGCGCGGGTTCAGGGGTCGAGCCGGTCGAGACGTGCTTCGAGACGTTGGACGGTTCCGTCGATGTCCCCGAGCTTGTCGAGGCCGAAGAGCCCGATCCTGAAGGACGAGAAGCCGTCGCCTTCACCGCACATGAGCGGCACCCCGGCGGCGGCCTGGAGCCCCACCTCCTTGAGCTTCGCGCCGCTGCGGATCTCCGGGTCGTCGGTGTAGGTGACCACCACGCTGGGTGCCGCGAAGGGCTCCGCCGCGACGGACGGGAACCCGCGTTCCGCGAGCGACGCGCGGACGCGCGCGCCGAGGTCGGTCTGGGCGCGGCGCAGCTCGGGCAGCCCCGCGTCGCGGGTCGCGAGCATGAGGGTGGCGTCGTGCGCGAGCGTGTCGGTCGGCATCGTCGCGTGGTACGGCGTCTTCCCCTCGGTGTAGGCCTCGGTGATCGTGAGCCACTTCCCGAGGTCGGCCGCGAAGCTGGTCGAGGTGCTCGACCGGACGGCTGCACTCCCGGCCTCGCCGAGCATCACGTAGCCCGCGCCCGGTGACCCGCTCCAGCCCTTCTGCGGTGCGCTGAGCAGGACGTCGACCCCGAGGCCCGTCATGTCCACCCAGATCGCACCGGAGGCGATGCAGTCGAGGACGAAGAGCCCGCCGGCGTCGTGCGTGGCGGCCGCGAGAGCGCGGACGTAGCCGTCGGGCAGCAGGATCCCCGCGGCCGTCTCGACGTGCGCCGCGAAGACCACCTCGGGACGGGTCCGCTCGATGGTCTCGACCACCTCGTCGACGGGCGGCGGTGCCCACGGCGCATGCCGGTCGTCCGACACCGGCCTGGCGCAGCAGACGGTGGTCTCGGCGGGTATGGACCCGGCGTCGAAGATCTGCGACCAGCGGTAGGAGAACAGGCCGTTGCGGACCACGAGGCATCGCCGTCCCGTCGCCAGCTGCCGCGCGACCGCTTCCATCCCGTAGGTGCCGCCACCGGGCACGACGGCGACCGTCTCAGCGCCGTACGTCGTGCGGAGCACCTCGACGATGTCCTGCATCACTGACACGAAGCGCTTCGACATGTGGTTGAGCGAGCGGTCGGTGAAGACGACCGAGTACTCGAGCAGGCCACCGGGATCGACGTCAGCGTGAGGCAGGTCCACGGCGGCAGACTTGCACACGTCGAACCTGGCGCCACTCCCGGGGCGGACGGTTTCCCGCGGCGTGACGTCAGGGCATGAGGGCGAGCTTCCCCCCGGGGTGCTGGGTGCGCAGCCGCTCCACGGCGGCCGGTGCATCGACGAGCGGGTACGTCGCGGCCATCGGCACCGAGAGCCGTCCCTTCCCGGCCGCCCGGACCAGGTCTGCGCGCACCGCGTCGCGGAAGGCCTTGCTCGACGGCATCGTGCCGCCGATGGCGATGAAGCCGTCGG
>JAWWPF010000340.1:0-16628 GCA_033850795.1 Nocardioidaceae bacterium | reverse complement strand
GCAGCCCCAGCGGTCGTCTGGCGCTCGAGGGCGGCGGTGGGTCGCCCTCGACGCAGTCGAGAACCACCGGGCTCGGGCCGTCCGGAGGGTCCAGCCTGACGTCGATCGAGCCGGTGTAGCGATAGCTGTACCGATCCGGGTAGAGGCAGAGCCCCGCCGAGGCGCCCACCTCCAGCAGCGCCAGAGGGGGACCGCTGCCGGCGAGCCGTGCCAGCACCGGGAGCAGCGTCGCGCACCGGCCCACCTCGTTGGTCTGGGTGGCCCGCTGGAGGATCGTCGCGCGGACGTCGGCCCAGCGGTCCAGCAGGACGGCGCGCACCTCGTCGTACGGTCCCGGGCGGGCACCGTGCCAGCGGGCGGCCGCGAACACCAGGTTGGGCTGCCGCTTGCGAGGGGGCAGGGTGTGCAGGAGGGCGAGGACCTCCGCGTCCGCGGCGACGCCGAGGGCCCACGCGCGGAAGACCCGGGAGCCGGCTGCCTCGTCGGCGAAGCCGAGGTAGTCCTCGACGGTGTCACCCTCCCCGACCGGCTTCACTCCAGGCGTCCACGCGCCAGCCCGATGAGCCGATCCAGGATGCGCCCGCCGTCCACGCGCAGGCCGTTGTGCTGGTACTCGTTGGTGACCCAGGGGTGCATCTGCGGCAGGATAGCGGCGGTCTCCTCCGAGAAGGCACGGTCCACGTAGGGGTCCTCCGCGTAGATCGCGGCCGCGCAGGGCACGTCGACCGAGCCCAGCATCTCGGCGTCGTACAGCGCAGGCCACCGGCGGGCGGCCAGCAGCTCGGCCGCCTCACGGAGCGGCGCGAGCTCCGAGTCGTCCTCGACGTGGGCGAGGAAGACGTGCTCACCGGTGAAGAGGGTGGGGTCCTCGCGGAACTCCTCCGGCAGGGTCCGCTCCGCTGCCCAGCCCGTCACGCCGCCGTCGGCGTAGGACGCCTCGTGGATCACCGCGTAGAGCGGGTTCCGTCCGGAGAACGGGATCGCAGAGGCGACGTCGTGGCGGAACGCGGGCGAGTCCGGGTCGCGCTCGAGCAGGTAGTGCAGTGCCTCGGCGCCTCCACTCATGCCGAGCGCGTTGCCGACCGAGCGCAGGCGCGTCGGACGCAGCAGGTCACCGTTGGGCAGCGTCAGCTCGCCGGCGGCCGCGCGCTCGTGCAGCGCCCGCACCCGGTCCCGGTCCTGTGGGTAGCGGGCGTAGTAGCGGCGGTTCCGCTCCAGCACGGTGAGGTAGGTCGCCCGGTAGACGTCGTCGACCGGGCGCGCGACCGGGGGCAGCCCCCCGGTGAAGAGCACCTCCCGCAGGCTCTCCGGAGCCACCGAGAGGTAGTGCAGGGCGCAGAAGCCGCCGAACGACTGACCGAGGACGCTCCAGCGGTCCACGCCGAGCCGCCGGCGGACGACCTCGGCGTCGGCCACGATCGCATCGGCCCGGAACAGCGCCAACCGGTCCGCCTGCTCGCCGGGGGTCAGACCCGGGAGGGTCCCTACCGGGGTGGAGCGGCCGGTGCCCCGCTGGTCGAGCATCAGGACCCGGAAGTCCTGCAGCGCCCGGTCGAGCCACCGTGGGCTGGTCGGACCCCGCGTCGGCCTCGACGCCTCCTGGCCGGGACCGCCCTGCAGGAACAACAGCAGCGGACGGTCGCGCCCCTCGGGGTCCGCCACCTCCCGCGCGAACACGGTGATCTGCTCGCCGTCGGGGGCGGCGTGGTCGAGGGGGACCGTGAGCTCGCGCTCGGTGAGCACCAGACCGGGTGCTCGCACCGTCAGGGACTCCGCGTCGTCCGGCATCGCTCGATCATGCCAGCCGCAGGTCAAGTCGGCGTCCGGCAGTGCCGATGCTCAACTGGTACAGAAGCCAGAATCCGGACAATCCGGATGAAGCGCAGCCACTCCGCTGGTCGGCTTCCCTTCGATCCATGGGAGCAGAGTTGTCTCGAGCCACGCACGTCGCCAGAGGCCTGATCAGCGCCGCGCTCGTCGGGGTCCTCGGCGTGTCCGCGGCGACGTCGTCGTCCGTGGCCACGACCCGCCGGGTGCTGCCGGCGGGACACTTCACGGTGAGCTCGTTCAACGTCCTCGGCGCCAGCCACACGCCGCCGGGCGGCCGCCGCGCCTCCGGGGCGATCCGCATCGGCTATGCGAGCCGGCTGCTGACCCGTCACCACGTCGACGTCGTGGGGTTCCAGGAGCTGCAGGCCTCCCAGCTCACCAGGTTCCTCGCGCTCACCGCGGGAACCTGGGCCGTCTACCCGGGGCTTCACGGCGCGAGGAAGGTCGACAGCGAGAACTCGGTGGGCTGGCGCACCGGCACGTTCGACCTCGTCTCGGCCACCACGGTGAACATCCCCTACTTCGACGGGCACCCCCGCGCCATGCCGGTGGTCCTGCTGCGCGAGAAGAGCTCGGGGATGCTGGCCTACTTCGCGAACTTCCACAACCCGGGGGACACCTCGCGCTACCGCCACCAGGCCAGGTGGCGCCTGGCAGCCACCGAGGTCGAGATCGCCCTGCAGCGGCGGCTCGCCGCCACCGGCATCCCCCGGATCATGACCGGTGACATGAACGACCGGGCGGCGTACTTCTGCCGGGTCACCGCGGGCGCCCCGCTGAAGGCCGCACGGCCGACGAGCGTGCGCAAGAACGGCGTCTGCTCGGCGGGCAGGCCCCGGGCGGTGGACTGGATCCTCGGCTCCCACCGCGTCACCTTCGGCGGCTACGTCGAGGACCGCAGCGCGCTGGTCGCCAGGACCACCGACCACCCGGTCATCGTCAGCGACGTGACGGTGGACCCCGCGAGGTTCCCGAACGCGTGGGCAGCGACCCCGTCGGTGCCGGCGGGTCTCGGCGGCTGAGTCCGGGAGCCCTTCGCGGTCTTCCAGGTCCCGGACCGGGCCCGTCGCGGGGGATATCGTGCGGCGGTGAAGTGGATGCCCCGGCGCACGGCCCTGCTGGCGACGATCGGCATCCTCGCCGTCGTCGCCGTTGCCGTGCGAGTGCTGCCCGGGGACGCCGACCACCGCGGCCGGCTGGCCGGCAGCACGACGGACGCGGTCCCCTCGGTCGCGGCCCAGGCCTCCTCGGGGCCGGCTCCGGCCACGCCCACGACGAGCCCGCCGGCAACCGGGCCGGGTGCGCCGGTCGGCACGGGCCAGACCCTTGCACCGGGGACGAGCGCCCCCGCCGCCCCGCCGACGACGCCCGCCTCCTCGTCCCCGCCCACCTCGTCGGCACCCGACACAGCGTCGCCGTCCACGGCACCGGCGACGGGGACGCCGGCACCGCTGCCGGCCCCCAGCCTGGACTTCGTGCTGAGCTCCTTCAACGTGCTGGGCGCCAGCCACACGACCACCACCGGCAAGCGCCCCGACATGGCCTCCGGACCGGTGCGAGCCGCCCGGGCGGCCGAGCTGATCCGGCGCGACGGCGCGGACGTCGTCGGGTTCCAGGAGCTGCAGGCCGGCCAGCTGACCACCCTGGAGGCGGAGACCGACCTCGACTTCTACCCCGGCCTGTCGATGCGGCGCCAGGACTCGGAGAACTCCATCGGATGGCGCCGTCAGGAGTGGGCCCCCGTGGAGCTGCACACGGTGCGGATCCCCTACTTCGACGGCAGCCCGCGGGCGATGCCCTACGTGCGGCTCCGCAGCCTGAGCAGTGGCCTCGAGGTCTGGTTCGGCAACTTCCACAACCCGGCCGACACCGCGACGTACCACCACCAGCAGCGCTACCGGACCGAGGCCACCAGCATCGAGATCACGCTCGCGAACCGCCTGCGCTCGACCGGGATCCCGGTGTTCTTCACCGGTGACATGAACGAGCGCGCGTCGTACTTCTGCCGCTTCACGGCCCGCACGGGCATGGTGGCCGCCCGCGGGGGGTCGCACCACGGCGCCTGCCGCCCCGGGCGACCGCGCGCGGTCGACTGGGTGTTCGGGTCACCGGGAGTCGAGTTCACCGGCTACCGCGAGGACCGCAGCCACCTCGTCGACATCACCACCGACCATCCGGTGCTGCTGGCCCGCGCCCACGTCGAGGGCCCGCCCCCGGCTGACTGAGCCGATTGGGCTGACTGGGCGACTGGGTGACTCGGTGACTGACGCACGCCCCCCGAAGGCCGCCCGTCCGGTCGCAGGGCTCCAAGGTTTACCCGAGGGGGGACCGCCATTGTCGCTGCCACGACGTGATGGGCGAGGGGTGAGGGCAATGTGTACAGCGAACCTGGCGGGTGGCCCGCTGAGCTGTGTACGACCGGAGGGGCATGCCGGAGGGCACGAGTACCACTCGGCGCACGGCTCCTGGGTCAACGACAGCCACGCCGAGGGCGGCCACGGCTGAGCCCGGCCACGGGTGCCCGCCCGCCGTTTCAGGGGGCAGCCTCAGGCGACCTCGGGAAGCGCGGCGGGAAGCGCCGCCTTGGCCTGCAGGAACGCGCGGACCGTCACCATCGTCCCCGGGTCCAGCAGGCCGCCGCCCGGGAGCCAGGGCGTCTCGGTGGCGGACAGCAGCCGGTTGAGCGCCATCGTGGCCGCGGGCACCGTCGCCACGGGGCTCAGGGCCGACGAGGCGGCCGTGTAGACGGCGGTCGGGGTCGACACGACCCGCACCCGGCGGTGCAGGATCTCCTCGTAGAGGGCCGCGACGTCGAGCCAGGTGAGGATCTCCGGCCCGCCGATCTCGAGGACCCGGTTCGCTACGTCAGGTCTCTCGACGGCCTCCGCACAGGCGGCGGCCACGTCCTTCCCGGCGATGAACGCGTTGCGGTTCGTCGGGCGACCGGGCACCAGCATCACCCCGTGTCCCTCGATCGACGACCCGGTCAGTGCGCGGAACCTCCGCAGGAACGGTGAGGGCCGGCCGACCGTCGCGAACGGCTCACCGCGCAGCGGGATCGACGAGCCGACCAGCGCCAGCCAGCACTCCATGAACGGCGGGAAGCGGAGCACCACGTGCTCGTAGCCGGCGGCGCCGAGCCGGTCCTCCATGCGCCTGCGGTGGCGAACCGTCGGGACGGCCCTGTCGAGCGGCGTCTTCGGCACCGACACCAGCACCACCCGCCGGACGCCCGCGCTCCGGGCGTCGTCGACCAGCCGGAGCAGACCCGCATAGACCGCCTCGGGCCGGTCGCCTGCGCGGGGCACCACGGGGTTGGCGGTCACCAGCACGGTCTCGACCCCCACGAGTGCCTTGGCGAGTCCCTCCGGAGAGATGAGGTCCCCCTGCACGACCTCGACGCCGTTCCTCGCCAGCGCCTGCCCACGGTCCAGGACGCGCACGGATCCGCGGACGTCGTGCCCGCGAGACCTCAGCTCCGCGGCGCACCGTGCGCCGAGCTGGCCGTTCGCCCCCACGACGAGAACCACCATGTCGCACCTCCGACCGTCCGCCTGCCTCACCCTAGGACCCCGTCGACATCGGACACCATCGGCCGGGAGGGGCACGTGCCTGGCCGCCGTACCCCCTCGGCGTCACCGCGGAGCAGCATGGGGCGCCATCCACCGGGGTACGGCTGTCCCCTGTGCCCCGGACTGGAAGGTGATCGCATGACGAGCGGCAGCGAGGAGAACCTGGGCCGCCTCGACGACGAGGCCGAGGACCGCGAGCCGTCGTCGACCACGGACGGCCCAGCCGCCGCGGGCGAGTACGACCCGGCACAGGGTTCCCCTGGCGGCGGGCACCCCGTCGGAGAGGCCTTCCCCGACGAGGCCGTGCGGTATGACGAGGCGCAGCGTCCGCGCGCACCCGAGCAGGACGATTCGACGGAGTGACCCGCCTCCGGCGGCCGCGCGCTGCAGCAGGTGCCTAGGGGGCCGGGCAGGGGTTGTTCCGCTCGTCGCTCCTGAAGTCGTTGAACCGCTTGGTGACGGTGCCGAAGGGCGCGGTGGGGTAGGAGATCGCCCGAAGCGGCCCGTACTCGGCGTGGGCGCTTCCGCCGAACCTGTTCGTCGTGTGCGGGATGTAGGGCCCGCCGTTCTGCCACCAGCAGCTGCCTGAGGTGTGCGTCGTGCTGTAGAAGGGGTAGAAGTCGGACCCCGGCGGGGGATTGACGCAGCCGAGACCGGGGTGTGGGTCTGCGGGGTTGGCGAGGTGCCGCTGACAGGGCGTCTTGGCCCCGAACTCGGTGTCGTCGGACTCGCTGCGACTGATGTTGGACTCGAACGCCATCCGCGAGAAGTTGGCGCCGCCCGTCTTCGGGCTCGTGAAGCGGACCGGTTCGGCGTTGAGCAGGTGGTCGGCCGTCGGGTTGCTGATGGAGCCTGGCCAGCTGAACTTGTAGCTGACGCTGTCGAAGTCACCGTCCGTGTTCAGACATCCGCCGATCTTGATGCGGCTCGAGGCGGCGCCCGGGAGGCAGAAGACGTCGTCCCCGGCCGGGTCCGGGCCCGCGTTGTCCGGGTCGTTGGTGTCGTCGCCCAGCGGCTTCGCACACGTGCCCAACGCGTCCTTGAGCACCGCGGCGCAGTACTCGAAGTGGCCGATCTCGTCTGCGAAGGAGATGTTCCCGGTGTGGGCGGCGTTGAAGTTGCGCGTCGCGGGCGTGGCGGTGCTGTACATCGGGTGGTAGTCGTGGAGGGCCACCTTGCAGCTGGTGGCGTTGGGCTGGAACAGGACCGACCCGAACCCATTCGCGGCGCTGGCCGTCATCAGCCCCGTCGTGTGCGAGGTGAGGTCGTCGACGGTGACCCGGAATCCGTGCACGGAGTCGGACATGTGCAGTCGCAGCGTGTCTCCGGGGTTCATGAGGAAGTCGCGCTTCAGGTCGGGCACGAAGTGCTCGGGGTGCTGCGGGTTCCCCGGCGCGGTCGCCTTGCCGTTCTTGGTCAGGAAGGCGAAGTTGACGGGTTCCGGTCCGACGGTGTTGAGGCAGTCGGTGTTGTTGAGCGCGCCCGTGTTCGTGTTGTTCTGGAAGGTGTCGATGTTGAGGGCCGAGCACCACTGCCGCGCGGCGCACGAGATACCGTCCGGCCACTTCACCCAGCCCGGCGGGTAGAACTGCATCTCCATGAAGCCCTGGCCGGGCCCGAGCCCGAAGTACCGAGGGCTGTTCTTGTCGGGACTGGCGAACAGGTTGGAGTCGCTGTCCGGCTTGCACGGAATGGTGGCGTGGCCGATCTGCCGCGCTCCGTCCGGGTTCGGGGAGCCCTGGTTGTCGCAGAGCTGCATGCTGAACCAGAACGTGATGTGCTGCTGGAAGTTGAAGTTCCCGCCGCTGCCGTCCTGCCGGGGCAGGGTGGGTGGGTCCTTGGGCAGCCGGAGCTTGTAGGTGACGTTGTTCGCCGACCCGGGACGGTTCGAGTAGAACTGCACCTGGGGCTCGTCATGGCCGATGTACGGCAGCAGCCGGACGCCCTTCTGCACCAGGCGCTTGTAGCCCGGGTACTCGTTCCAGTTCAGCATCGGATCGGCGCACGTGACGCCATTGGTGCTGCACCAGTGCTGGGGTCCGGCGATCCGCTCCGTCCGACTGGCCGCCGCCACGTGCGAAGGCTTGGCGGGCGGCGGATCCTGCGCCGCCGAGACGGTGGCCAACGGAGCCGCCACCAGGAGTGCCGCTGCTGCTATGCCGACGCTGACCAAGGGCCTCATCGCGGATCCTCACCGGAGTGAACGCACCATCTCGACGAAAGTCATTGAACTCCCGAGCCAAGACCCTGCACAAGGCCTTGGGTCGCGCAACAGGAACCGACCCGGGGCCGGCTCTCAGCCGTGGGCCATGTCCACGAAGCGCGAGTAGTGACCCTGGAACGCCACCGTGAGATCGCGGGTCGGGCCGTTGCGGTGCTTCGCGACGATCAGGTCAGCCTCCCCCGGCCGGGTCGACTCGCGCTCGTAGACGTCCTCGCGGTGCAGCAGGATCACCATGTCGGCGTCCTGCTCGATCGACCCGGACTCACGCAGGTCGCTGACCATCGGCCGCTTGTCGGCGCGCTGCTCGGCGCCGCGGTTGAGCTGGGAGAGCGCGACCACGGGGATCTCGAGCTCCTTAGCGAGCAGCTTGATCTGCCTGGAGAACTCGGAGACCTCGATCTGGCGGGACTCCACCTTCGTGCCCGAGGTCATCAGCTGCAGGTAGTCGATCACGATGAGCCGCAGGTCGTGGCGCTGCTTGAGCCGCCGGGCCTTGGCACGGATCTCCATCATCGTCATGTTGGGGGAGTCGTCGATGAACAGCGGCGAGGAGGACACCTCGCCCATCTTGCGGGCCAGCCGGGTCCAGTCGTCGTCGTTCATGTTGCCGTTGCGCATGTGGTTCAGCGGGATCTTCGCCTCGGCCGAGAGCAGCCGCATGGTGATCTCGTTGCGGGTCATCTCCAGGCTGAAGATCACGCTGGTCATGTTGTGGCGGATCGACGCCGACCGGCAGAAGTCGAGGCCGAGCGTCGACTTGCCCATCGCCGGCCGCGCCGCGACGATCACCATCTGGCCGGGGTGCAGCCCGTTCGTGAGCTCGTCGAGGTCGGCGAACCCGGTCGGCACGCCGATCATCTGCCCGTCGCGGTTGTTGATCGCCTCGATCTCGTCGAGGGTGGACTCCATGATCGCGCTCAACGGCGCGTAGTCCTCCGAGGACCGCTTGTCCGCGACGCCGTACACCTCGGCCTGGGCGCGGTCGACCACGTCGTCGACCTGTCCCTCGCCGGCGTACCCCATCTGCGCGATCCGGGTGCCCGCATCCACCAGGCGGCGCAGGATCGCCTTCTCACGGACGATCTGCGCGTAGTACCCGGCGTTCGCGGCGATCGGCACGCTGGCCGACAGCGTGTGCAGGTACGGCGCACCACCGATCCGGCCCAGCTCGCCGCGACGCTGGAGCTCGGCCGTGGCGGTGATCGGGTCGACCGGCTCGCCGCGGCCGTAGAGGTCGACCACCGCGTCGTAGATCGTCTCGTGCACAGGCCGGTAGAAGTCGCCACCGCGCACCACCTCGATCACGTCCGCGATCGCGTCCTTGGACAGCAGCATCGACCCGAGCACGCTCTGCTCGGCGTCGTTGTCCTGGGGAGGCGTGCGGCCGCCTCCACCGCCTCCGCTCCCGGCCCCGAACGCGGGCTCGCCCGGGTTGGACCACGACGCGTCAAGGCCGAAGGCCGGCTCCGTGCCGGGAGCGAGACCGCTGCTCGAGGAGGTGATGCTCACCGCTGTGGGACCCTTCTGCTGACGACACCTGAACGCTTCCATCGGCCGCCGACAGTTTTCGTGGCGACCCGGTGCGAGGGGCGACGCTACGGCTCCGCGGAGCCCCGCAACACCCCTTCGTCCACAGGGGCTGTGGACAACCAGCACGCCGGTGTGGAACACGCCTACGCGAATGTGCACACCCTGTGAGCACACCTGTGGAGAACTCGGGACCGTTCATCACTTTAGGGCCTCTGACCTGCAGAAACGTCGTACGCGCCGTGTGGACCGGAGAAACTACCGACGAGATCCGGCGCACGTCCACGGTGTGGGCTGACACCGGCGTGTATGTCGACAAACCGCCTTCGGCGAGCGGGTTTTCCCAGGGCCACGGACGCCGAGCGCCCCACCTCACAGGCCGGCGCCGAACGCGGCTACGTCAGGGGCAGTGAGGGAGACTGAGCATTACCCGGATAGCCTGGCACCATGACCTCGAGGGCCCGGATGCGCCGACCGCGTGGGCACCCCCTCGACCGGGAGATCGTCCGCCTGGCGGTGCCTGCCTTCCTCGCCCTGGTCGCCGAGCCGCTCTTCCTCCTCGCGGACGCGGCGATCGTGGGCCACCTCGGCACGCCTGCCCTGGCCGGCCTCGGCATCGCGGGAGCGATCCTGCAGAGCGCCGTCGGCCTGTGCGTCTTCCTGGCCTACGGCACGACGGCCTCCGTGGCCCGGCGCATCGGCGCCGGTGACCTCCGCGGGGCGCTCGAGCAGGGCGTCGACGGCGTCTGGCTGGCCGGGCTGATCGGCTTGGTCACCACGGCCCTGGGCGTCCCCCTGTCCGCCTGGCTGGTGAGCCTCTTCGGCCCCGCGGCGCCGGCCGCCCAGGAGGCCACCACCTACCTGCGGCTCGCCTTCCTGGGCGTGGTGCCGCTGCTGGTCATGCTCGCCGCCACCGGGATCCTGCGCGGCCTGCAGGACACCCGCACGCCGCTCGCGGTCGGGATCACGGGCAACGTGCTCAACGTGGCGCTGAACCTGACCCTGGTCGACGGCCTGCGGTGGGGGATCGCCGGCTCCGCGCTCGGCAGCGACCTCGCGCAGATCGCGTCGGCCACGGCGCTGCTGGCGGTGGTGGTCCGCGGTGCCAGAAGGCAGGGGGCGGCCCTGCGACCTGACCTTGCAGGAGTACGACGCGCGGCCCGCGCCGGTGTGGCTCTCGTGGTGCGGACCCTGACCCTGCGCGCCTCGCTGCTGGTGATGACCTACGCGGCAGCCGGCCTTGGCACGACAGCGGTGGCCACCCACCAGCTCGCCTCGACGGTGTGGACCTTCCTGGCCTTCGCGCTGGACGCCATCGCGATCGCCGCGCAGGCCATCACCGGACGAAGCCTCGGGGCCGGCGACACGGCGACCACCCGGGCCGCCACCACCCGCATGGTCGGCTGGGGGCTCTGTGCCGGGGTCGTCACCGGGGCCGGCCTCGCGCTGGTCGCACCGGGCCTCGGCCTGCTCTTCACCGATGACGCAGCGGTGCGCCACCTGCTGACCTCGGTGCTCCTGACCGCCGCGGTGTTCCAGCCCGTGGCCGGTGTCGTCTTCGTGCTCGACGGGGTGCTGATCGGCGCCGGCGACGGGCGCTACCTCGCCTGGGCGGGCATCGTCGTGCTGGCGGTGTTCGCGCCGGCCGCCTGGTTGACGCTGCACCTTGCCGGCCCGGTCGCGGGCCCGGTCGCCGGCCAGGGCCGGCCCGCGCTCGTGTGGCTGTGGGCCGTGTTCGGGCTCGTCTTCATGGGGAGCCGGGCCGTCGTGCTGCTGGCCCGTGCCCGCGGCACCCGGTGGATGGTGACCGGGCTCCGATCACCCGGGCAGCCGGCCCAGGGAGCCCTCAGGGAGCCCGGCCCCCGCCGAGCGGCTCCCTGAAGGTGGCCCAGCGCGCCGACGACCTGCGGTGCCGCATGAACTTCCAGTGCTCGACGTAGGACTGGTAGACGCTCTTCGACGGGATCCTCAGGGTCACCTCGTCGGAGCGGGTGGCCCGGTCGGACCAGTTGCTCGACCCGGTCCACACCACCCAGCCGGAGCGGTCGCCCGCGATGTTCCCGGACGCGGCGAACATCTTCATGTGGGAGTACTTGGCCGCGACGACGCCTCGCGGGCCGCCGAAGAGCACCCGGCGGGCGACCATCCGTGGCCCGGCGCCCTCGGTGAGCGTGGCGAAGACCCGGGCGCTCATGAAGCTGTACAGGATCCGCACGTAGCAGCCGCGGCGGTACATGTCGCGCACCTGCCTCGCGAGGTACAGCCCCCGCGTCCCGTGCCAGGAGTGCATGGCGACGTACAGGACGCTGTGGCCGTGGATCCCGGCACCGCCCTGCGCGTGTGAGCAGGTGATGCTGCGCAGCTGCTTCATGGTGAGGTCGGTCTTCGGGGTGGCCCGCCGGAACGGGTAGAACATCGACGTGTACGGCCCCGCGCGGAAGACGCGCGGACCGCTCCCCGGACGGTCCGGCACCATGGCCCGGAACATCCCGCGGTACTGCGAGAACAGCGGCTTGTTCCCGGTGACGGTGTAGAGGTCGTTCCACTGGATGTTGCCTGCGTTCCCGGACATGTTGGAGGAGCCCACCATGACCGTGTAGCGAGCGCTGTCGGAGCGGCTGAACAGGTAGAACTTCGAGTGGAGTACGGCGTTGCCGAGGCAGCCGTTGCTGCACCGGTGGACGAAGCTGCGACGGTGCCCGTAGTCCGACCCTCGCTCGCCCAGCGCGTGCACCAGCTCTCCCCAGGCCGGTGAGGTGGTCGCCGTCAGGTGTGAGTTCATCAGGATCTGAACGCTCACGCACCGACGATCGGCCGCAACCAGCGCGTCGGCGAAGGGTTTGTCGGTCACCGAGTACACCGCGATCCTGATCCGGGACGGGAAGAACCTCGGCTTCGTGGGGCAGGGTCTGAGGCGGTGGGTCCGCCTGTCCTTCGGGCGCACATACCCCGGCGCTTCGTCGATGGCGGCGATCACCTGGTTGAGCAGCGCCCGGCGCTCGGTGCGCGTGCCGTAGGGGTTGTTGAAGTGCGGCCCGCTCGCCGGGTCCGCGTGGACCGGGGCGTACCGCAGCCAGGTCGACGGCCTTCTCGGGTCCACCCGCGCCAGCCGGGCCCGGAGCCTCGCAGCCTTCCTGCGCTCCGCGCGTCGCCGGGCGAGCAGCTCCGCCCGCTTCTTTGCAGCCGCCTTCTTCGTGGCCGCCTTCCTCGTGGCCGCCTTCTTCGTGGCCGCCTTCCTCGTGGCCGCCTTCTTCGTGGCCGCCTTCCTCGTGGCCGCTGCCTTGGCCCCGTGCACTCGCGGGCTGCTCGCCGAGGCAGCGGAGGCGGCTGCGCCGGGAAGCAGGGCCAGGCAGGCCGAGAGGGCGACGAGGAGCGCGGTGAGGGAGGCGACGATCCGGGGCCATCGAGGGGAATGGTGCATGCGAGGCTCCCTGGCTGACGTCTCCGGGGCACCGAGCCGGTCAGGACACAGGTGGCCGGCCGAGGGACGGACCCCGCGGGCCGACAGGCAGCCTAGGTGTGGAATGCCTCGTGCAGTCGGACCCCGGGCCGGCCCGCGTGTCGCGGGGACGGCCCGGGGGCACGACGTGGTCGATCAGTCGAGCGCGTGCGGCTGCCCGTTCTTGTCCACGGTGACGTCCGGGGACTGGATCGTCGGGGTGCCCGCAGGCGCTCCGGCCGCCGCCTTGGGGTGCGTCGCCGGGTCGTCAGGGACCCGGCCACCGCCGCTCGGCTCGGCGAAGTTGGCGTACTTCGCCGACGAGAGCCGGGCCCGGATGTAGCCGTACTGATGTGCGTACGCCCGGTACGCGGAGGTCGAGGCGATCCGGATGATCACCTCGTCGAAACGACGCAACCCGTCGTTGGTGAAGTTGTTCGAGCCGGTGTAGACGATCCGGGCGTTGGTCTGGCTGCCGACGTGCCCCGAGATGTCGATGTTCTTGAAGTGGCTGTAGACGTAGGCCGTCTTGCCGTTGTGGGAGAAGATCGTCCGGCGGACCGACATCCGCGAGTTCGTGCCCCGCTCCAGCTGCTTGAAGACCTTGAAGCTCATGAAGCTGTACAGCACCCGGACGTAGCAGCCATGCGCGTAGAGGCTGCGGACCTTCTTCGCGAGCGCCATCCCACGGGTGCCGAACCACGCGTGCATGTTCATCGTGAGCAGTGTGCGTCCGTGGACGCCGGCGCCGCCGGTCGCGCCGGTGCACCGGATCGCGCCCAGCGCCTTGGCGTACGGGTCGCCCGTGGACTGTTGCGGCATGAAGGTCGTCTGGAAGGGTCCGTTCGTCACGGTCCGGGCCTCGGGGTGGAACCCGTTGTCCAGCTTGAGCCGGTTGAACATGCCGGAGAAGGTCGCGAAGAGGTCGGCGTTGCCACGTTGCGCGAACAGGTCGTTCCACTGCACCTTCGACGCGTTCGAGGTCATGTTCGAGGACCCGACGAGGACCGTGTTCCTGATCTTGTTGAAGCGCGCGTCGCGGAACGTGGAGTTGAACAGGTACATCTTGGTGTGCAGCACCCCGTGGCCGCGGCAGGCGAAGTTGCAGCGGTGCGCGAACGTACGACGCGCGGTGCCGTCCGCGTCGAACACCTTCGTGCCCAGCGAGTCCTCCAGGATCCGCCAGGCCGGGTCGTTGTCACGGTTCAGATGGTTGTTCATCAGGATCTGCACGCTCAGGCACCGCTTGCGCGCGGCGATCATCGCCGCGGCGAACCGCCGGTCGGTCATGGAGTACAGCGAGACGTGGATGATCCCGGGGACGAGGGCCGGGTCGTTGGGACACAGCCCCGGGTAGGCCTGCCGGTAGCCGGGCATGGCGTTGATGGTCCGGATCACCCGGTTGAGGTTGGCGCGCTGCGCCGAGCGGGTGAGGGGGCGGTTGAACGAGGGGCCGTTGGCCAGGTTGTAGGCGTGCGGCGCGAAGACGCTGAAGACGCGCCAGGAGTAGGAGTCGGAGTTGCCGGCTCGCTCGGGATCGGCGCCGGCCGCGGGGATGAACGCCTGCACCGTGAACCGGTACGCGGAGCGGCTCGCACCCAATCCCGTGAACGTCCTGCTCCCGGCGGTCTCGGTCGTCGAGGTCTGCCCCGATGCCGCCGGGCAGCTCTCGAACGCGGTGCTCGAGTGGCCGGGGCCGGTCAGCCTGCACCGGAACTGCACACCGGAGCCGGACGGGACGTCCGCCCGCCAGGAGAAGGTGGCCCGACCCGACGTCGACGGGTTGTCCGGCGTGCCGGTGATCCTGACGGTAGGCACCGCCGCGGCGTCGTCCGCCACGGCGAGCGGCGCCATCGCGGTGCCGCCGAGGAGCAGCCCGAGGAGCAGGAGAGAACGGATCAGAGGACGCACGGTTGAACCCCTAAGACTGGCCGGCCGCCCGTCGCGGAGCCGGCGGCCGAAAGGTAAAGGCAGTCAAGGGAACCACACAGCGCCACTGGGACGCAGCGGAACCCCTGACCAGGGCAGCCCACCGGGCGGCGGGCCGGAAGGACACCGACGGCCGCCCCACCCGGGGGGCGGGGCGGCCGATCGGTGCGGGGGCCGGCGCTCAGCCCGCGACGACGTTCAGGTTGACCGTCGCGTCGATCTCGTCGTGGACCTTCACCGTGACCTGGTGAGCGCCCAGCGACTTGATCGGGTTGCCGAGGATGATCTTGCGCTTGTCGACCTGGGCGCCGGCCGAGCCCAGGGCACCGGCGATGGCCCCTGCGATGTCGTTGACCGTCACCGCGCCGAAGAGCCGACCGCCCGCACCTGCACGCACCGGAAGGGTGACCGTGGTGCTCTGGAGCTGGGCCTGGATCTGCTTGGCGTGATCGAGGTCGCGGACCTCACGGCTGCTGCGAGCCGCCTTGATGGACTCGACGGTGCGCTCACCGCCGCGGGTCCAGCGGATCGCGAAGCCACGGGGAACGAGGAAGTTGCGGCCGTAGCCGTCCTTGACCTCGACGATGTCACCGGGCGCTCCGAGGCCGGCGACCTCCTGGGTGAGGATGAGCTTCATGTGTCTCGGCCTCCTCAGCGAGCCGTCGAGGTGTAGGGCAGGAGGGCGACCTCGCGGGCGTTCTTCACCGCGATGGCAACGTCGCGCTGGTGCTGCACGCAGTTGCCGGTCACCCGACGGGCGCGGATCTTGCCGCGGTCGGAGATGAACTTGCGCAGCAGAGTGGTGTCCTTGTAGTCCACGTAGGACACCTTGTCCTTGCAGAACTGGCAGACCTTCTTCTTCGGCTTGCGAAGTACTGGCTTGGCCATTGTGGTGCTTCCTTTCGTGAAGCCCGGCTCGCGCCGGAATGGTCAGGGATGGATGGGTGGGAGGTGGTGCCGGACCCCGGTGCCCGACCTGGGTCCTAGAAGGGCGGCTCGTCCTGGTGCCCACCGGCGGAGCCGGAGGTCGCCCACGGGTCGCCGCCCTGCGAACCGGCCGGGGCCCCGGAGCCCTGCTGGCCGCCCCAGCCGCCCTGGCCACCCTGGCCACCCTGGCCGGAGCTCTGGTTGCTGGCCCACGGGTCGTCGCCGCCGCCGCCGGAGCCGTACCCCTGGCCGCCGCCGGAGCGGCTGGTCTTGGTGACCTTGGCCGTGGCGTACTTCATGCTCGGCCCCACCTCGTCGACGTCGATCTCGAAGACCGTGCGCTTCTCCCCCTCGCGGGTCTCGTAGGAGCGCGCCTTGAGACGGCCTGACACGATGACGCGCATGCCACGGGTCAGCGACTCGGCGGCGTTCTCGGCCGCCTGGCGCCATACCGAGCAGTTCAGGAACAGCGCCTCGCCGTCCTTCCACTCGTTGCTCTGCCGGTCGAACGTCCGCGGCGTCGAGGCCACGGTGAAGTTGGCCACCGCAGCACCGGACGGGGTGAAGCGGAGCTCGGGGTCGGCGGTCAGGTTGCCGACCACGGTGATCGGGGTTTCGCCTGCCATGTCAGGCCTCCAGTCGGTAAGCGGGGCTCATGGGAGCTGGTCGGGCGGGTGGTCGGGCTGGTGGGGCCGGTGCGACGACCGGCTATCGGATGTCCGGTCGGATCACCTTGGTGCGCAGCACCGACTCGTTCAGCGACAGCTGGCGGTCGAGCTCCTTGACGGTGGCCGGCTCGGCGTTCAGCGTCACGACGGCGTAGATGCCCTCGGCGTTCTTGTCGATCTCGTAGGAGAGCCGGCGACGTCCCCAGACGTCGACGTTCTCGATGGACCCACCGTCGTTGCGGACCACGTTGAGGTACGTGTCGAGCGAGGGCGCGACCGTGCGCTCTTCGAGGTCGGGGTCGAGGATGACCATCACTTCGTAGGCACGCAAAGCAGTCTCCACCTCCTTCGGACTCAGGCGGCCACGGCGTCTCCGTGGCAGGAGGGCTTGCGTCCGCCGTACCCCTGCAGCTCCCGGAGGAGCCGCCGCGGCCCGGCGTGTCTGCGGCTCGGCACCCACTCTGGTCGCGGGGTCGAGGCGGTCGACTACGTCCACGGTATCAGCGGGCTCC
>JAWWPF010000314.1:0-2872 GCA_033850795.1 Nocardioidaceae bacterium | reverse complement strand
TCGACGGTCCGCCGCGCATCCCTGTACGGCTCGGTTACCGGTTTCATTACCGGTACGATAACGGTCGAATGCCGCCGAAATCTACGTCTTCCCGGCTGGACGCCATACTGTCGCCCGTGTCCGACGGCCCGCACGAGACTCCGCTCGACCTCAGAGTGACTCGGCAGCGCGCGACGATGAAGGACATCTCCGACCAGGTCGGCTTGTCGGTGGCTACGGTCTCGCGCGTCCTCAACGGGCGCCCGGACGTGTCGAAGCGCACGCGCGAGCTCGTCCTCCAGGCCGTCCGCGACGCCGGCCCGGTTCCCGGCGGCGACCGCCGCACCCGCGCTCTCAGTGCCCCGCGCACCCGTCTCGTCGGCGTGACCGTCCCCGTCGTCCACCACGAGTACTACGCGACGATCCTCAACGGGATCGCCGAGACGCTCTACGAGAACGACTTCCGCCTCGTCCTCTGCCCCACGCGTTACGAGCACGTGCGCGAGCGCTCGCTCGTGGAGCTGCTCGTGCACGACGCGAGCGATGGAGGCGTCCTCATCATGCCCACCGAGTCGCCGGACGAGCTCGTCGCGCTGCACCAGCAGGGCTACCCCTTCGTCGTCGTCGATCCGCGGGAGGAGCTCCCTGCCGGGATCCCGACGGTGGCCTCCGCGAACGTGTCAGGCGCGAAGGAGGCGGTCGATCACCTGATCGCGCTCGGCCATCGGCGCATCGCGGCGATCACCGGGCCGCGCGAGCTCCAGTCCATGGAGTCGCGGCTCGCCGGCTACGGCGCCGCGCTGGCCGCGGTGGGGATCCTCCCGGAGGCAGAGCTGATGCACCGCGGAAACCTCGACGTCCCGAGCGGGCGCGCGGCGGCCTCGGCGCTCCTCGACCTCCCGGAGCGGCCGACGGCGATCTTCGCGTTCAACGACAACATGGCGATCGGCGCGCTGCAGGCGGCCCGCGAGCGCGGCCTCGAGGTGCCGCGCGACCTCTCCGTCGTCGGCTTCGACGCGCTCGATGCCTCCCTCATCGTCACGCCCACGCTCACCACGGTGCGCCAGCCGCTCGAGGAGATGGGACGCCTCGCCGTCCGCCTCCTCATGAGCCTGCTCGACGGGGAGCGCACCGAGGCGACCCGCATCGCGCTCGCGACGACGATCGTCGTCGGCGAGTCCACGGCTCCGCCCGCCTAGACAGAGCGGGCGCCCCGAAGGACGCCCGCTCCGCGGTGGTGACCTGTCCCCCCTACGTCCCGAAGACCTGGAACTCCCAGAGCGAGTACCCGTAGGCGGTCGCGCGCTGGGTGCCATTCATGCGGACGTAGCGTCCGCTGCCGGTGACGTTGAGCGTCTGCACGCCGCCCGTCCCCGTGGTCGTCGTGTAGATGTTCGTCCAGGTGGTGCCGTCGTTGGACGTCTGGATCTGGAACGCCCTCGCATAGGCGGGCTCCCAGTTCAGGACGACCCGGCTGATGGAGTGCGTGGCGCCGAGGTCGACGCGGATCCACTGCGGATCGCTGAACGCCGATGACCAGCGTGTCCCAGTGTTGCCGTCCACGGCGAAGTTCGGCGTGAACGAGGCGTTCTCGCTCGAGGACGCCGTCGCCGGATGCCCCTGCGAGAGCAGGGTGCCGGTCCCGCCGCCGCCACCCGGGGTGCCCTGCACCTGGAACTCCCACAGGGAGTACCCGTACTGGGTCGCGCGGGCGGTGCCGTTCATCCGGATGTAGCGGCCCGTCCCCGTGATCGCGAGGTCGTCGGTGCCGCCGTCACCGGTCGTCGTGGAGTAGATCGTCGTCCACGTCGTCCCATCCTGTGAGGTCTGGATCTGGTAGGCCCGTCCGAACGCGGCCTCCCAGTTCAGCGTGACGTGGCTGATGTTGTACGACTGGCCGAGATCGACCTGGATCCATTGAGGATCGCTGAAGGCCGAGGCCCAGCGGGTGCCCTGGTTGCCGTCGGTGGCGTTCGCAGCAGCGGTGCCTGCGTTCTCGGTCGAGGACGCCGTGGTGGGCTTGCCCTGGGCGATGTTCGTCCCACCGCCACCACCGCCGCCGGGCGCCTTGTTGTAGACGGCGACCCAGTCGATGTTCATCTGGCCGCCCGAGATCGTGGACGCGTTCGGGCCACCGCCGAAGGCTGCGGGGAAGCCGCCGCCCATCGCGAGGTCGTAGATGATGAAGAAGCCGTGGTCGACCGCGTTCGCCCACGTCGTGGCGTCGACGGCCGTCTGGAGCAGCGTGAAGTAGTTGTTCCCGTCGAGGTACCAGCGGATCCGCTCAGGCGAGAGCGACCGGTCGATCTCGACCGCGTAGGTGTGGTAGGCGGTCTGACAGCCGGCGCAGGCGCGCTCGCCGCTTCCGAGGCCGGTCGACTCGTTGCACGGGCCACCCGGGTTCGTCCCGCAGTGGAGCGTGCCGAACACGGAGCTGCGCCCGTTGATGTCCTCGAGGATGTCCACCTCGCCGCTGGTCGGCCAGGTGGTGCCGGTGCGCAGGGTCGAGCCGAGCATCCAGAAGGCCGGCCAGTACCCCGCGCCGTTGGCGGTGGTCACGTTCGGCTGCTGGATCCGCGACTCCATCCGCACCACGCCGCCGGCCGGCGCGCCGAACGTGGCCGCCTGGGTCTCGATCCGGCCGGAGGTCCAGCCGGCCCGCGGGTCGGTGCCCGAGTGCAGGGCCCGCAGCACCAGGTGGCCGGCGCCGTCCTGGAAGACGTTGCCGGTGCTGTTGGTCATCGTCTCGATCTCGCCGGTGCCGAAGCTGCTGCCCGGCCCGGTGTCGTACTTCCACAGGCTCTGGTCGATGCCGGTGTTGGCGCCGCCGTTGAAGTCGTCGCTCCAGGTCAGCGTGAAGCCGGCCGGCGCGGCGGGCACCGACGCCGAGGCG
>JAWWPF010000312.1:0-21613 GCA_033850795.1 Nocardioidaceae bacterium | reverse complement strand
TGCCGACCTTCCGGCTCGCGAGGCCGGTGATGCCCGCGTGGGCGAGCACCTCGTCGACCGGGGCGGTGTGGGCGAACAGGCTGGCCATGTAGGTCACGGTCTCCCGCACGGTGAGGTCCTTGAGCAGGCCGCCGGTCTGCATCACCGCGGAGACCAGCCCGCGGGCGATCGCCTCCCGGGGCGGGCGGCCGAAGACCTCGACGGTCCCCGTGGTCGGCCGGGACAGACCCAGCATCACGTCGATGGTGGTGGTCTTCCCGGCGCCGTTCGGGCCCAGGAAGGCCACGATCTCGCCGGGCTCGACGGTCAGGTCGAGGCCGCGTACGGCGGCCACCGGGCCGAAGGTCTTGGTCAGCCCTGCGACGCGCAGCGCCGGGGCCGGGTCCAGGGATCCGGGGATCCGCTCCTGCAGGACCGGGACCGGTGATGGGACGCTCATGCAGCACAGCATGCCGCGAAGGGGACCGCTCCCGGGCGTTCTTCCGTCACGACCTGCGGGTGACAGATGTCAGTGGCAGGTCACACGTGCGGCGGGGACTCCTGCCACAGCTCCGTGAGCTCGTCGATCGCGGAGATCGTGTAGGTCGGCTCGGAGAAGATCGCCGGGAAGTGGGCGCCGGACCGGTTCACCCAGGCCGACTGCAGGCCCGCCCGCCGGGCGCCGTGGACGTCCCACGGGTGCACGGCGACCAGGAGCATCTCCTCCGGCTCGACGCCGCACTCCGAGGCGGCGTACCGGTAGGCGACCGGGGACGGCTTCCAGGCGCCCGCGTCCTCCACCGACAGCAACCGCTCGAAGGTGCCGCGCAGGTTGGCGGCCTCGAGGAGGCGTTCGGCCACGGAGGTCGGACCGTTGCTCAAGGTGACCAGCCGGAAGCCGTCCTCCGCGAGCCGGTCCACGCCACTGGCCACATCTGCGTGCAGCTCCAGGCTGGCGAAGCCGTCCATCACCTGCTTGGTGGCCTCCTCCACCGACCGGTTCAGCTGGGCCTCGGACAGGTGGCTGAGCAGCAGCTCCCGGGCCACCGCCACGAACGAGGGGTTCTCGCCGACCGCGCTCAGCGCGAAGCCGTCGCGGAGCGTCGCGGCGAACCAGAGCCGCGCAGCGGTCGCCGAGGCGCCCACCTCGACGAAGCGGGCACCCAGCGGCGAGAGGTCGGAGAGGGTCTCGTTGACGTCGAACGCGATGACCGTGGGGCGCATGTCCCCACACTGCCCTAGCCCGCCAAAGACATGCGAACCGCCCCCACCACGCCTCAGCCGCCCGAGTGCAGGTCCTCGGCCACGGCGCAGCCCGTCCCGTCGGTGTCCTCGAGCCAGCCCTGGGGCAGTACGACGCGCCGGGGGCTGCCCTGCCGGCCCCGGGGTGTGCCGAGCGTGTGGACCGGGAACGGCTCGTCCGGGTCGAGGCGCGCCAGCAGCTCGTCGAGCGCCGCCAGCGAGGACACCAGGGCGAGGCTGTTGCGCAGCTCCCCGCCGGCGGTGAAGCCCTTGAGGTACCAGGCGATGTGCTTGCGCAGCTCCTTGCACCCGCGCTCCTCGCCCAGGTGCCGGCAGAGCAGCTCGGCATGGCGGCGCATCATCGCCGCCACCTCGCCCAGCGCGGGGAGCGTGGCGACCTGCTCGCCGGCGAAGGCGGCGGCCAGGTCCCGGAACAGCCAGGGCCGTCCCAGGCAGCCGCGCCCCACGACGACCCCCGCCGCGCCCGTCTCCTCGACCATCCGGAGAGCGTCCGCGGCCTCCCAGATGTCGCCGTTCCCCAGCACGGGGATGTCGACGTGCGTCACCAGGTCGGCGATGGCCGACCAGTCCGCCTCTCCGGAGTAGGCCTGGTCCACCGTGCGTGCGTGCAGGGCGATGGCGGCGCACCCCGTCTCCTGGGCTATCCGCCCGGCGTCGCGGTAGGTCAGGTGCCCCGCGTCGATGCCCTTGCGGGTCTTCATGGTCACCGGGACGCCGTACGGCTCGGTGGCGCGGACCGCCTGCTCGAGGATGTCGGCCAGCAGGCGGCGCTTCCAGGGCAGCGCGCCCCCGCCGCCGCGACGGGTCACCTTGGGGACCGGGCAGCCGAAGTTGAGGTCGATGTGCGCGACGCCGTACTCGGCGCAGAGGATCTCCGAGGCCTTCGCGACGTACACCGGGTCGGTCCCGTACAGCTGCACGGACCGGATCTCCTCGCCCTCCTCGACCGGCCCGCCGGCGTCGAAGGCCAGCATCCGCAGCGTGGTCTCGTCGCGCTCGACGACGCCGCGGGAGGTGATCATCTCGCAGACGTAGAGGCCGGCGCCCTGCTCGCGGCAGAGCCTGCGGTAGGCCACGTTCGTCACGCCGGCCATGGGCGCGAGCACCACGGGGGTCTCGACGCGCAGCGGGCCGAGCCGGAGCTCGCGGGGCAGGGTGGCGCTCACCGGGCCATTGTCCGGCGGCGGGACAAGGGGGCCAAATCAGTGGGTCTTCTTGTGGGCCTTCTTCTGTGGCTTCTTGTGCGCCGGCTTCGGCGTCGGCTTCGGCGTCGGCTTCGACTTCTGGGCCGCGGCGACCGTGCCGGTCCAGGTGATCGGGTTGACGAGCTGGCTCGGCCGGTAGCTGAGCGAGGTCAGCTTCCCGCGGCCCGGGGAGAGGTAGACCAGGCAGGTGGTCAGGGAGGCGCCGGTGGCGAACCGGGCCGGCAGGCTCTTGGATGGGCAGGGCGCGAAGCCGGTCGTGAAGCTCACCGCCGGGAGCAGCGTGTTCGCCGCGTCCACGCCCCACAGCGGCACGGGCACACCCCCGACGTCGCCGGGCCCGAGGTTCTTCACGGTGACCGTGGCGTAGAAGTAGTCCGCGTTGCGCTTGTACGCGTCGTCGAGGATGAAGCCCTTGAAGTCCGAGCGGGTCCCGTGCCGCACGCCGCGCACGGTCAGCTGCAGCACCGTCCCGCGCTTCCCGGTGGTCTCGAAGACCACGGTCGCGGGAGCGCCGTACGTCAGCCGGCTGCCCGGCGCGGTCAGTCTCGCCCCGGCGGGAACCGGGACCGTCGAGGACGCCGACGCCCCCGCCGGGGACCGGCCGGACGAGGGGCTGGGCGGGGATCCGGCAGCCGGCTTGGGGTCGCCGGAGCTGCACCCGGTGAGCAGGAGCGCTGCGGCGACCCCGGCCGCGACGAAGGGGACGCGGAGCACCGGGGTCAGCAGCCGACCAGCCGCTCGGCGAAGTAGGCGCGGATCTGGTCCAGCCCGATCCGCTCCTGCTTCATGGTGTCGCGCTCGCGGATCGTGGCCGCGTTGTCCTCGAGGCTGTCGAAGTCGACGGTCACGCAGTACGGCGTGCCGATCTCGTCCTGGCGCCGGTAGCGGCGACCGATCGCACCGGCGTCGTCGAAGTCCACGTTCCAGCCGACGCCCCGCAGCTCGGCGGCGAGGGCGCGGGCCTTGGGGGACAGGTCGGCGTTGCGGGACAGCGGCAGCACCGCGACCTTGACCGGCGCCAGCCGGGGGTCGAGCCGGAGCAGGGTCCTCTTGTCCACCCCGCCCTTGGTGTTCGGCGCCTCGTCCTCGGTGTAGGCGTCGGCCAGGAACGCCATCATGGACCGGTTCGGGCCGCCGGCCGGCTCGATGACGTAGGGCGTGTAGCGCTCACCGGTGGCCTGGTCGAAGTACGACAGGTCCTGGCCGGAGAAGGTGCTGTGCTGGGTGAGGTCGAAGTCGGTGCGGTTCGCGATGCCCTCGAGCTCGCCCCACTCGCTGCCGGCGAACTCGAAGCGGAACTCGATGTCGACGGTGCGCTTGGAGTAGTGGGACAGCTTCTCCTTGGGGTGCTCGAAGTGCCGCAGGTTCTCCGGGTTGATCCCCAGGTCGACGTACCAGCGGGTGCGCTCGTCGATCCAGTACTGGTGCCACTCCTCGTCCTCACCCGGCTTGACGAAGAACTCCATCTCCATCTGCTCGAACTCGCGGGTCCGGAAGATGAAGTTGCCGGGGGTGATCTCGTTGCGGAAGCTCTTGCCGAGCTGGGCGATGCCGAACGGCGGCCTCTTGCGCGAGGCGTTGATGACGTTGAGGAAGTTCAGGAAGATGCCCTGGGCGGTCTCGGGCCGCAGGTAGTGCAGGCCGGACTCGTCCTCGACGACCCCGAGGTAGGTCTTGAGCATCATGTTGAACTGCCGCGGCTCCGTCCAGGCGCCGCGGGTGCCGCAGTTCGGGCAGACCAGGTCCTTGAGGTCGACGCTGTCGGGGTCGACCTGCTTTCCCTTGCGCGACTCCTTCTCGGCGTAGGCCTCCTGCATGTGGTCGGCGCGGAACCGCTTGTGGCAGGACTGGCACTCGGTGAGCGGGTCGGTGAAGGTCGAGACGTGGCCCGAGGCCTCCCAGGTCCGCGTCGGCAGGATCACCGAGGAGTCCAGGCCGACGACGTCGTCGCGGGCGATCACCATCGAGCGCCACCACTGGCGCTTGATGTTCTCCTTGAGCTCGACGCCCAGGGGGCCGTAGTCCCATGCCGACCGGGTGCCGCCGTAGATCTCCCCGCTGGGGAAGACGAACCCCCGGCGCTTGCAGAGGGAGACGACGCTGTCGATCACCGAGGACTTGGACCTGCTGGACCCTGGGCTGGACATGGTGTGGGGACCTTCTTCTTGGGATGCGCCGCCTGGCTGACGGCGAAGCGCCCAGCCTATCGGCCGTCCAACCGGCGAGGCAGCGCGGTGTTCGTGGCGCGCCCCGCCTCGACGTGCTCGTAGGCCGACGGCTCGTCGATGGCGCGCGACAGCAGAGGTACGGCGGTCACCTTGACGTCGTAGGCCGACAGGGCCCGGCGGTAGCTGCCGACGTCCTGCCAGCTCGTGGTGATCAGCCAGAGGGCGGGCTCGTCGAGGTTGCGTCCCAGCTGGCCCCATACGAACCCGGGCCGCTCCGCGAGCGCGGCGAGGGCGGCGTCGGCCCGGTCCCGGAACGCGTCTGCGTCCGGGTCCGCCACCCGGAACCGGGTCACCACCACCAGCTCCGTCACGCCCACGACCCTATGCCGACCCGGCCCGTCCGCACGTCTCAACCCCCGCGACCCGGCGCGTCCGCACGTCTCAACCCCCCGGACCGTCTCGTTTGACAATGGTTCTCATTCGGATTGAGAATGATTCTCATGACCCGGGTCCACCTCGCCGCCCTCGCCGCGGTGCTGGCCGCCCTCCTGCCCGCGATGGCCTCGTGCAGCAGCGGGCACGCGCAGGCCGCGTCCGGGGTACGGGTGGTGACCTCCTTCTACCCGCTGCAGTACGTCGCGCAGCGCGTCGCCGGCCGGCAGGCGGATGTCACCAACCTCACGCACCCCGGCCAGGAGCCGCACGACGTCGAGCTGACGGTCAGGCAGACCGCGGACATCGTCGACGCGGACGTGATGGTCTACGAGCGGGGGTTCCAGGCGGCGGTGGACCAGGCCGTGGACCAGAACGGCCCGGAGCACGTCCTTGACGCGGCCGGACCGGCCGGGCTGTCCGGCGACGACCCGCACTTCTGGCTCGATCCCACGCGACTGAGCCGGGTGGCCGCCGCCTTCGAGAAGCAGGTCGCAGAGGTCGACCCCCGGCACGCGCCGCGCTATGCGCGCAACCTGCGTCACCTCCAGGCTGACCTCTCGAGCCTGGACCTCGCCTACCGTCGCGGGCTGTCGAGCTGCCGGATCCACACCATCGTGGCCAGCCACGACGCGTTCAGCTACCTCGGCCGCCGCTACGGCCTGCGGGTGGTCGCCATCAACGGCCTCTCCCCCGACGCCGAGCCGTCACCGGCGCACATCCGGCAACTGCAGGACCTGATCCGCAGCGACGGCATCACCACCGTGTTCTCCGAGCGGCTGGCCAGCCCCAAGCTCACCGACAGCCTGGCGCACGACGTCGGGATCAGGACCGCGGTCCTCGACCCGATCGAGGGCCTGAGCCCGGCCACGGCCGACCAGGACTACCTGTCCCTGATGCGCTCGGACCTGCGCGCCCTGCGGAAGTCGGACCAGTGCTCATGACCCCGAACGTGGTCGAGATCAGCGATGCCGCCGTCGAGCTGGGCGGTCGTCCGGTCCTGCGTGGCATCGACCTGGCGGTCGCTCCCGGGGAGGTGCTCGCCATACTCGGCGCGAACGGCTCGGGCAAGTCCACACTGGTGCGCACGATGATGGGCCTGGTGCCGGTCACCCGGGGTCAGGTCCGGCTGTTCGGTGTCCCCCGCGGACGCTTCCGCGACTGGAGGCGGGTGGGCTTCGTGCCGCAGCGGGTCGGCGCCGCCTCCGGCGTACCCGCGTCCGTGCGCGAGGTCGTCGCCTCCGGCCGGCTCTCCCGTCGGCGCCCGTTCCTGCCCGCGAGTCGGGAGGACCGCGCGGCCGTCGAGGACGCGATCGCGGCGGTCGGCCTCGGCGAGAAGGCGCGCGACGGGGTCTCGACGCTCTCCGGCGGCCAGCAGCAACGCGTGCTGATCGCTCGGGCGCTGGCCGGGGTCCCGGACCTGCTCGTCCTCGACGAGCCGACCGCCGGGGTCGACGTACACAGCCAGCAGGCGCTCGCCGACGCCCTGCGGACCCTCGTCCTGAGAGGCGCCAGCATCGTGCTGGTCGCCCACGAGCTGGGGCCGCTCGCATCCCTCGTCGGCCGGGCGGTGGTCATGCGCGACGGCCGGGTGGCGTACGACGGACCGCCGATCGCGGCCTTCACCGAAGCGGAGCAGCGGCACGGCCAGGACCCGCACCACCTCGATCTGGCGCGCCGCTTCGCCGACCACGACCCCGCCGTCGCGTCGCCGTTGGACACGGAGGAGCACCGATGAGCCTGCTGACCTACGACTTCGTCGTCCGGGCGCTGCTCGGTGCTCTGTTCACGGGGCTGGCGGCGCCGGCCGTCGGGACCTACCTCGTGCAGCGGCGACTCGCGCTGATGGGCGACGGCGTCGGCCACGTGGCGGTCACCGGGGTCGCGCTGGGCCTGCTCACCGGCACGTCCCCCACCGTGACGGCGGTCATCGTCGCGGTGCTGGGCGCCGTGGTGATCGAGGTGATCCGCGAGAAGGGGCGCACGAGCGGGGACGTCGCGCTGGCGCTGCTGTTCTACGGCGGCATCGCGGGCGGCGTGCTGCTCACCGGCCTCGCGGGGCAGAGCGCCGCGACGCTGAACACCTACCTCTTCGGGTCGATCACGACGATCTCCGGCGCGGACGTGTGGGTCACGGTCGTCCTCGCCGCCGTGGTCGTCGGCGCAGCCCTCGGGCTGTCCCCGCAGCTTTTCGCGGTCGCCCAGGACGCAGAGTTCGCCAAGGTCGCGGGGCTCAACGTGCGGTTCTACAACGTCCTGGTCTCGGTGATGGCCGCCGTGACGGTGACGGTCGCGATGCGCACGGTCGGGCTCCTGCTGGTCAGCGCGCTCATGGTCGTGCCGGTCGCGACCGCGCAGCAGCTCACCCGGGCCTTCCGGACCACGCTTATGGGCGCGATGGGCCTCGGGATGCTCTCCTCGCTCGGCGGAGTCGTCATCTCGGCGTACGTCAACGCCGCTCCCGGCGCGACCATCGTGCTGCTGGCACTGGCCTGCTTCGCCGCGGCATACCCGGTCGGGGTGCTGCTGCGGCGACGGCAGCGCCTCACCAGCCCCTTCGCGCCGGCCACGGACGACCCGGCGCTGGCGGGCCTCCCCGACCCGCACACCGTCACGCCCGAACAGCACGTGCACGAGCACGGCAGCGACTGCGGGCACCCCGCGGTCCCGCACGGGGACCACGTCGACTACGTCCACGACGGCCACCGGCACGCAGCCCACGGGAGCCACTATGACGAGCACTGAGGACGCCGGCCCGAGCATGTCTCAAGGAGGGCGACCGACGCGGCAACGACGGGCGGTCAACACGGCCCTGCAGACCTTCGAGGACTTCCGTAGCGCCCAGGACATCCACGACCTGTTGCGCAGGAACGGCGACAACGTGGGTCTCTCGACGGTGTACCGCACGCTGCAGGCGCTCGCCGACCGCGGCGAGGTCGACATGCTGAGGACCGAGGAGGGCGAGGCGCTCTACCGGCGCTGCTCGGCCACCCACCACCATCACTTGGTCTGCCGGGTGTGCGGCCGCACCGTGGAGGTGGAGGGCCCCGCCGTGGAGAGCTGGGCCGACAGTATGGCGCGGCGGCACGGCTTCACCGATGTCAGTCACACCCTCGAGGTCTTCGGCACCTGTCCCGACTGCTGAGGCGGAAGGAGCGCCGTCTCAACGGGAACGAGAGCCCTCTCAACGGGAGGGGGTCAGCGGGCTCCGCCGTACCTGCGGTCCCGGGCGGCGTACAGCTCGATGGCCTTCCACAGCGCCAGCCGGTCCACGTCGGGCCACAGGATGTCGGTGAACACCAGTTCGGAGTAGGCCGCCTGCCACAGCAGGAAGTTCGACAGCCGCTGCTCCCCGGAGGTCCGCCACACCAGGTCCGCGTCGGAGACCTCGGGGACGTACAGGTGCTTGGCGAACCTGCGCTCGTCCACCTTCTCGGGGTCGAGACGACCGGCGGCGACCTCGCGGGCGATGGACCGCGCCGCGTCCGCGAGCTCGGAGCGGCCGCCATAGTTGACGCACATGGTCAGGGTCAGGACGTCGTTGTCCCGGGTCAGCTCCTCGGCGACCTGCAGCTCCTTGACCACCGACCGCCAGAGACGCGGCGCCCGGCCCGCCCAGCGCACGCGCACGCCGAGCGCATGCATCTCGTCGCGGCGCCGCCGGATCACGTCGCGGTTGAACCCCATCAGGAACCGGACCTCGTCAGGGGACCGGCTCCAGTTCTCGGTGGAGAAGGCGTAGGCCGAGACCGCCCTGACCCCGACCTCGATGGCCCCCTCCACGACGTCGAACAGCGCGTGCTCGCCCCGCTCGTGGCCGGCGGTGCGCGGCAACCCGCGCTGCCTGGCCCAGCGGCCGTTGCCGTCCATCACGATCGCGACGTGGCCCGGCACGAGCTCTCGCGGGAGGTCCGGCGGCCGTGCGCCCGAAGGGTGCGGCGTCGGCGGGCGCACCTCGCGCCTGGTCCTGCTGCGCACTTCTTCCGACTCCCTCCGCCGCCGCCACCTACACTGCATCCAACACGACCGGCTATCGCTCGCGGAGGTCAGGCAGCATGGACAGGTCAAACCAGCAGATCGAGCAGCAGATGACGGTGTTGCTGCGACGGGTCCAGCGGATCCACCTGTCCACCACCGTCGGTGAAGTCAACCTCGAGCGGTCCGCCTACGGGATCATGTGCAAGCTCGCCGACGAGGGCCCGCAGCGGCTCGGCGCCCTGGCGAACGCGTTCGGCCTCGACCCGTCGACGATCACCCGCCAGGTCCAGGCGCTCGAGGAGATCGGGCTGGCGGCCCGCAGGACCGACCCCACCGACCGACGCGCGTCCATCCTGGACCTGTCCGACACCGGCCGCACGGTGCTGGACCAGACCAGGACCCATCGCCGGGCCCGGATGCAGCTCGCGCTCGCCGACTGGCCGGAGGAGGACCGTAGGGACTTCGCCCGGCTGCTGCAGCAGTTCAACGTCTCCCTGGACCGGCTCCTCGAGCACAGCACCGGGTCCCGCGCCTAGCGGGGCACGTAGGACAGCGACTTCAGCCCGCGCTCGAGGTGCCACTGGAGGTACGCCGACACCAGGCCGGTCGCCTCCCGGCGGTGCCGCGGCTCGCTCGCGTCCACCAGCCCCCAGTCCCCCGCGAGCAGGGCACCGAGCAGGACCACGGTCTCGCGGGCCGGGCTCGCCGTCCCCGGCACCCGGCAGGTCGAGCACAGCATCCCGCCGGCCGCGGGGCTGAAGGAGCGGTGCGGCCCCTCCAGGCCGCAGCGCGCGCAGCCGTCGAAGGAGGGCGCGTAGCCGGCCACCGCGAGCGAGCGCAGCAGGAACGAGTCCAGCACCGAGGTCGGTGCGCGGCCCACGTCGCACATCGCCCGGAGCGCGCCGACGAGGAGCAGGAACTGCTGCAGCGCCGGCTCCTTGTCCTCGACGACGAGCCGCTCGGCCGCCTCGAGCATCACGGTGCCTGCGGTGTAGCGCTCGTAGTCCGACCCCATCCGGCCCGCGAACGGCTCGAGCGTGACCGCCTGCGTGACCACGTCGAGGGAGCGGCCCTCCGCGAGCTGCAGGTCCACGTGGGTGAACGGCTCCAGCCTCGAGCCGAACCGGGAGGTGGTCCGCCGTACCCCCTTGGCGACCGCGCGGACCCGGCCCGACCCGCGGGTGAGCAGCGTGATGATCCGGTCCGCCTCACCCAGCTTCTGGGTGCGCAGCACGATCGCCTCGTCACGGTAGAGCCCCACGGGTCCATTGTCCCCCGGCGGCGGCATGGTTGGGTGGGGACATGCCTGGTTCTGCGCGACGGTTGATGCACGTGGTGGTGATGGGGGTCTCCGGGACCGGGAAGAGCGCCGTCGCCGAGCCGCTCGCCGGGGAGCTGGGCTGCGAGTTCATCGAGGGTGACTCGCTGCATCCCGCGAAGAACATCGAGAAGATGTCCCACGGCGTCCCACTCACCGACGAGGACCGCCGGCCGTGGCTGCAGGCGATCGCGGACACGGTCGCGGCCAAGGACGCCGCCGGTACGTCGACGGTGGTGACCTGCTCGGCGCTGAAGCGCAGCTATCGCACCGTGCTGTGCGCGGCCGCGCCGACGTTCTTCGTCCACCTCGACGCGCCCTTCGAGGTCCTGCAGGGCCGGATGCAGCACCGGACCAGGCACTTCATGCCCACGGCCCTGCTGCGCTCGCAGTTCGACACCCTCGAGCCGCTCGGACCGGACGAGCCCGGCGCGGTCGTCGACGTCTCACCGCCGCTCGAGGAGGTGATCGAGGAGGCGGTCAACGCGGTGCGCGTCCACTACGCCGAGTGAGCACGCCGGAGGGGATGGGGCCCCCCGAGATCCTCTCCGAGCTCGAGTCCTACTACGACACGGCGCCGCGGGCCGGTGCCACGACCCTCGACGTCGGGCCCTTCACGCTGTTCCTCAAGACGGACCCGGACGGCTGGGACTACTACGGCCGACCGCGTCTCGGCCACGACGCACCCTTCACCGCCGGCGACGTCGACCTGCTGCGGGCCCGGCAGCGCGCCCTCCGGGTCCCCGAGAGCATCGAGTGGGTGCACCAGACGACACCGAGCCTGCGGGACGCCGTACTCGCCTCCGGGCTCTCGGTCACCGACTGCCCGCTGCTGGTCCTCGCGGCACCGGTCGAGTCCGCGGCCACCGGGTTCGAGGTCCGCATGCTGACCGCCGACGACGCCCTCGCCCCGGTTCTCGGTGCCGTGGACGCCGCCTTCAACGGCACCGACGCGGTCCGGCCGCGTGCGGCGACCCGCCAGGAGCGGCTGCTGCGCGAGGGTCTGCTGGCCACCGCCGGGGCGTACGACGGGCGGGGCACCGCCGTCGGCGGCGGCTCGCACGGACCGCGGGGGACGGTCACGGAGCTGACCGGCATCGGGGTGCTGCCGCGGGTCCGCCGGCGCGGCGTCGGGGCCGCGCTGACCGCCGAGCTCGTCCGGGACGCCCACGCCCGCGGGATGCGGACGGTGTTCCTCTCGGCGCAGGACGACGCGGTGGCGCGGGTCTACGAACGGGTCGGGTTCGTCCGGGTGGGAACGGCCTGCATCGCCGAGCCTGCCCGCGGCTGAGCGGGCACCGGGCGGCGCCGGCCGAGCGCCTGCCCGGCGAGCATCACTGCGATCGCGAACCCGCCGGCCACGAAGGCGGCGCGCTGCTGGTCGGCCGCCGCGTCGCCCCACCACAGCCCCAGCCCGCTGAACCAGTCCCCCGCGAAGAGCGTGCTGCTGGTGTAGATGTGCGCGGCGTAGACGAGCAGCAGCACGGCGAGCACGCTGAGCAGCAGCCCCGAGTCGCCGGCGGCGCGACGCTGCGCCTGGAGCCGCTCCGGACCGAGCAGCGGCCACAGGAACATCAGGCCGGCGCCGAGTGCCGCGACGGCGATCCCGATGTGTATCAGGGGGCTGCGCAGGGACGTCTCGAGCAGCGGGGTCATCAGCGTCCCGCCGAGCAGCAGCACGAGGAGCACCAGGCCGTTCACCGGGTCCAGCCGTGCCCCGACCCGGGCCACCGACACCGGCGCCCCCCAGGCGAGCAGGGCAGGCACCAGCAGGCCCATGGTGAGCAGCCGAGCCACGTCCGCGCTGAGCAGGGCACCGGAGTAGGCGCCGAGACCCCCGCACAGGGACCAGGCGGCGAGCAGCACGCCCGCCGTGAAGAGCACGGTGCTCCGGGCCCGCCAAGCGCCTCTTTCGCGGACGGTGCGGACCACCATCGCCAGGTAGCCGGCCAGCACGAGCGCCGCCACGGTGAGCACCAAGGCGTCCGGGCGGGCCTGCAGAAGCAGGGTCCGCAGGCCGACGGGCGCGATCCCGCGGTCGACGGTCGGGAAGGTGTTCGCGTGCGGCGGCGCGGCCCGGGTCAGCGCGCTGACCGGCGCGGGGGTCCGGGCCAGGACGACGGCGAGGGCGGCGGAGGTCGCCATCACGACCAGCTCGGCCACCGCGAACCGGACGAACGCGAAGGGTCGTCCGGCGGCGATCCGGGGCAGGGTCCACGCCCGGTGGGCCGCTCCGAGCCCGCCGAGCACGACCAGGGCGGCGATCTTGGCGGTCACCAGGGCGCCGTACGCCGAGTGCCAGGCGTCCCAGGACGGGCCGAGTCGCACCCAGGCGCCGACGGCACCGGAGAGCGACACCGCGACGAAGGAGCAGAGCGCCAGGGTGCTGAACCGGGGCAGGACCACCCTGAGCAGGGGGAGGTCGCCACCCAGGTGCAGAACCACCGCGGCCAGACCACCCACCCACAGGGACGCCGCGAGGACGTGCACCACCAGGCTCTGCGCGGCGAGGTAGTGGTTCGACGCGGTGCCGGCGTGCCCGGCGACCAGGACCGGGACCAGCGCCAGGCCGGCCGCCGCCAGGAGCAGGAGCACGGACTCGGTGCGACGCAGCCGGCTGCCGCACCGGTGAACGAGGAGCCCGACCAGGGCCACCACCAGGAGGGCGCGGTTCTGCGGGACGTCCCACAGGACCGCGTACAGCGTCGTCGAGGTCAGCACGTCGCGGACGCTGGTGCCGACCAGCTGGGCGGTGCCGAGGACGGTGAGCGAGACCGCGCAGGCGGCCCACGCCAGGGACCAGCGCCCTGCCAGCCGCAGCAGGCGCCGGCCGGCGGCGGTGAGGCCGTCCGGGCCGGGCGGGACCAGCCACCCGGCAGCGGCCAGGCAGCCGATCACCGCGAACGTGGCCAGGTCCCAGCAGGTCCGGGTCATCGGGAGCAGCCATCCGACCACCGGTCCGGCGTCCCGCAGGCCTGCGGTCGAGCGGGGCGCGGTGCCGGTGACCAGCTCGACGACGACCACGGTCACCAGCGCCAGCGCCGGGAGGCCGAGGAGCAGCGTGGTTCCGCCGGGGACGCGCGGCCGGCGAGCGATGGCGCTCGACGTGGCGGTCATCGGCAGGTCACCTCGACGGCTCGGACCGGCGTCGCGCGCCGGCGATCAGGAGGCTGGCGAAGCCGGCCCCGCCGAGGCAGCCGATCAGCCAGCGGGTGGACGTGGAGCCGCTCCCGGCCGCGGCGGGCTCGAGGGCCGTCTCCGCGACGCCCTCGCTGGTGGACCCGTCGGCCGGGCTCCCGCTGTCGGTCTGCGCCGCCACCGCGCCGCGGGCCGTGACCCGGAAGCGGTAGCGCCCGGTGACCGGGTGACCGTCGCCGGCGACCGCCCGGTAGACCACCGAGTAGGTGCCGGCCCGGGTCAGCGGCGTCAGCCGGACACGGGTCTGCGGCCCGAGAGTGGAGGGCCGCGTCGCGTGGTCGACGCCACGCGGGTCGCGGACCACGATCTGCGTCCCCTGGCCGATCAGCGCGCTGGAGAAGGTCAGGCTGAGGTTGCCCACCGCGCCGTCGACGGCGGCACCGGGTCCCGGTTCGCCCTGGACCAGGTCGGTGTGCGCCGACGCCGGGGCGGCGGACAGCACGAGAGCGAGCGGAGCCGCCAGCAGCGGCAGGGTCTTGCCGGTCATGCGCATCAGTGGAGTCCTTGTCGAGAAGGCGGGACCGGCCAGATCACCGCGTCGATCCGCGACATCAGGGCCGAGGTGGCTACCGGCCCGAACACCCGGGAGTCCCGCGAGTTGCCGCGGTCGTCACCGAGCACGAAGACGTGCGCCGCGGGGACGTGCACGGGGCCGAAGTACACCGAGTCGATCAGGGAGGCGTCCGTGTAGGGCTCGGCGACCCTGGCGCCGTTGACGAACAGCCGGCCGTCGCGGAGCCCGACGGTGTCCCCGGCCAGCGCGACGATGCGCTTGACGAGCACTTGACCGTGGGAGGTACGCCGGAACGCCACCACGTCCCCGCGCTGCCACCGGCCGTCGCGCCGGCTCACCTTGTCGGCGAGCACGTGATCGCCGGCCACCAGGGTCGGCGACATGCTCATCGTCTCGATCCTCATCGGCTCCGCGACGAGCTCCTTGGTGGCCAGGAGCGCGAGGACGAGCACGAGGAGCACGGTGAGGCCGCTGGAGACCCGGCGCGAGGAGCCTGCTGACCTGGTCATCGTGGGCCTCATCAGGGGCCTCATCACATCGGGACGGCGCGCGCGGCCGTGATCGGGTCGACCTCCGGGGCGTGGTCGGGGTCACCGACGCTGAACTGCATCATCATGTCGTGGTCCTCGTGGACCAGGTTGTGGCAGTGCATCATGTACCGGCCGTGCGGGGTGGGCCAGCCCTCCCCGGCTGCCGGTCCCGCGAACCGCATCGCGACGCGGACGGTCTCGTTCTCCCCGACGTACACCACGTCCTTCGGCCCGCGCTCGTAGGGGAGCACGCTGGAGGCCGAGCCGTTGCGGGTCAGGACCTGGAAGTCGACGAGGTGGATGTGGACGGGGTGGAACCATCCGCCGGAGCTGTTGGTGAGCTTCCAGATCTCCACCGCGTCCTTCTCCGGCTCGGCCATGCAGTGCGTGTAGCCGCTGTCGATCACGTTCTCCCAGGTCTCACCGTTGATCGTCCAGTGCCCGTTGGTGCGGATGAACTTGAACTCGCGCTCCTTGACGCCCTGGGCCTTCAGGCCGGCGTCGGTGAACGTCATGCACTCGGCCGCCGGGACGGCGTCCTGCCAGTAGGCCGGGACGGAGTTGTTCGCCGTGCTGGTCGCATCGCCACGCACCCGGAAACGCATGGCCTGCCGCACGCCGTCGTACTCGATGTTGTTCTTGGGCGACGCGTTCTGCAGGGTCAGCAGGGTGTTGTCCTTGTACGTCGCGAAGTCGATGACGACCTCGTACCGCTCGGCCATGCCGTGCCGGAAGTTGGTGATCACCTGGGGCTTGGGCATCAGGCCGGCGTCGGTGCCGATCATCGTCATCGGCACCGAGGACGTCCCGTCGCTCAGCGACCAGTTGTACGAGCGGGAGACCGAGGCGTTGAGGAAGCGGAAGCGGTACTTGCGCCGCTCCACCACCATCTCGGGCCACGGCACGCCGTTGACGAGCAGCACGTCGCCGTACACCCCGGACTCGCTGTTGTCGTCGTAGACCAGCGAGCCGTCGGTGGCGAACATCGCGTCGCGGATCACCAGCGGGACGTCGTACGGCCCCTGCGGGATGCCGAGCTGCTGCTCCTTGGAGTCGTGCAGGACGTACATCCCCGCGAGGCCGTTGTAGGCGTTCTGGGAGGTGTGGTGCACGCCGTGGTCGTGGTACCAGAGCGTCCTGGCCTCCTGGCAGTTCGGGTAGAAGTACTGCTTGACCTGGCCCGGGAAGGTGATGTCGGAGGCGTAGCCGTCGTACTGCGGCAGCGACGCGGAGCCGTGCAGGTGCGTGGAGGTCGAGCGCTGCAGCGGGTCGGCGGTGTACTTGGACGGCATCGCCGCGTTCTGGTACGGCGCGGCCGGGGGCCGGTGCAGGAGGTTCGTCTGGTTCACGATGATCGGGCTGCCGTGGTGCACCCGGATCGTCGGGCCCGGCACCACCCCGTTGTAGCCGAAGGTCGGCGTCTTGTAGCCCGGCATGATCTGGGAGACCCCGAAGGTCTGGCCGATCTCGTAGCGGGGGTAGCTGCGCATCTGCCCGTCGAAGCCCCTGATGTTCCCGGTGCCCACCGGCGAGATCTCCGGTGGCCGGACGAAGGGCAGCGAGAACTTGGCGGGCATCTTGCTGGTCGGCAGCCGGTTCGCCGACCCGGACGTGAACGCGGAGCGCTCGAACGGCAGGGCCATCGCTGCGCCCCCGGCGACGGTGATCTTGATCAGGTCACGACGGCTCAGTGCCATGTGGTGTGTCTCCTCGGATCCCCCCCTGGCCCCCCGGCCAGGCGTGGACATATATCCACGTGCCGGACACGATGCCCTTCGATCCTGGGGAGAACCTGGGGGTCAGATCGTCGCGGTCCGCGGGTCCACGGAGAAGACCGACTCCCCGTCGTACGCCCGGCGGATGGCGTCGATGACCTCGAGGGACGAGACGTTCTTGAACAGGTAGCCGCAGGCGCCGGCCGCGATCGCCGACGCGATCATCAGCTGCTGGACGTAGGAGGAGAGCACCAGGACCCGGGTCTCCGGTGCGACGCGGGTGATCTCCCTGGTCGCGGCGACTCCGTCGAGCCGCGGCATGGACAGGTCCATGATCACCACGTCCGGGTGCTCCGACATCGCCATGGCGACCGCCTCGTGGCCGTCGGCGGCGGTGCCGACGACCGTGAGGTCCGATTGCGCGGAGACCAGCCGGCCCAGCCCCACCCGGATCAGCTCGTGGTCGTCCGCGATGAGCACGCGGACCCGTGCGGGCCCCGTGGAGAGGCGGTGCTTCGCGAGAGGGACCATGCTTGATGATCCCTGTGAAAGCCTGGATAAACCTTGCGGTTCCCCGGTCGGTCCCGACGTCGTGTCAGTCCTTCTCTCCGATCAGCCCGTACCGGTGGCCGATGGCGACCGCCTCCAGCTGGGAACGGGCCCCGAGCTTGGTGAGCACGCTGCGGACGTGACCGCGGCAGGTGTGTGGCGAGAGGTGCAGCTCCCGGGCGATCTTGCGCACGTCGAGCCCGTCGGACAGGCCGCGCAGGACCTGGCGCTCGCGCTCGGTGAGAGCGACCTCGGGTCGGCCTGGCTGGGAGGGCCGCGTGATCAGCTGCTTGAGCAGCGCCGGGTGCACCGCGAGCTCGCCCTGGCGTGATGTCCGGAGCGCGTGCAGCACCTCGATCAGCGAGCCGTTCTTGGGCAGCAGGCAACACGCGCCGGCGTCGGCGGCGCGCTGCATGAGGGCGGTGTCCGTGCGCGCGGTCAGCACGACGACGCGGAGGCCGGGATCGCGTCGCACCAGCTCGGCGGTGGCGTCGAGGCCGTCCCCGTCCCCCAGCTCGACGTCCATGACGACCACGTCCGGGCGGACCTCGTCGACCAGCCTCATGCCCTCGGCGATGCTCGTGGACGTGCCGACGCAGGCCAGGCCGTCCTCGCTCCTGAGCCCCAGCGCAAGCAGGGACGTGAACGTGGCGTGGTCGTCGACCACGACGACGCGCAAGTCAGCCTCGGTGTCGCTGCGCACCGCTTCGTTCTGCGACATACCCGACCGACCCCTTTGCCCCCGATCCACGCGCACCCCTGCGGCGGATCCTCTTCGGACCATCCTCGTCGCAGGGGAAGCACTGCGGCAATAGACCCGACGGGCGGTTCGGGGGTGACCCGGACAGGGACCGGACGGTCAGGCCGCGCCCACGAGCTGGACGGCGATCGCGGCGAGGTTGCTGTCCCCCCGCGGCAGGTCCACACCCGGGAAGGACTCGAGCGCGTTGCGGAGCAGCTTGAGGAGCGTCTTCACCTCGTGCGTGGAGGCGCCCGTCGCCGTCGGGCCGGACTCCTCGTTGAGGATCTGCATGTAGAGCGCGCGGCTGGCCGCCCCCGGCTCCGAGCCGAGCTCGTCGACCACGATCCGCCGGAACTCCAGGTAGGCGCGCAGCGCCTCGCTCCGCGCGCCGGAGGCGGACAGGGCGCGGATCAGCTGCTGCCACGAGGTCTCGGAGACGTTGTCGCAGCGGATCGCCCGTCGCGCCATCTGCACCGCGGTGTCGGGGTCGCCGACCTCGAGGGCGCTCTCGGCGGCACGGCCGCAGGCGTGCATGTACTCGCCCTCGAACAGCGACCGCTCGTGCTCGGCCCAGTCGGCGTAGGCCTCGCCGGCGAGGAGGTCGCCGGTGACGAGGCTGGCGGCCCGCTGCGTGCGGGCGACCAGGGTGGCCGCGGTGGTCCGCGCCGTCGGCTGCACCAGGCGGCGGAACTCGTCGAGGTCCACGTCGACCTGTGCCGGGTCCAGCAGGTAGCCGTTCGAGGTGGTGGCGATGGCGGAGTTGCGGCCGCGGGCGACCCCGAGGCGGCGCCGGATCAGGGACACGTAGCTCTCCAGGGTGCCGATGTAGGTCCGCGGCGGAGCGCCGTCCCACAGCTTGTCCGCGAGCCGCTCCTTCGGGACCGGGGTCCCGAGCGAGACGGCGAGCATCTCGAAGATCATCCGGGGCTTGATGCCCCCGAGGTCGGTGACGACGGTCTCGTCCGGCAGCACGACCGTGGTCGGCCCGAACAGTTTCACCTGAAGTTTGTCCATGTCCCTGCCCCCTGCTCGTCGGCCACCCCCCGGCGGCCGTGTTCCCCAAACACAGACTCCCCGAGCGGGAGGGACGTCGGCAGCCCAACGTGTGCCGCGTGGTGCGGCCAGGATTGAGTAGTCCGATCGGACCAGCAGGACCCCCGCCCGGCACCCGGGCGCCCTTCGGCACGCCCCGATGGGAGGGCGCGGATTCCGGATGAGGGGTCAGGCGCGGTTGACCGCGGAGATGACGGCCTTCAGGGAGGCGGTCACGATGTTCGGGTCCAGCCCGACGCCCCAGAGGATCTGGTCACCGACGGCGCACTCGACGTACGCCGCCGCGATCGCGTCCCCGCCCGAGGACAGCGCGTGCTCGTGGTAGTCGAGCACCCGGATGTCGTGGCGGTTCTCGAACAGAGCGCTGCCCTGGGACACCTGCTCGTCGGCGAGCTCGCCGAGCGCGTTCACGAACGCCTCGATCGGACCGTTGCCGAGACCCGACAGCGTGCGCAGCTCCCCGTCGACGTACACGTTGACGGTGAGGGCGTCCTTCTCCCCGGCGGCCGAGGAGGTGTGCACGGAGTTCAGCCTCAGCGGCGTGGTGCGGTCGAGGTACTCGGCGCGGAAGGACGACCAGATCTCGGCCGGGGACATCTCCCCGCCCTCGTCGTCGGTGTGCCGCTGCACGGCCCGGCTGAACTCGATCTGCAGCCGGCGCGGCAGGTCGAGCTTGTGCTCGGACTTGAGGATGTAGGCCACGCCCCCCTTCCCGGACTGGCTGTTGACCCGGATCACTGCCTCGTAGGTGCGGCCCACGTCGTGCGGGTCGATCGGCAGGTACGGCGCCTCCCAGGGCATCTCGGCGACGGCGCGGCCGTTCTCCTCGGCGGCCGCCTCGAGCGCCTCGAGCCCCTTCTTGATGGCGTCCTGGTGCGAGCCGCTGAAGGCCGTGTAGACCAGGTCGCCGGCGTAGGGGTGCCGCGGGTGCACCGGCAGCTGGGTGCAGTACTCCACGGTCCGCCGGATCTCGTCGATGCCTCCACCGACGGCGAAGTCGATCTTGGGGTCGATCCCCTGGCTGAACAGGTTCATCCCGAGCGTCACCAGGTCGACGTTGCCGGTGCGCTCGCCGTGCCCGAACAGGCAGCCCTCGACGCGGTCCGCCCCGGCCATCATCGCGAGCTCGGTCGCGGCGACCGCCGTGCCCCTGTCGTTGTGCGGGTGCAGCGAGATCGTGGTGTTCTCGCGGCGGGTCAGCTGGCGGGAGAACCACTCGATCTGGTCGGCGTACACGTTCGGCGTGGACATCTCCACGGTCGCCGGCAGGTTGAGGATGATCTCCCGGCCGTCGTCGGGCTGCCACACGTCCGAGACCGCCTCGCAGACCTCGACCGCGAACGGCATCTCGGAGCCGGTGAAGATCTCCGGGGAGTACTCGTAGCCGATCTCGGTCTTCTGCAGGTAGCTGTCCGCGAACTTCATCACGATCTCGGTGCCGCGGGTCGCGATCGCCTTGATCTCGTCCTTGCCGGCGTGGAACACGACCCGGCGGAACAGCGGAGCGATCGCGTTGTAGAGATGGATGTTGGCCCGGGGCACACCGACCAGCGACTGCACGCTGCGCTCGATCAGGTCCTCGCGGGCCTGGGTGAGCACCGAGATCGTCACGTCGGCGGGGATGCGGTCGCCCTCGATGAGCTGCCGCACGAAGCTGAAGTCGGTCTCGCTGGCGGCGGGGAACCCGACCTCGATCTCCTTGTAGCCCATCCGCACCAGGAGGTCGAACATGGCCATCTTGCGGGCCGGCGACATCGGGTCGATCAGCGCCTGGTTGCCGTCCCGCAGGTCGGTCGACAGCCAGCGCGGCGCCTCGGTGATCCTGGCGGTGGGCCAGGTCCGGTCCGGCAGGTCGATCGGCGGGAACGCGCGGTAGCGGTGGAACGGCATCGGGCTGGGCTGCTGCTGGTGGTTCGCGCGGTGCAGGGTCATGGCTCTCTCGCAGTCGGTGGGGGCGTGGTCCGGAAGCAACGACGAGCTCCGCAGCGAGGGATCCGGCGGCTCCCTAGGAAGGGTGAGCCTCGCTGCGGCAGCGAAGGAGGAGGCTGCGACGCGTCATGACGCCCGTACTCTACCAAGCGCGGGCCCGACCGGACCCCGGCGGTAGCATCGCCGGACCGTGAACAAGCCCCGCACGCCGGCTCCCGTCCGGCGAGCGCTCGCCTCCGGTCTGCTGGCCGGCCTGGCCGCGCTGGCCGGCTGCACCGGACCCTCCCCCGGCGCCGACTCCTCCGGCGACTCCGCTCCCCGCCCGAGCAGCGGTACGGCGGGCACCGGGTCTGCCTCTGCGACGGCCACGCCCACCGTCGCCCCGCCTCCTGCGGACGGCGGCTGCTACCGGCTGACCAGCGGCGAGCTCACCCGGCCGAGCAGCTCCGCGGCCCCGGTGCCCTGCACGGCCGTGCACACCGCACGGACCGTCTTCGTGGGCAGCCGCGGTCGGCCGGAGGCGATCTGTCCCGGCCGGCTGGCCGCCTTCCTCGGCGGAACCACCACCGCCCGGCGCCTGTCGCGGTTCGAGGTCGTCTGGTTCAGCCCCACCGCAGCCGAGTCGCAACGCGGCGCTCGCTGGTTCCGGTGCGACCTGGTCGCGTTCGCGGTCCGCGACAGCCTGCTGAGACTGCCCGGGAAGCACCTTCATGGGGTCCTCGACCGCCGCCGGGCGCTCGACACCTACGGGCTCTGCGGCACCGCCGCACCCGGCTCGGCCCGGTTCGGTCGGGTCATCTGCGGGCAGCGCCACTCCTGGCGCGCGGTCCGCGTCGTCGGCCTGCGGGGCCGCACCTATCCCGGCGTGGCCGCGGTCCGCACAGCCGGCCAACGGACCTGCCAGAAGACCGCGGGCGCCCGGGCCGGGAAGCGGCTGCGGTTCCGCTACGGGTGGGAGTGGCCGACCGGCGACCAGTGGGCGGCCGGCCAGCACTTCGGGTACTGCTGGGTCCCCTCGACCTCCTGACCGGCCACAGACT
>JAWWPF010000288.1:0-2909 GCA_033850795.1 Nocardioidaceae bacterium | reverse complement strand
TGGAGCAGACCCAGTCCGAGGTGCGCCAGGGCTTCCTGACCCAGCTGCAGAAGGGCCAGATCCGCAAGGGCGTCGTCTCCTCGATCGTGAACTTCGGCGCGTTCGTGGACCTCGGCGGCGTCGACGGCCTGGTGCACGTCTCCGAGCTGTCCTGGAAGCACATCGACCACCCGAGCGAGGTCGTCACCGTCGGTGACGAGGTCACCGTCGAGGTGCTCGACGTCGACATGGACCGCGAGCGGGTCTCACTGTCGCTCAAGGCGACGCAGGAGGACCCCTGGCAGCACTTCGCCCGCACCCACCAGATCGGTCAGATCGTGCCGGGCAAGGTCACCAAGCTGGTCCCCTTCGGCTCCTTCGTGCGTGTCGAGGAGGGCATCGAGGGCCTGGTGCACATCTCCGAGCTCGCCGAGCGCCACGTCGAGATCCCCGAGCAGGTCGTCCAGGTCAACGACGACGTGATGGTGAAGATCATCGACATCGACCTCGAGCGTCGCCGGATCTCGCTGTCCCTCAAGCAGGCCAACGAGACGGTCACCGCGGCCGAGGGTGAGGAGTTCGACCCCACGCTCTACGGCATGACGGCGTCCTACGACGAGCAGGGCAACTACATCTACCCGGAGGGCTTCGACCCGGAGACCGGCGAGTGGCTCGAGGGGTACGACGAGCAGCGCGCGGTCTGGGAGGAGCAGTACGCCAAGGCGCACGCCCGCTGGGAGGCCCACGTCAAGCAGCAGGCCGAGGCCGCCCAGGCCGAGGTCGAGGCCGGCGAGGCCACCTCGTACTCGTCCCAGCAGTCCACCGGCACAGGCGACGCCGGTGGGGACGGCGACAGCGGAGGCTCCCTGGCCTCCGACGAGGCCCTGCAGGCGCTGCGCGAGAAGCTCACCGGCGGCCAGCAGTAGGCGCCGAGGCCCTCGCGGGACCTCACAGCACGTGGAACGGCCCGGTCACCGATGGTGACCGGGCCCTTCTGCGGTGGTTGGGCTTGTCGAGTGCCCTGGGTCAGGCGGTTGGTCGATGGGGCTGGCTGGGGACCTGCGTCACGCGGTGCGTGAGCGCGGGTCGAACGGGTCCGAGTGGTGGCTGCGCGGAGGCGTCCGACGTGTCGAGCGGCGGTAGCCGTCGTCGCGGATGTAGTCGCCGAGGTAGGCACCGACGCCCACCACGAGGATGACAACGCTGACGGCAAGGATCTGAATGAAGAAGGCCATGGCAGTAATCATGCGCCGCATCACATCCTGCCACCAGTGGCAGGAAAGTCACCTTGCATCGATTTTCTGCCAACTCTGTGGCACGATAGCCCCATGATCAGCAACGTGGCCGTCCTGGTGTACGACGGCGTCGCACCGTTCGAGCTCGGCGTCCTGCACGAGGCCTGGGGAACCGACCGCTCCGACGAGGGGCTGCCGGTGATGGACTTCGCGGTGTGCACCCCGGTGCCCGGTCCGGTGCGGAGCCAGGGCGGTCTGTCGTTGCTCGTGGAGCACGACCTCTCCCGCGCCGCCGCGGCCGACCTGGTCGCCGTCCCGGCCGGGGACGAGAACGGCCGGGTCCCGGAGGCCGTCATCGAGACCCTGCGGGCGGCGTACGCCCGCGGCGCCACGATCCTCTCGCTGTGCACGGGGGCCTTCGTCCTCGGCGAGGCGGGCCTGCTGGACGGGCGGCGGTGCACCACCCACTGGCGGCACACGGACCGGCTCGCCGAGCGCTTCCCCGAGGCGCGGGTGGTCCCGGAGGTGCTCTACGTGGAGGATGACCGGATCCTCACCAGCGCCGGGACGGCGGCGGGCATCGACGCCTGCCTGCACCTGTGGCGCCGCCAGTTCGGCGCCTCGGCGGCGAGCACGGTGGCGCGCCGCATGGTGGTCCCGCCGCAGCGGGAGGGCGGCCAGGCGCAGTACATCCGCACCCCGGTCCCCGACTGTGACGCGGAGACCCTCGGGCCCCTGCTGGTGTGGATCACCGAGAACCTGAGGAGCGAGCACACGGTAGAGAGCCTGGCCCACACCGCCAGCATGTCGTCGCGGACCTTCGCCCGGCGGTTCCGGGCTGAGACCGGGACCACCCCGCACGCCTGGATCACCCGGCAGCGGGTGCTGCGGGCCGAGGAGCTGCTGGAGACCACCACCCACTCGGTGGACCGGATCGCCGACGAGGTCGGGTTCGGGACCGCAGCGATGCTGCGGCACCACTTCACCAAGGTCCGCTCGGTCAGCCCGCAGCAGTACCGCCGGACCTTCTGCTCGGTGGGCCCGGTCGCCCAACCGGACAGCCGGCAGGACAGCCCGCAGGAGGACACTCTGCGGGTGGGTTAGCCTCACCCCGTGCGGGTGGCGTTGACGGGCGGTGTCGCCTCGGGCAAGAGCACCGTCGCCGCGATCCTGGCGGACCTCGGCGCCGTGGTCATCGACGCGGACAGGCTCGCTCGTGAGGTCGTCGAGCCCGGCACGCCGGGACTCGCCGCGGTGGTGGAGGAGTTCGGGCCGGACGTGCTCACCGACACGGGCCACCTGGACCGGGCCCGGCTCGGGACGCTCGTCTTCGGGGACGAGCAGGCACGCCGCCGGCTGGAGGGGATCGTTCACCCGCTGGTCCGGGCCCGCGCCGCCGAGATCGAGGCCGCAGCCCCGCCGGCAGCCCTCGTCGTGCACGACATACCCCTGCTCGTGGAGACCGGCCAAGCCGGCCAGTTCGACGCTGTGCTGGTCGTGGACGTGCCCGTGGAGACCCAGGTCCACCGGATGGTCGTGGACCGCCGGTGGACCCCCGAGGACGCGCAGGCCCGGGTCGCCGCCCAGGCCGACCGGGGCGCTCGCCTGGAGGTGGCCACGCACGTCATCGAGAACACCGGGACGCGCGACGACCTCCGTGACCGGGTCACGGAGGTCGTCGAGAGGTTGCGCGCG
>JAWWPF010000035.1:0-4419 GCA_033850795.1 Nocardioidaceae bacterium | reverse complement strand
GGATCGACATCCACGGCGAGGTCGACGAGCTCCTCGGCACGTCCTTGGAGAGCGACGGTGCGGCGCTCCTCCCCGAGGAGGGCTGTGACACGGAAGACCACCCAGGTCGCGGCGGCGGCCAGGACGGCGGCAAGGAGGACGCCGAGCTTCGCCTCGGCGAGCTGGTCGCCGTCGAAGGCAAGCGACGCGATCAGGAACGAGACCGTGAAGCCGATCCCGGCTATCGTCCCGCTTCCCGCGACCGCGGCCCAGCCGACCGCGGGTTGCACGCGGCCGCCCGTGATCCGGGCGATGGTCCAGGACGCCGAGATCACCGCGATCGGCTTGCCGACGGCGTAGGCGAGCACGATGCCCACGGTGATCGGCGACCCCAGGGCTCGCCTCAGGAATGAACCGTCGATGGCGATGCCGGCGTTGGCCAACGCGAACAGCGGCACGATCACGTAGCTCGTCCAGGGGTGGTAGAACCGCTGCAACCGGTCGTTCGGGGACAGGGTACGGCGGAGCCCGACCTCGGCCGTGCGAGCGAGGTCGGGCGTCGGCTCTTCCCGAAACTGCCGAAAGAGCCCACTGGCCTCTTCGAGGTTCTCGCGCACCGGGGTGTACGCCGGTGCGGTCAGCCCGATCGCGAGGCCCGTGACGAGCGGGTCAACACCGCTGCCGAGCATGCTGGCCCAAACTCCGACGCCGATCAGGACGTAGCCCGCGGGGGCCCGGAGTCGAAGACGCCTCGCGAGGAGGAAGACCCCGAACAGCAACAACGCCAGCGCGAGATAGCGGAGGTCGACGGTGTCGGTGTAGACCACGGCGATCACCAGGAGCGCCACGATGTCGTCCACGACAAAGACGGTCAGCAGGAAGGTACGTACCTTGTCCGGGACCTCGCGGGCGACGACCACGAACAGCCCCAGGGCGAGCGCGGTGTCGGTCGACATCGCGACGCCCCAACCGCCGGCGGCCTCACCGCCACCGTTCACGGCCAGGTAGAGGCAGACCGGCACGATCATCCCCACCAGGCCCGCCGCCACCGGCAGCAGCACCCGGCCTCGGTCCCGCAGGTCGCCGAGGTCGATCTCGCGGCGTGCCTCGAGCCCCACGACCAGGAAGAACAGTGTCATCAACCCGCTGTTGACCCAGATCCGCAGCGTGTGGGTCATGCTGGCGTCCCCGAGGCGGAGCCCGAGCGGCGTCGTCCAGACCGACTCGTACGACGAGCCGACGTTCGCCCAGACGACGGCCACCACGATCGCCGCGGTGAGGATCTTGGCGCTCCCGGACTCGGTCTGGAGGAAGGCCCGTACGGGGGTGGCGAGCTGCTTCGTCCAGGGCGTGCCGACAGCAGCCCTTGGACCGCCCTCTGCACTCGTCATCGGTCCACCTTCGCACCGTTGTTACGGCTACGTCGGACAGGACGTCCGCACGTGACCCGTAGTGCCCCGAAGACGGCCCCCCACGGGGCGCGGGTCGCGAGCCTGTTGTGCTCGGCCCCAGTCCGGAGCATCGTGGATGACACGAGAGGGGAGCGGCCGTGAGAGGGAGCGTCGGAGATCCGCTGTGGAGGCGTCCGACCGTGACCCTTTGCGGCAGAGGTTAGGGTCATGGCGGTTCTGGACGCGTTGATCGTCCTGGTGGTGGCGGGCGTCGTCGTCTACGTGCTCATCTCGTGGCTGATCAGGGCCACAGGCACCCCTGCGCGAGCGGATTTGGCTCTTGGCGCAGGGCAATGGCGGTCAGCTCACTACGACGCGCAGGGCGACACGGTGGTCGTAGTGCAGAAGTTGTCACCCGACGGCAGGAGAGTGCTCGACGAACACACCATCGCGACCATCCCCGTTGGCGACCCGGACTACGAGGACAGGTTCCTCGCCGCCATGCTGGCTGCTCGCCAGCGGCAGGCCCTCTTCGAGTCGGAGGAGGGCTGAGCTTCCCCGACGGAGCCTGGTGGTACAGCGTTAAGGCGTACGTCGATCGTGCGCCGAGCACTACGCTCTGAGCTGTACTCCCGAGAAGGGCTGGTCATGGCGTACACAACTGCGACGGTCATGTCCTTCTCCTGGTGTCGATGACGTGATCCACGGCGGCGGCCCTCACGGCTCGCCAGTGAGGAAGTGGGCACGACCGAGACCGAATGACCAGTCGGAACGGGTGTTCTCGGAACTGCGCCGGGGGATGCTCGGTACCCGGCGCGGCCTTCCGACGGCGAGGACCCGCTCGATGCTTCGGAATCCGTGGAGTGCTCTGACGGCTCGTCATGGCCAGCCTCCCCCCGGGACGCGGCCGTTCGGAACGCTCGCCGAGACCGAGAGGTCGGCCGAAGTCCCGGGAAGCATTGGCCGCATGTCTCGCCATACGGCACAGCGCTCTTCCCGTGCGGGACGATGGGCTACGGACGTATGCGGCGTCATGGCAGCGTGCCCGGTCCAGAGCGGCGGTCAGGCGCTTCGATGGCCGAGCCGGAGCGAGATCTCCTTGCAGGCCTGTAGCAGGCGAGAGATGTGCTCCGGACGTGGCGGCACGAGGCGACGACTCAAGCCACCGATGCTCACGGCCCCGACGGCACCCCCGTGGGCTCCGAAGATGGGAGCCCCGAGGGCGCCGACGTCGGGAGTGACGTCTTCGTCGGAGATGCTGTAGCCGCGGTCGCGGATCTGAGCGAGGTCGGTCCTCAGCTCTTCGGCGTCGACGATGCTGCGCTGGGTCCTGCCGGCGAGCCCTTCTGTCAGCAGAGGAGGAAGCAGCTTCGCCTCGTCGTACGCGAGAAGCGCCCGCGGAGCCGCGCCCAGGTTGAGCGGTTGTGTGCCTCCGACGTAGAGATCGGAGACGCGCAGGCCCTGCTCGCTGTCGATGCGCTCGAGGCACACTGCAAGCGTTCCGGAGGGCACGACGAGGAAGACGGTCTCGTCAACCTCGGCGGCCAGCCTCGCCATGATGGGGCCGGCTTCTCGCCGCACCTCGAGACTGTCGACCAGGATGCTGCCGACCTGGAAGGGCTTGATGGTGAGCCGGAAGGTTCCGCCTCCGCCGCGCTCGAGCCATCCCGCCTCCTCCAACGTGACCAGCAGCCGGTATGTGGTCGACTTGCTGAATCCACTGCTCCGAACGAGCTCGGAGAGACTCATCTCGGGTCGGCCCCGTTCGAAGAGGTCGAGCAGGCGCATGGCGCGCAGCACCGAGCCGACCAGCATCCGTTCCCCCTGGGAAGAGCCCGCGGTCGTCGTCATCCACCCACTCCCAGCCCGCAGCGCCGTGTCGCCATGTGGAACGAGACTCTCTCACGTCGTCGTGCGCGCCCGCCATACGTCGGCACATCGTCGTCGGCTAGCCGCAGGTCCTGAGCGCGAGCATCAGCTGGCCACGTAGAGCGATTGTCGTCCCAAGTCCGTGCGGGAGACAGTGTCGAGCAAGGCTGCCGCCAGGTCAGGAATCCTGACGCTCCCACCTCTGCGCAGGGGCCGGTCGTCGAGTCGGTAGCGGCCGGCTGGTGACTTGTCGATGAGCCGCGGTGCTCGCAGAACCGTCCACTGCACCTCACTGTCCCGGAGCAGGGCTTCCATCCGCCGCATGTCCACGTAGGTCGCTCCGAAGACGAGTTCGAGAATGGGCATGGCCAGGTAGCGCTGGAGCATCGGCTGGTCCTGGCGTGGCCCGACCGGAGCCGCCGAGACGACAGCCAACCGGCGCGCACCGGTCGAGGACATGGCCTTGAGCAGATTTGCCGTCCCTGCCGAGTACAGATCCGTGGGATGGCGAGACGCCCCGATGCCGACCGCCGAGACGACGACCTCCGCACCCTCGAGTGCCAGGCCGAGACCCTTCACGTCCAAGATATCGGCGCCTCGCACACGGACGCGACCGGCGCCCGAAGCGTCGGTTCCCCCGTCGGGGAGGGTCAGCGCCTGCGGGTTGCGCGCCACGGCGAGCGTGTCATGTCCTCGGCTCAGCGCCTGCTGTACAACTTCGCGACCAGTGCGCCCGGACGCGCCGACGACTGCAATTCGCATGGCGCTGACTCCAGGGGCAGGTGGGCACCAAAAGAGACTGCCACCTTAGTTGTCTGCTGGTGCCGTGAGCGCACACGACGTGTGACTCAGATCACATGCTGGATCGTCACGCGAGACCCCGCTTGGTCGTCCTTGCCTCGACGTGGCCGACGGTCGGCTACCCGAAGGAGGATTGCCATCGCGTCTTGGTAGCGGCCTTGGGCTGGCCGACGAAGAGCGCCGCCAGCGAATTGCGCAGCTCACCGCGGCGTATGTCGCTCGAGCTCGTGCGTTGGGGGGTGCCGTCTCGGCTGGGCCGGGCAGGCTCGCTTACCGAAGCCGACCCGTCGTGCTGAAGTAGTCATGGTCGGTGTACGAGGCGACGGCCGCATGCGTGGCGACCACGTCGAGCGACGGGCTGCCGTAGATGTGCTGGATC
>JAWWPF010000033.1:0-12030 GCA_033850795.1 Nocardioidaceae bacterium | reverse complement strand
TCGGGCAGCGCCCGGCCCACGATCACCGTCATCGCGTAGTCGATGTAGGAGCGCTGCATCTCCACCTGGAGCTCGACGGGCTCGATGCGCCCGTTGTTGCCGGGCTGCCCGAACTCGATGGTGTTGTCAGTCATCTTCTAGCTCCTGTCTCGTCGGCCCGGTTGCCCGCTGTCCCGGTCGCCCGCTGTCCCGGTCGCTTGGGCGGCGCGTCGGCAAGCCGCCGCGGCCAAGCCCTCTGACGCTCCCTCTGGACAGCGCGCAACCGAGACAGCCCACGGCCGGCTCGGTTGGCGGTCAGATGTCAAGGAAGCGGACGTCCTTGGCGTTGCGCTGGATGAACGACCGGCGCTGCTCGACGTCCTCGCCCATCAGAACCGTGAACATCTCGTCCGCCTGGGCGGCGTCCTCGAGGGTGACCTGCAGCAGGAGCCGGTTGTCCGGGTCCATGGTGGTCTCCCACAGCTCGTTCGCGTTCATCTCGCCGAGCCCCTTGTAGCGCTGGATGGCGTTGTCCTTGGGGAGCTTCTTGCCGGCCTCGAGCCCGGCGGCACGCAGCGCGTCGCGCTCCGCATCGGAGTAGACGAACTCGTGCTCGTGCGGCTTGTTCCAGCGCAGCCGGTACAGCGGCGGCTGGGCGAGGTAGACGTAGCCGTGCTCGATCAGCGGCCGCATGAACCGGAACAGCAAGGTCAGCAGCAGGGTCCGGATGTGGTGGCCGTCGACGTCCGCGTCGGCCATCATCACGATCTTGTGGTAGCGGACCTTCTCGATGTCGAACTCTTCGTGGATGCCCGTGCCGAGGGCGGAGATGATCGCCTGGACCTCGGTGTTGGCGAGCACCTTGTCGATGCGGGCCTTCTCGACGTTGAGGATCTTCCCCCGGATCGGCAGGATCGCCTGGATCCGTGGGTCGCGACCGCCCTTCGCCGAGCCGCCGGCCGAGTCGCCCTCGACCACGAAGATCTCGCACTCCTCGGGGTTGGTCGACTGGCAGTCGGCCAGCTTGCCGGGCAGCCCGCCGCCGCCGAGCAGCCCCTTGCGGTTGCGGGCCAGCTCCCGGGCCTTGCGCGCAGCGACCCGAGCGTAGGCCGCGGCCTGCGCCTTGCGGACGATGTCGCGACCCTCGGCGGGGTTCTTCTCCAGCCAGTGGCCGAGCTGGTCGTTGACCACCCGCTGCACGAAGCCCTTGGCCTCGGTGTTCCCGAGCTTGGTCTTCGTCTGGCCCTCGAACTGCGGCTCCCCGAGCTTGATCGAGATGATCGCGGTCAGGCCCTCGCGCACGTCGTCCCCGGAGACCCGGTCCTCGCGCTTCTTGATCAGGTTCCACTCCTCGCCCCAGCTGTTGATCAGGGACGTGAGGGCCGCACGGAAGCCCTCCTCATGGGTGCCGCCCTCGTGGGTGTTGATCGTGTTCGCGAAGGTGTGCACCGACTCGGTGTAGCTGGTGGTCCACTGCATGGCCACCTCGAGGCTCATGCCGCTCTCCGACTGCTCGGCCTCGAACTCGATCACCGACGGGTGCGCCTTCTCCTTGCGCTTGTTCAGGTGCTCCACGTAGTCCACGAGCCCCCGGTCGAACCGGAAGACGCGCTCCACGACGCCGTCCGGCGTCAGCTCCTCGGGGCCGCCGATGACGGCCGCGACGTCGCCGTCCTTGGTCTCGCTCTGCAGCGCGTCGTCCTGGATGGCGTCGACGACCTCCGCCTCCTGCGGGCGCTCGTCGCGCACCACGATCTCCAGGCCCTTGTTGAGGAAGGCCATCTCCCTGACCCGGTTCGTCACCGTCTCCAGGGAGTACGTCGTCGTCTCGAAGATGTCCGCGCTGGCCCAGAAGGTGACCGTCGTACCGGTCTCGTCGGTCGGCTCGAGCTGCTGGAGCGGACCGTCGGGCTCGCCGAGGCTGAAAATCTGCCGCCAGTGGTAGCCGCGGTTGCGCACGTCGACCTGCAGCCGCGAGCTGAGCGCGTTGACGACCGAGACGCCCACACCGTGCAGGCCGCCGGACACCTTGTAGCCGCCCCCGCCGAACTTGCCGCCGGCGTGCAGCATGGTCAGGGCCATCGTGACCGCGGGGATGCCCTCGACCGGGTGTACGTCGGTGGGGATGCCGCGTCCGTCGTCCTCGACGCGGACACCGCCGTCCTCGCGCAGGGTCACCACGATCCGGGACGCGTGGCCGGCCAGCGCCTCGTCGACCGAGTTGTCGATGACCTCCCAGACGAGGTGGTGCAGGCCTCGCTCACCGGTCGAGCCGATGTACATGCCGGGCCGCTTGCGGACGGCCTCGAGCCCCTCGAGGACCTGGATCGCCGAGGCGTCGTACTTCCCGGCCTCGACCGCGTGCCCCTCGCCGCGCGGGGCGAGCTTCGCGGCAGTCTCCGCAACCTCCTCGCGGGGATGCGCGTCGGTTCGGGGAGCGGGCGGGGCGTCGGGTGCGGGGTCTGCGGTGAAGCCGGTTGCGGGGGTACTGGCGGGCATCTCTTCAGCCACGAGCCATCCTCTTCACGTCTGCGCGCACACATAGCGACGGCCGCCCCGGAACGGAGAACGACCGAAGACCAGTGTACCGCCTCAGGGCCGCATTTCGAGGGTGGCGTCCACAGGAACGGGGGTGTCGCGGGCCCTGGAAGGCCCGTTCTGGGCCTCAGAAGGCCGCCAGGAGCCCTGCACGGGGGGAGTTTCTAGTCCCTGTACCGGCCTGTACCACCTGATGGCCCGCAGATCGCTCCTGAGGGCCTCGTCCGGACCGGCAGAGGAGGTGGCCCCAGGTGGGCCTCGAGGCGGTCGGCTCAGCCGTAGGTGTCGCGGGGCCCGCGGCCGTCGCGCACCGACCGCAGCCCGCGTTTCCAGGACGGGCCGTGCGGTCCGAGGACCTCGATCCGGGTGACCGTGCCGTCCCCGAGCTCGGCGTTGAGCCGGCGCAGCACGGTCGGGGCCAGCATCCGCATCTGGGTGGCCCAAGCCGTGGAGTCGGTGCGGACCACCAGCCTCCCGTCGGCGAACGACTCCGGCAGGCAGTGCTGGGCGACCTCGCGGCCCACCAGCACGTCCCACCGGGAGAACACCCGGTGCACCCGCACGTCGGTGCCCCAGCCCTGCTCGTCGATCAGCCGTCCGATGGTGGCGTCGAGCAGCTGCGGGTCCCGTTCGTCGGGGTGGGCGCCGGATGCCTGGGGGTCGACGCGTCGCGTGGGTCGGCGGCCGGACCGGGTGTCCGTCGTACGCCGGGCGCCCGGACGGGCCAGTGAGCGGGCGATGCTGCGGGCCAGGTCCAGGCCGGTCTCGTCGTGCTGCTCCGGTTGCTCTTCCGGTGGCTCGCCGGGGTGGGCGCCGGGGGCCACCTGGTCCTCAGGCGACACCCGGGAGCACCTTGCCGTCCACGACGTCGATGCGTACGCCGGCGAGCGCGGCCGGGATGTCGTCGGGGACGGCCGCGGTGACCAGCACCTGCTCGGCGTTCGCGACCAGCTCGGCGAGCCGGTCCCGGCGGTCGGTGTCCAGCTCCGCGAACACGTCGTCGAGGATCAGGATCGGGTCGTCACCTCCCGCCCGCAGCAGGTCGTAGGAGGCCAGCCGCAGCGCCAGGGCCGTGGACCAGGACTCCCCGTGGGAGGCGTACCCCCTGACCGGGAGGGGACCGAGCATCAGGGTCAGGTCGTCCCGGTGCGGGCCGACCAGGCTGATTCCGCGCTCGATCTCGTCGTCGCGACGGCGTTCGACCTCGGCGAGCAGGGCGGTCGCGAGGTCGTGTCGGTCGGGCCGGGCGGACCCGTCCTGTCCCTCCTGGCCTGGCTCAACGGCAGGCAGCTCGAGCGACGGCTTGTAGGTCATCGTCGCGTCGGGATGTGCGGCGCCCTCGGCGACGGCCTCGTACGCCGTGGCGAAGTACGGCCGGAGGTCCTCGACGAGCCGCAGCCGGGCCTCGAGGAGCTCAGCGCCGGTCCTGGCGAGGTGGGAGTCCCACACGCCGAGCGTGGCGAGCGCTCCCTCCGCCCTGCTGCGCGCCGACTGCCCGCCGCTGCGCCGGGCCGCGCCGATGGTCTTCAGCAGCGAGTTGCGCTGCTTGAGGACCCGGTCGTAGTCGGCGCGGACGCCGGCGAACCGGGGGGCCCGCTGCACCAGGAGGTCGTCGAGGAAGCGCCGCCGCTCCGACGGGTCGCCCTTGACCAGGGCGAGGTCCTCCGGCGAGAACAGCACGGTGCGCACCAGCCCCAGCAGGTCCCGGGCGCGGGGCAACGGGGAGCGGTTGACGCGCGCCCGGTTCGAGCGCCCGGGGTTGATCTGCACCTCGAGGAGCGCCTGACGCCCGTCACGCACGACGGACGCGCGGACCACGGCCTGCTCGGCCCCGAAGCGCACAAGCGGTGCGTCACCGGCCACCCGGTGCGAGGCCAGGTGCGCGACGTAGTCCACCGCCTCGACGAGGTTGGTCTTCCCTTGGCCGTTGCGGCCGACGAACGCCGTCACTCCCGGACCGAGCGCGACGTCGGCCTCCGGATAGGACCGGAAGTCGAGCAGCGAGAGGTGAGCGACGTGCACCGGGACCGTGTCTCAGCTCCGGTCGGAGCTCGCGTCGCCGCCTGGCGGCGGAGCGGTGCGGGTGGCGTGGCCGCCGAACTGGTTGCGCATCGCCGCGACGGCCTTCATCGCCGGGCTGTCGTCCTGCCGCGAGATGAAGCGTGCGTAGAGCGCGGCGGTGATCGCCGGGGTGGCCACCGCGTTGTCGATGCCGGCCTCCACCGTCCACCTGCCCTCGCCGGAGTCCTCGGCGTAGCCGGCGATCTTGTCGAGGTGGTCGTCCTCGTCGAGCGCCGCGACGAGCAGGTCGAGCAGCCACGACCGGATCACCGTGCCCTCGCGCCAGGAGCGGAACACCTCAGTGACGTTGTCGACCTCGTCGACCTTGCTGAGGAGCTCCCAGCCCTCGGCGTAGGCCTGCATCAGCGCGTACTCGACCCCGTTGTGCACCATCTTGGAGAAGTGGCCCGCGCCGATCCGGCCGGCGTGCACCCAGCCGAACTCGCCCTCGGGCTTGAGCGCGTCGAAGATCGGCTGCACGGTCTCGATGTTCTTCTTCTCGCCCCCTGCCATCAGGGCGTAGCCGTTCTCCAGGCCCCAGACCCCTCCGGACACCCCGCAGTCGATGAAGCCGATGCCCTTCTTGCCGAGCATCTCGCCGTTGATGATGTCGTCGGTCCACCTCGAGTTGCCGCCGTCGATGACGATGTCGCCCTCGCCCAGCAGGTCGTTGAGGTCCCGCACGGTCGCGCGGGTGATCTCCCCGGCCGGCACCATGACCCACACGACCTTCGGTGAGGGGAGGGCCTTGACCATCGCCTCGAGGCTGTCCACGTCCGAGACGTCGGGGTTGCGGTCATAGCCGACCACCGTGTGTCCGGCGCGGCGCAGCCGCTCCCGCATGTTGCCGCCCATCTTGCCGAGCCCGATCAGACCGAGGTCCATGCCGCTTCCTTCCTGGTCCTGCCAACGTCCGCCCACGTGCGGATGCTGACGTGTGCCCCGTGGGTGTCAGGGTAATCGCCGGCCAGATTCGACTGGGCGCGCCGTTCAGGAGAGCAGGCGCCGGGGCATCAGGAGATACCGGAAGTCGGCGTCCACCGTCCCGTCCAGGCTGTCCACGCCGGCCATCACCGCCGGCTTCGACGCCTGGGTGAAGGCCATCTCGACCACGGGGTCCTCCAGCGCGGTGAGCCCGTCGAGCAGGAACTGCGGGTTGAACCCCGTGGTGATGTCCTCACCGGTGACGGAGGCCTCGATCTGCTCGGTCGCGAGGGCCTCGTCACCGCTGCCGGCGTCGAGGGTGAGGACGCCCTCGGTGAACGCCAGCTGGACCGCAGTGTTCCGCTCGGCCACCAAGGAGACCCGCTTGACCGACTCGACCAGGGTCGCGCGGTCCACCCGGGCGACCGTCAGGTGCTCGGCGGGGAACAGCGTGCGGACCTTCGGGAACTCGCCGTCGAGGAGTCGCGTGGTGGTCCGTCGTACGCCGCCGCCGGAGGCGCCTTCGAAGCCGATGATCCCCTCGCCGGCACCCGAGGAGGCCAGGGCGATGGTGACCTCGGCGCCCGAGGTCAGCGACTTGGCGGTGTCGGCGAGGACCTTGGCGGGCACCAGAGCCGCAGCCGAGACGTCGGGCGCGCCCGGGTCCCACTGGAGCTCGCGGTGCGACAGCCGGAACCGGTCGGTGGCGAGCAGGGACACCGAGGTGCCCTCGATCTCGATGCGGACACCGGTCAGCACGGGCAGCATGTCGTCGCGGCCGGCGGCCGTGACCGCCTGGGACACCGCGCTCGCGAACAGGTCGCTGCGCACGGTGCCGGTCGCCTGCGGCATGTCCGGCAGCGTGGGGTACTCCTCGACCGGCATGGTCTGCAGGCTGAATCTGGCCGAACCGCAGGTCAAGGAGACCTTCGCGCCGTCGATGGACATCTCCACCGGCTTGTTCGGCAGGCTCCGCGAGATGTCGGCCAGCAGGCGTCCGGACACGAGCGCGCGCCCCTCGTCCTGCACCGACGCGGGCAGCGTGGCGCGGGCGGAGGTCTCGTAGTCGAACGTCGAGAGCTGGAGTCCGTCGCCGCCCTCCACCGTCTCGATCAGCAACCCGGCGAGCACGGGGACGCTCGGCCGGACCGGCAGGCTGCGGGCAGCCCAGGCCACGGCGTCGGCGAGCACGTCGCGTTCGACGGTGAACTTCACTGGCTGTCGCCTCCTGTGCGCGAGCCCCGCCCGGATGCGGACGGATCGGACGGTCCCGGGAGGGTCCGGGGTGAGCATCCTGCCATGGCCGGTCTCCCCTGCGCAGCGGACGTCGCCGCACCTCGAATCCGGTTCGTCCCCAGATCGGGGGGCGGGGAGACGTTTGCGCAGGATCCAACCGGTTGTAGTTCAGTGGTGTTAACAGGTGCGGTGGAAACTGTGGACAAGTGCTGTCCGTCGAGGTCACCGCGGGTTTCGCCGTCCCAGGAGGATGTGGACGGCGTGGTGCACAAGCTGGCGGACCTGTGGTTCCGGGAGCGTCCCGCGGCAGCGCGGCTGACCTTGTCCACAGGGGCAGGCCGGGAGAATGACAAGACTCCACACCCGGATCCCCAACCGGCTGCGAGATCGGTGGGGCGCACGGCGAGCGCGATCACGACTGGCGGGCCTGCTGCTTGATGCGGTTGGTGAGCTCGGTGACCTGGTTGTAGACCGAGCGTCGCTCCGCGAGGAGCTGACGGATCTTCTTGTCCGCGTGCATGACCGTGGTGTGGTCGCGCCCGCCGAACTGCTGGCCGATCTTCGGCAGGGACAGCTCGGTGAGCTCGCGGCACAGGTACATCGCGATCTGCCGGCCGGTGACCAGCACGCGGCTGCGGCTGGCGCCGCACAGGTCGTCGATGGAGAGGCCGAAGTACGCGGCGGTCTGCGCGATGATCAGGGCGGCGGTGATCTCCGGCTCGCCACCCTCGGGGATCAGGTCCTTGAGCACGATCTCCGCGAGTGTGAGGTCAACCGGCTGCCGGTTCAGGCTGGCGAAGGCGGTCACCCGGATCAACGCGCCCTCGAGCTCGCGGATGTTGGTCTGGATCTTGCTGGCGATGAACTCGAGCACGTCGGGCGGGGCGGTCATCCGATCGGTGGCGGCCTTCTTCCGCAGGATCGCGATCCGGGTCTCGAGGTCGGGCGGCTGGACGTCGGTGATCAGCCCCCACTCGAACCGGTTGCGCAACCTGTCCTCGAGCGCCTCGAGCCGCTTGGGCGCCCGGTCGGAGGTGATGACGATCTGCTTGTTCGCGTTGTGCAGCGTGTTGAAGGTGTGGAAGAACTCCTCCTGTGTCTGGATCTTCCCCTCCAGGAACTGGATGTCGTCGATGAGGAGGACGTCGACGTCGCGGTAGCGCCGCTTGAAGCGGTCCTGGCGGTCGTCGCGGATCGCGTTGATGAACTCGTTGGTGAACTCCTCCGAGCTCACGTAGCGGACCCGGGCGCCGCTGAACAGGCTGCGGACGTAGTGCCCGATGGCGTGCAGGAGGTGGGTCTTGCCCAGTCCCGAGTCGCCGTAGACCAACAGCGGGTTGTAGGCCTTGCCGGGCGCCTCCGCGACGGCCACCGCGGCCGCGTGCGCGAACCGGTTCGACGACCCGATCACGAAGGTCTCGAACACGTACTTCGGGTTGAGCCTGGTCTCGAGCGCGCTTCCGGACAGTCCGTGGGTCGAGCGCCGGGCCCGGTCCTCGGGCTCCTCGGGGCCGGTCCCGTGCAGCGGCGCGTTGGGGTTCGCGTCGGCACGTGGATTTGTCGACATGTCGATGGAGTGGTCGCCCATCGCTCTGCCCTGGTACGGCCGGTCCTCGTACGGCGGCTGGCCGTCGTGCACCCCGGGCGTCCGGGCATCGAGCGGTCCGCCGTACTGCGGATAGGCCTGAGGGCGGTGGAGACCGCCGTCCGGGGAGTATGACGCGCCGGTGCCGTCCTCGGACCCGGCGGCGAGCCCCGACCCGGGGGCGGGATGGCTGCCGAGCTCGGGGTCGATGGTGACGGCGATCCGCACCGGGTGGTCGAAGGAGGCGCCGAGGGACTCCTCGAGCTGCGGCCGCAGCCTGCCCTCGATCTGGTTGCGGGTGAACTCGTCCGCGACCGCGATGATCGCGGTCCCTTGGTGCAGGGTGACCGGGCGGCTGCCGGCGAGCCAGGCACGCTGGTTGGCCGGCAGCTCTGCGAGGAGCTCCTGCCACGCGAGGTGGAGCCGGTCGCCGCCGCCGGTGCCACCCCTGCCGCCGGAGCCGTCCGTGCCACCGGTGCGGCCCTGGTCGACCCTCGACTCGTCCGGCTCTCGACCCGGGGTCTCACTCACGCGGTTTCCCCATCTCCAGTCACTCAGATTCGACTCGGTCCCCACACCCAGGGTCCCAGCCACTCGCTCAGGTCGGACGCGGCCACGCCGCGCTGTGCGATCACGTAGCAGATCCACACCTTTGTCCACAGGTTGTGCATGTCGCCGGGGGTCACCGGTCACCGCGGGGGCGCACCGAGGACGGATCCGACCTCCTCGCGCCGATCCGCATCACTGCAGGTCAGGTACGTTCTGAACCGAGCGCTGCTGGCAGGTGGCCGAGATGTCGAGCGTGGAGGAGTCAACCGTGGGGAACCTCGGGGACCCCCGCACGCTACAAGCCGGGGGCGCCGGGTGACAAGCCGTTGTCCACAGGCCTTCGGTTTGACCCTCCCTGAGCGCCCGCGTACCGTTGAGCGGTCGAACCGGTGTCGACAGGTGCCGCCTGCGCGGGACATCCCGCGGCGCCCGCACCGATCGCCCATTGACCTCGCACCAACCGTCACATCTACGGAGATCCGCCGTGAGCAAGCGCACGTACCAGCCGAACAACCGTCGTCGTCACAAGGTGCACGGCTTCCGCCTGCGCATGCGCACCCGTGCGGGACGCTCGATCCTGTCCGCGCGCCGGCGCAAGGGTCGCAACAAGCTGGCAGTCTGAAGCGCCGCCCCGGTGCCATCGGTGTCGCGCCGTGCTTGATCGTCGCCACCGGCTGACCACGTCGGCCGGCTTCACGATCACGGCCCGGCGGGGTCGCCGCGCCGGCACCCGGAGCCTGGTGGTGCACCTGCTGGCCGACGGTGACCCGGCGACTGAGGGTGGGCCCCAGGTGGGGTTCGTGGTCGGCAGAGCGGTCGGCAATGCGGTGACGCGCAACCGGGTGAAGCGCCGGCTGCGTCATCTGTCGCGCGAGCGGCTCGGGTCCGTGCCGGTGTCCGCGCTCCTCGTGGTCCGGGCGCTGCCCGGTGCGGCGGACCTGGGCTACGCCGAGCTCGGCCGGGACCTCGACGAGGCGCTGCGCCGGGCGCAGGCTCGGCGCCCGCGGTCCGGCGCCTCCTCCCGCCACGGTGGCGAGCCCCGGTGAGACTACTGCTGATCGGGTTGCTCAAGGCGTACCGCTTCGCGATCAGCCCGCTGTACGGACAGGTGTGCCGGTACCATCCGTCCTGCTCGGCGTACGCCCTGGAAGCGGTCACGGTTCATGGGAGCGTCCGGGGCAGCTGGTACGCGGTCCGTCGGGTGGCTCGCTGCCACCCGTGGTCACCTGGCGGTTATGACCCGGTACCACCCAAGATGTCTCATTCCCACCAGACTCTAGGAGCCTGAGTGTTCAGCGCTATCAGTCAGCTCGGCAGCTACATCATGACGCCGCTGTACTACCTGACGTCGTTCGTGCTGGTCGGGTTCCACCGCATCTTCGGGGGCATCTTCGGCCCGAACAGCGGCGTCGCCTGGGTGCTGTCCATCATCGGCCTGACGGTGCTGATCCGCGCTGCCCTGATCCCCCTGTTCGTCAAGCAGATCAAGTCCAGCCGCAACATGCAGCTGCTGCAGCCCAAGGTCAAGGAGCTGCAGAAGAAGTACGGGCACGACCGGGAGCGGCTCGCCGCCGAGACGATGGCGCTCTACAAGGAGACCGGGACCAACCCGTTCGCCTCGTGCCTGCCGATCCTGCTGCAGATGCCGATCTTCCTCGCGCTGTTCCGGCTCATCGACCACGCGGCCAAGCAGCCCGACCAGCCTCGGGCCCTGCTCACCGCGCACCTGGCCAACAGCTTCGCCAACGCGACGATCTTCGGCGCGAAGATCTCCGACAGCTTCACCTCCACGCACGAGACGAACGTGCGCATCCTCGCCGCGATCCTGGTGGTCGCGATGACGGCAACCACCTTCCTCACCCAGCGTCAGCTGATGAGCAAGAACATGCCTGCCGACGCGATGACGGGCCAGTACGCCCAGCAGCAGAAGATGCTGCTCTACGTGCTTCCTGTGGTCTTCGCGGTCGGCGGCATCGCCTTCCCGATCGGGGTGCTCTTCTACTGGACGACGTCGAACCTGTGGACGATGGGGCAGCAGTTCTACGTGATCCGGAACAACCCCGCTCCGGGAACCCCTGCGGCGAAGGCCAAGCAGGAGCGTGACGCAGCCAAGCGGGCGCGCCACGGCCTGCCGGACCCGGCGACGCCCATCGACGCGAAGCCGGAGGCCGAGACGCCGCCGCCGGCTCCGCGCGCGCAGCCGAAGAAGCAGACCCGCAGCCAGCGCCGCAAGGGCCAGCCCGCGCCGCGTCCGGCACAGCCGGGCAGCGGGAAGACGCGGCCCGGGAACAGCAGGGCGGAGGCGTCCGACCCGGACGACGACCAGGAGTCCGGGCGCAACACAGCCTGAGCGTCCAGCCGGACCTGCCGCGAGGGCGCGACGTCTGAGCGCGGCACGGGGGCTGACGCGACCGACCGACGTGCGAGATCTACACAGGGGAGTGACACGTGACTGAACCGACCATGTCCGAGACCGGGGCGGGCAACGACGACGGCGTCGCGGTGGAGACGCCGTCTGCTGACCTGTCCGCGGCTGAGCTGTCCCCGGAGGGCACGTCGGCTGTCGAGACACCGCCGGTCGATGGGCTCGACGGGGCGCAGGGGGCCGGCGACGGTCCGGAGTCCGCGGAGGACGAGGCCTTGGAGGACGGTCCTGAGTCCGATGGCTCTGAGTCCGAGGACGACGCTGACTCGTCGGACGGTCCTGAGGCCGAGGGGGGCGCCGGCGCTGAGCCGGACGTGGACCGGCTCGAGCGGGAGGGCGACATCGCGGCGGACTACCTCGAGGAGCTGTTGGACATTGCCGACCTCGACGGTGACCTGGACATGGACGTCGAGGGCGACCGCGCCGCGGTGAGCATCATCGGCGGTGACGTACGGGTTCTGGTGGGCCGCAACGGGGAGGTGCTGGAGGCGCTTCAGGAGCTGTCGCGCCTGGCCGTCTACCGGGAGACCGGCGAGCGTTCCCGGCTGATGTTGGACGTCGGCGGCTTCCGGGCCGACAAGCGGTCCCGCCTGGAGAAGGTGGCCGCCGAGGCGATCGCGGAGGTTCAGCGGTCCGGCGAGCGCAGGGCCCTGGACCCGATGACGCCGTTCGAGCGCAAGGTGGTCCACGACGCGGTAGCGGCCGCAGGACTCTCGTCAGCCTCGGAGGGCGT
>JAWWPF010000267.1:0-6228 GCA_033850795.1 Nocardioidaceae bacterium | reverse complement strand
TCTGGGCTACTACTGTCGGGACCGCCTTGCAGCGGGCTCGCCCCCCACGTCAGCGTCCGTCAACGAGCGCGGCTGCGGAGCTCGAAGTCTGACCCGCAGGCAGAGCGCTCCAGCAGCCGCTCCAGAGCACGCTCGAGCCCGGTGTGACCGGTGGGCACCACCGTCAACGGAAGCCCGATCCGGCTCGCGGCGCGCTCGGCGCGCGCCGTCAGGTCCGCGTCCGGTTGCTGGGCCAGCCAGACGAGCCGGGTGTAGTGGCGGAAGTAGTCGTCGCGCAGCTCCGGATAGCGGTCCAGGCCCAGCTCGGCGATCACGGTCCGGTCGAAGGAGCGGACCAGGAAGTCGGTGAGCACGTAGGTCCCCGGCTGGGCCTCGAACATCGCCTGCAACCGTTCGGCACCGCCGTAGAGGTCGTAGCAGTGGAGTCCCTCGAGGCGGGCGATGCCCCGGCGGTCACACACCTCGTCGAGTGCCCCGTAGGTGCCGCAGTCGGCGTACCCGACCGCCACCGCGGCGTAGCGCTGCTGCAGGTCGCCGGCGACCCGTTCCACCTCGACCGCGATCTTCTCGGGGTGGTTGTGCAGCAGCGGAGGAAGAGGCACCACGTCGACCGGCCAGCCACGGCGGGCGACCACCTCGGCGCACGGCTGCGCCAGGGCACCGCAGGCGACGAGCGCCAGCCGGCCCGACCGTTCAGCCGGGGAAGGCGAGGAGGTCGACGAACCGGTCGTTGAAGTCGGCACGGTCGGAGAGCTCGACATACTTCACCTCCTCGAGCAGCGCGAGTGCACCGGCGCGCTCCCGGATGCTGAGCAGGCTCATCTTCGCGCCCTCGCCGGCGACGTTCCCCGCGGACACGATCCGCAGCACCGGGATCTTGGGAACCAGTCCGATCCGTACGGCCGCCGCCGGGGCCAGATAGCTGCCGAACGAGCCGGCGAGCAGCACCTGCTGCACGTCGCTGTGCTCGAGGCCGAGCTGCTCGAGCAGCAGCGTCCAGCCGGTGGCGATGGCGCCCTTGGCGAACTGGAGCTCGCGGACGTCGCGCTGGGACAGGTACACCGACTCCTCGGGCGGGCTCGAGGGCTCGGGCCGGTGCAGGACGAAGACCCGCTCCTTCCCGATCGCGGTGAGCCGGTCCGCGACGAAGGGGGCCAGCTCGGCGGCCCGCTCGTCAGTGACGAACCGTCCGGAGCCGTCCAGCAGCCCGGTGCGGACCAGCTCGGAGACCGCGTCCACCAGCCCGGAGCCGCAGATGCCCTGCGGCTCGACGTCGCCGATGGTCTGCAGGGTCACCCCGCCGTCGACGTCCTTGTCGATGCGGACGACCTCGACGGCGCCGTCGGCGGCGCGCATGCCGCAGCGGATGGCACCGCCCTCGAACGCCGGGCCGGCGGGCGCAGCGGTGGCGAGGATGGTGTCGCCGTCGCTGAGCACGATCTCGCAGTTGGTGCCCACGTCGATGAACAGCCGGGTCCGCTTGTCGCGGTCCATGCCGGTGGCCAGCATGCCGGAGACGATGTCGCCGCCGACGTACGCCCCGAGCGCCGGGAACAGCACGGCCCGGGCCTGCGGGTGCAGGGACAGGCCGAGCTCGGAGGCGAGGATCATCGGCATCGTCGAGGCCGACATCACGAACGGGGCCACGCCGAGCGGCTCGGGGTCGATCCCGAGGACCAGCGCGGTCATGGTCGCATTGCCGGCCAGGGCGACCTCGTAGACCTCCGAGGGCTGCACGCCGGCTTCGGCGAGCACGTCCGCAGTGAGCTCGGCCAGCGTGTCCTGGGCGAGCTGGCGTAGTCGGGGCAACGCCTCGGGGTCGAGCATCGTGGCGCTGATCCGAGTGATCACGTCACCGCCGAACGGCTGCTGCTTGTTCAGCATCGAGTCGACGGCGGCCGGGGTCCCGGTGGCGGTGTCGATCAGGGTCGCGACCACTGTAGTGGTGCCCAGGTCGAAGGCGATCGCGAACCGGCGATCGGTGGTGTCGCCCGGCTCGACGTCGATCAGGGCCTCGTCCACGACGACGGCCGTGACCTTGTAGTCGGCCTGCCGCAGCACGGTCGGCAACCGCCGCAGCACGTGCAGGTCCGGGGTGAGCTCGAGGTCCTCGATCGCGTCGGTGACCCGCTGCAGGTCGGTGCGCTGGTCGGCCAGGCTCGGCTCGGCCAGCTCCAGGTACCGCTTCTGTATGGCGGGACGCAGGATCACCTGCCGGCCCACACCCAGGGTCGCCGCCTTGGGACGTGTGGTCAGCGGCGGCACCTCGACCTTCAGGTCCTGGCTGGCCTGGGCCAGGCAGGCAAGCCGCCAGCCGTCCCCGAGCTGGTCGGGGGTGAAGGAGCGCGCGTCGAGCCGGTGCACCGGGACCGCTGCCGCAGCGGGCCCGAGCACCTGGATCTTGCACTTCTTGCAGGTCCCGTGGCCGCCGCAGGTGGAGTCGATCGCGATGCCGTTCCAGCTCGCGGCGTCGAACACCGACACCCCGGTCGGCACGCGCACGTCCCGGCCGGCCGGGGAGAAGGACAGCTGCACCCGCCCCGAACCGTCGTGCGGCATCGGCGTGGGGCCGTCCGGCCGATCGATGAGGCCTTCGCGGCGCAGGTCGTGCAGCGCGAAGTCGCGCGGTCGGTCCCGTGATTCGTCCAGCGGTTCGTCACTCATCAGGTCGCGGCGGCCTGCTTCTTCCGGTGTGCTGCGATCCAGCTCATGCCCCAGTCGTCGTGACCGAGCAGCAGGTCGGCGGCCTTGACCGCCTCGACGATCTGCGGGGTGCGGGTGTCCATGATCGCGCTGGTCAGGCCGGCGGTCATCGCCATCGGCAGGAAGGCCGCACCGAGGGTGTGCCGGTCCGGCATCCCGAAGGAGACGTTGGACGCGCCGCAGGTCATGTTCAGGCCGTGCACGTCACGGATGCGGCGCATCGTCTCCAGGGTGGTGTTCACCACGGAGGTGTCCGCCCCGATCGGCATGGCGAGCGGATCGATGACGATGTCGCGCTTGGCGATGCCGTACTCCTTCGTCGCGACGTCGACGATGTGCTGCACGAGCTCGAGGCGGCGGTCCGCCTCCATCGGGATCTCCTCGGCGTCGTTGGGCAGAGCGATGATCGCGGCGTCGTACTTCTTGACGAGCGGGAGGATCAGCTCCATCCGGTCGTCCTCGGCGGTGATCGAGTTGACCAGGGCGCGGCCCTGGTAGGCGGCCAGCCCGGCCTCGAGGGCCTCGACGACGGACGAGTCGATGCAGACCGGCCTGTCGGTCAGGGACTGCACGAGCGTGATGGCCTTGGCGAGCAGCTCGGGCTCGTCGGTCATCGGGACGCCCATGTTGACGTCCAGCACGTCAGCGCCGCCCTCGACCTGGGCGATCACGTCGCGCTCGATCGCCGACATGTCCCCGGCGCGCAGCTGCTCCTGGAAGATCCGCCGACCGGTGGGGTTGATCCGCTCGCCGATCAGGCAGAACCGGCGGCCGTGGCCGATGACGACCTCGGAGGTGGCGGACCGGAGCGTGGTCTCGAGGGGCTCGACCTGCTCGGCGGTCACCGGCAGCCCCGTCTGCAGTGCCTCGGCGCTCATGCGGACACCAGCGAACGCCGCTTGTGCAGCAGGTCCTTGGCGCGCTTCACGGTCGCGGACGCGTCCGGGGCGTAGCCGTCGGCGCCGACCGCGTCGGCGTACTCCTGGGTGACGGGGGCGCCGCCGACCATCACGATCACCTGGTCGCGCAGGCCGGCCTTCTCCAGCGCGTTCAGGTTCGCCTTGAACATCGGCATGGTGGTGGTCAGGAACGCCGAGAACCCGACGATGTCGGGCTTGTGCTCCTGGATCTTCTCCACGAACTTCTCCGGCGCCACCTGCACGCCGAGGTCGATGACCTCGAAGCCGGCGCCCTCCAGCATGATGTTGACCAGGTTCTTGCCGATGTCGTGGACGTCGCCCTTGACGGTGCCCATCAGGAACTTGCCGATGGTCTGCACGCCGGTGTCGGCCAGCAGCGGGCGCAGCACCTCCATCGCGCCGGCCATCGCGCGGCCAGCGATCAGCATCTCCGGCACGAAGAAGTCGCCGCGCTCGAACCGGGCGCCGACCTCCTCCAGGGACGGGATCAGGGCGTCGAAGAGCAGGCTCTGCGGCTCCATGTCCATGCCCAGCGCCTGATGGGTCAGGGCGAGGACCTCCGGCGCGTTGCCGAGCAGGGTCTCGTCGTAGAGGTGCTGCAGGATCTCTTCGGGTGTCAGCGGGCTTGTCATGCCACGCCCTCCTTCGTTCTGCTGTGGGTTCGTGGGTGCGTTTCGTGCAGCGTCGCCGACACGCTTCTAGATGTTCTACCTGGTCGGCCCAGCAGCGCGGACAGGGCGTCCGCCTGCTGGGTCAGGAGCCGACCGATCTGGTCGACCCGGTCCTGGAGCCGGGCGGTGGGCCCGGACACGCCGATGGCGCAGATCACGCCGTCGCGGCCCTCGACCGGAGCGGCGATGGCGCTCAGTCCGGTCTCGAGCTCGTCGACCGTCGCGGCGTAGCCCTCCCGCCGGATCGCGGCGAGCTGGGTGCTGAGCGCCTCGCGGCTGGTGACGGTCCGGTCGGTGCGCCGCTCGAGACGGCCGGCGGGCAGCGGCAGCACCCCGAAGGCGTAGAGGACCTTGCCGAGCGCCGAGCAGTGCGGGGGTACGTCGACCTGGTTCCAGTCGCGCGCGGAGAGGAGGAACGTCGACTCCACCTGGCCGACGTGCACGACGCCCTGGCCGCGGGGGACCCCGAGGTGCACGGTCTCACCGGTCAGCTCGCCGACCCGCTGGAGGACCGGCCGGGCGAGGCGGGCGACCTGCGGCCACGGGTCGTGCAGGGCGGCGTGCAGCGCGAACAGCGGCCCGGCGACGTACCCGCCGGACGCGTCCCGCTCGAGGAGGTCGGTGCGTTCGAGCGCCGCGAGCAGCCTCGAGGTGGTGGACCGGGCGAGCCCGGTCTCGTCGCTGAGCTCGGTGAAGCTGAGCGGCTCGGCGGCGCGCACCACGAGGTCGACGAGCGCAGCGGCGCGGTCGACCGCCTGGGTGCCTCCCTGGGTGCTTCCCGGGGCGGGGGAGCTGCTCATCTGTCCTCGCTTGCCGCCTGAGCGGGTGTTTCATACTGTGGAACCGACTTCCACATTATGAGGCTAGGATGCCGATCAGCGCGGGTCAAGCAGAATGGCCCGAAGTTCGTCCAGGAGGGTGTAGATGTTCCGCAACACGATGCCGAGGTACGAGATCCTCTCCGAGGACGCGATGGCGAAGCTGGACGCCGGGTGGCGTCGGCTGCTGACCGAGGTCGGGGTGGAGTTCGACAGCGACCGGGCGCTCGCGCTGTTCAAGGAGGCCGGCCAGCGGGTCGAGGGGCAATGCGTCTACCTCGACCCGGACTTCGTGCTCGAGCAGGTCGCCAAGGCGCCGCACGAGTTCGACGTACAGGCCCGCAACCCGGAGAACAACATCCACATCGGCGGCGACTCGATGGCCTTCGGGGCGGTCTACGGTCCGCCGTTCGTCCGCGAGGGCGACGTCCGTCGCGACGCCACCATGAACGACTTCGAGCGGTTCACCAAGCTGGCGCAGTCCTTCCCGGTGCTCGACTCGGCCGGCGGCGTCATCTGCGAGCCCAACGACACCCCGCTGGACTCGCGGCACCTCGACATGACCTACGCGCTGCAGACGCTGACCGACAAGGTCTACATGGGCAACGTGGTGTCCGGGGTGAACGCCGCCGACACGATCGCGATGGGCGAGATCGTCTTCGGCGGGCGTGAGGCCATCGAGCAGACGCCGGTCTCGATCTCCCTGATCAACTGCAACTCGCCGCTGCGCTGGGACGGGCGGATGCTCGAGTCGCTGTTCGAGTACAGCCTCGCGGCCCAGCCCTGCGTCCTGACGCCGTTCATCCTGATGGGCGCGATGTCCCCGGTGACCATCCCCGCGGCGCTCGTGCAGCAGATCGCCGAGGCGCTGTCCGGGATCGCGCTCGCCCAGCTGATCCGCCCCGGCTGCCCCGTGATCTTCGGGTCGTTCCTGTCCAACATCGACATGCAGTCCGGGTCGCCGACGTTCGGCACCCCCGAGTCCGGCATCGGGCTGCTGTGCACCGGCCAGATCGCGCGGCACTTCGGGCTGCCGTTCCGCTCCGGGGGCGGGCTCACCTCCTCGCAGGTCGCCGACGCCCAGGCCGGCTACGAGGCGCTGATGACGATGCTCCC
>JAWWPF010000258.1:0-2870 GCA_033850795.1 Nocardioidaceae bacterium | reverse complement strand
TACCTGACGCGTGGCTCCTATCCGTCGCTGGCGTTCGCCAGCGCGCGGATCTGGGACGACGGCGTCGACTGGGCACAGCTTCAGCCCAACGCGCCCACCTATACGCCGGGCGATGGCATCATCACGCAGACGACGAGCACGGACGGCTTCGACCAGACCGTCGTCTCCAAGCTCGACTCGGTCGTGCAGAACTTCGCCAACCACCACGTCGACCCGATGATCACCCTCGGCATGACGCCCTCGTGGGCCGCGAACACCAGCGGATGCAGCTACGGGAGCTACGGCGTCTCGACCTGCCCGCCGGTCGACAACTACGCGGACAGCGCCGGGCACAGTTTCGGCGATCCCTGGTCCAACTACGTCAACTTCCTCGCCACCCGCTACGACGGCAACCACGGTCACCCCAAGGTCACCTACTTCGAGCTGTGGAACGAGCCGAACTTCAAGAACGGCTGGGCCCGCCAGGATTCGAGCGCGATCGCGAAGCTCGCGAGCATGCAGGCCAGCGCCTACAGCACACTGCACAACCACGGTCAGAAGATGGTCTCGCCGAGCATCGCCTTCACGGCCGGTGGCGGCTACAGCTGGATGAGCAACTTCTTCTCGAAGAGCGGCGGCACAGCGTTCGACATCGTCGGTCTGCACCTCTACCCGAGCGACGCCGCCGCCAAGGGTGGCTACGGCCCGGAGTGGTCGATGAACACCGCCCTCGTCGGTGCACGGAAGGTACTGGCGCAGTACCACCTGTCCGGGCGTCAGATCTGGAACACCGAGACGAACGTCGGACGTGCCCCTGCCGGGACCAGGCAGGGTGACGGTCAGAGCACGCTCGCTGCCGCGGGCGTCGCACGCACGTTCATCCTGGCCACCCAAAACAAGGTTGCGCGAACCTTCTGGTACGCCGCGGACGACCGCTCCTGGGGCGGCATCTTCCTCGAGAAGTCCGACTACAAGACACTGACCACGGCTGGCGTCGGCTATCGCACGGTCCGCTCGCTGCTCGTCGGAAGGGCCCCACTGGGGTGCAGCCGCACCACGGTCGGCGCCAACAAGTGGAAGTACACCTGCAAGTTCGGGACGACGGCCGGCCACAAGACCCTGCTGGCGATCTGGACGACCGGTGGCAGCTACACGCTCAAGGCCCCGGCGGGCACCAAGAGCTCGTACACGGTGGCCGGTGTACACCGCAGCGCCTATGCGGGCAAGAAGTTCGCCATCAATCACTACCCCGTCTACCTGGTGGGCTCCTTCAAGTAGACCGGGCGCCCGGATCGGACAACCGGGCGCAATAGCCTCGATCGGTGCCCTCCTTCTCCGGACGCGCCGGTGCAGCGCTAGTCGCAGTCTTTGTGGCCGCGACGGGCTGCGCCGGCGCGTCGCATTCTGCGAGCCCCCGGCAGTCTCCGCCGTCGATCCCGCCATCTGAGTCGGCGAGCCCCCCGCCGGCGGGGACCTCCACCACCCCGACAGCTGTCTCAACCGCCGGGGCAGGCGGACCGGTGATAACCGCACAGTCCTTCGGCATGCACTACCTGGGCTTTGGCCGCGATCCCTATCCCGAGCTCTCCTTCGGCACGGCACGAATCTGGGACATGGGGGTGACGTGGAAGGACATCGAGCCGTCGCCCGATTCGCCGCTGACGGGTACGGGCAGCCCGGGGCTGCAGCGGCTCGACGCGATCATCTCGACGTTCACGCGCCACCACGTCGACCCCGTCATCACGTTGGGCATGACCCCGGCCTGGGCGGCACGCGGGTGCACTCACGTCATCCGCGGCACCGACTGGGGCGCGGCCACCTGCGCGCCCCGTGACACGTCCGCTTCCGGGCCGTGGGGGCGCTATGTGCGGGCGCTCGCGACGCGCTACCGGGACCGCGTCCACTTCTTCGAATTGTGGAACGAACCCAGCCTCCGCAATGGCTGGAACGACTCGATCGAGCGACTCGCGCAGATGCAGGTCACGGCGCACCGCATCTTGCGTTCACTGGGATTTGGTCAGCGGCTGATCGCGCCGAGCATCGCCTTCACCGACGGGGCGCCGAAGCACGGGCTGAAGTTCCTCGACCGCTTCCTCAGCCAGCCCGGTGGCTCGGACTTCGACATCGTCGGCCTGCACCTGTATCCGGGTGATGAGCCGGCCAAGGCAGGCGACGGACCCGAATGGTCGATGCAGGTCGCATTGCCGGGGGCGCGCGCCGTGCTGGCCCAACATGGGCTCGCTGATCGACCCATCTGGAACACCGAGACAAACGTCGGCCGCGTCCCGGCCGGAATCACCTTCACCGGCACCTCCGCCGCGGCTATGGTCGCTCGCACGTTCCTGCTGAGCACCCAGCACCAAGTGGTGCGGACGATCTGGTACGCCGCCGACGACCGGTCGTGGGGCGGGGTGTGGCTGGAGAATTCCGATCTGCGCTCGCTGTCCTTGGCCGGCGGCGCCGAGCGCACGGTGGAGAGGCTCATCGTCGGCTCGCAGCCGACCGGTTGCACGGTCACGCAAGCTGGCACGCGGTTCAGCTGCGCCTTTGTCCGCCCCGGCGGCCAGAAACTGCAGGCGACCTGGGTGACGAGAGGCAGCTACGCGCTGACCCCACCTGCCGGCGCGGTGGTCTACGACGTTACGGGCACGAAACTGCCGCACGGAACGGTGCGTGTCGGCGCGGCACCCGTCTACGTCGTGACACGATGACGTCGATGGCTGCGTCGCGGGGCTCTGCGCCGACGCCTGAGCACGTGGAAGTTTGCGGTGTGAGGATCACTGCAGTCGGCCCTCAGCAGGCCATTGACCTGATGCTCGATTCGGCACACGGCGAGTCACGCGGTGTGCATCTGTGCAATGCCTACACGCTCTCGCTCGCAATGCGGTCGG
>JAWWPF010000209.1:0-2923 GCA_033850795.1 Nocardioidaceae bacterium | reverse complement strand
GCCCGTTCCCGTTGAGACGGCAGCAATTCCCGTTGAGACGGCAGCAGTTCCCGTTGAGACGGCTCCAATTCCGTCGTACGGCGGAAATCAGCGCCTTCTCAACGGGAACGAGCGCCCTCTCAACAGGAACGAGCGCCTTCTCAACGGGAACGCGAGCCCTCTCAACGAGTCCGGGGGGCGGTGCCGAGGTGCACGACCTTCGTCACGGTCATCTCGTCGAGCAGCTCGGGGCCGTAGCCGAACCCGGTGCCGCTGGCGCCCCGGGGGTGGGCCGCGCCGCCGGGTGCGCCGCCGAAGGCCGCGTTCACCTTCACCGTGCCGACGGGGAGCTCCCGCCAGGCGCGTTGGGCGTGCTCCATGTCCCGGGTGAGGACCACAGCTGCGAGGCCGTACCTGCCGTCGCCGGCGAGCTCGAGGGCCGCGTCGAAGTCCGGGACGACGCACACCGGCGCGACCGGCCCGAACGTCTCCTCGCGCATCACCGCCATGTCCGGCGTGCAGCCGGTGAGGACCGTCGCCGGGTAGAACATCCCCGGGCCCTCGGCCGGGGTCCCGCCGGTGAGGACCCGCGCTCCGTGGTCGACGGCGTCCTGCACGTGCTGGTGCACCGCGTCCCGCATCCGGGCGTCGACCAGCGGCCCCAGCTCCGTCCCCTCGGCCGTCCCGGGGCCCATGACCAGGCTCTCGGCCCGTCGTACCAGCGCGTCGAGGAACGGGTCGGCGACCGCCTGGCTCACGTAGATCCGCTCCACCGAGGTGCAGATCTGCCCGGCGTTGGCGAACGCCCCGACGGCCGCCTGGGCGGCCGCCCACTCCGGGTCCACGTCGGCGTCGACCACGAGCGGGTCGTTGCCCCCGTTCTCCAGGAGGACCTTCGCGCCGGTCCGCGCCGCCGCCTCCGCGATCGACCGCCCCGCGGTCGTCGAGCCGACGTGCGCGACGAGGTCGACGTCGGCCGACGCGGCGAGGGCGGCGCCCGTGGAGCCGTCGCCCACCACCACCTCGAGCACTCCCGCGGGTAGGACCGACGAGAGCAGTCGGGCGAGCTCCAGCCCGGTGTGCGGGGTGCGCTCCGAGGGCTTGAAGACCACGGTGTTACCGGTCACCAGCGCCGCCCCGAGGATCCCGCAGGGTACGGCGACCGGGTCGTTCCACGGCGTCAGGGCCGCGACCACACCACGGGGCCCGGGGACCATCAGGTCGGTGGCGTCCCAGGAGCCCTGGAGGGAGCGCCCGCGGTGCAGCGGACCGAGCTCGGCGTACTGGCGCAGCGTGGAGACGCCGGCTGCCACCCCGCCCCGCGCGTCCTCGATCGGCTTGCCCATCTCCCGGGTGGTCAGCAGGGCCAGCTCGTCGGCCGCCGCCGCGACCCGGTCCGCCGCGGCGTGCACCATCGCGGCCCGGTCCGCGGGTGCGGTCCGGCGCCACTCCGGTGCCGCCTTCACCGCCGAGCCGAGCGCCGCCTCGACCTCGGCGGCACCGCCGACCTCGAGCTCACCGACCACCGAGCCGTCGGCCGGGTCGAGGATCCTGAGGGTGGGACGGGATGAGGACACGGGCGCTCCTGAGACGTCTGGGGTAGGTCGCGGCGGTCACCGGACGCCCCATCCTTACCCCCGACGGGACGACTGTGCACGTCGGTGGTCGAGGGGCGTCGCGAGCGCTGAAAAAGTGGTTCAGTCCCCCTGTCTGGACAGGAATGGAGCACCCTCCGATGGGCATTGCGAGCGCATGCAGCAGGTCAAGCACGGGAGCGCCGCGAGCTACGAGTCGGGCAAGTGTCGGTGCGAGGAATGCCGTAAGGCGGGGATGGACGCGCGACGTCGTCAGCGCGAACGTCGCCGTCAGCGCGTGGCCGCCGGGGACGGTGCGCAGGTGGCGCACGGGACCTGGGCGGCCTACGTCACCGACAAGTGCCGCTGCGAGGAGTGCCGCGCGCTCAAGTCGGCCTACATGAAGCAGTACCGGTCCAGGCAGAAGTCCGCCTGACGGGGTGCCGGGCCGGGCCGGCGGGCGGGGTCAGCGGACCCTGACCGTCCGCGTCACCGTCCTGGGTGCCACCAGCCTGCTCCCGGTGTACGTCACCGCCAGCCGACGTACTCCTGCGGGCACGCCGTTCAGCGTGCTGGTGGCCGACCCGCCATGCAGGACCACCTGCCGCAGCGTGCGGCCGCGCCAGCCGATCCGGACCTTGCCCGTGACGTGCCGGACCCCGGGCGCGGACAGCGACACCGTGGCGCGCACGTGCCCGTGGCGGCCACCGACGGTGAGCCGGACCCGGGCCACCGACCGGACCCGTGCGGTGTATGGCGTCCGCAACGTCCGGGTCCGGTAGCCGGGCGCGGTCAGCGTCATCCGTGCGGCGATCCGCGCGCCGAGGTCGGTCCCGCTGACCCGGTACGACGTCCCCTTCAGGCCCTTCACCCGGACCCCGGAGCGCCACCAGGTGACCGAGACGACGGCATCCCGTGGCGTGAACGAGGCGTCGTGCAAGCGCAGCGCACCACCGGGTCGCGCGGAGCCCACGAGGGCAGGCGCGCCCTGAGTCGTGATCCGCCCGAGGGCGACCGGCTCGGTCTTGACCGAGGAGGTGCCGAGGGGTCGGTAGCCGGCCCTGGTCGCCGTGACGGTGACCCTCAGCGCCTTGCCCGCCAGCGCCGGTCCCACCCGCAGCGTCGGCCTGCTCGCGTTCTTGACCGGCTTCCCGGCGGCCGACCACTGGTAGGTCAACGAGCTCGGAGCCGGGACCCAGCTCCCGGCCGTGGCGCTCACCGTCTCACCGACCCGGGCGGTGCCGCGGACGAGCGGGCGCGCCGTGGCGGCGAACCGGCCGGCCGTCACCGGCCTCGTCGAAGCCGATACCGCGGCGACGCGGCGGTAGCCGATCCGGGAGGCCGTGGCGCGCACCGAGATCCGGTTCCCG
>JAWWPF010000206.1:0-21154 GCA_033850795.1 Nocardioidaceae bacterium | reverse complement strand
GGACCTCGGCGACCTCCTGCGGCGCCAGCAGTCCGGCGTCGCTGACTTCGCTCTCGGTGACCGTGAACAGCGGCGACTCACGCAGCCCCTGGGCGGTCAGCATCCGGGCCAGGTGACCGCTCACCTCGGCCACCGCGTCAGGCGCCGTGCGGTCCAGGACGACGGCCACAGCTGTGCTGCGCTCGGCCGCGGCCTTCAGGAAGCCCCACGGGACCTGGTCGGCGTACCTCGCCGCTGAGGTGACGAACAGCCACAGGTCCGCGGCTGCGAGCAGCTCGGTGGCGAGGGTCCGGTTCCGCTCCTCGACCGAGTCGATGTCGGGGGCGTCGAGGATGGCCAGCCCCTCCGGCACCTGCGGCTCGGCGACGAGCTGCAGGGCGCCCGGGTCACCGGTCGCGCGGGTGGTGCGGGCCAGTCCGGGCAGGATCCGCGCCTTGTCGAACCAGTCCAGGTCGGCGGGGTTGTGCACCAGGACCGGTGAGCGGGTGGTCGGTCGCAGGACTCCCGGCGCCGAGACCTGCCGGCCCACCAGCGAGTTCACCAGGGTCGACTTGCCGGCGCCCGTGGACCCGCCCACGACGGTCAGCAGCGGCGCCTCGATCTGGTCCAGCCTGGGCAGGACGTAGTTCTCGAGCTGGTCGACCATCTCCTTGCGGGCAGTTCGGCTCTGCTCCGCGTCCGGGAGGTCGAGCGGCAAGGACACGCCTTCGAGCGCCTCACGCAGCCCCACCAGGGCGGCGACCATCTCCCCCGTGCCCGCCACGGCGCCGTCCGCTGCACTCAACGTGCGGTCCTCCAGGCGCTCTGCATCGCCGGCGACGGGAAGCCGACGTAGGGACGCAGCGCCCGAAGCCGCTGCACCATCGCGGCTCCGCGCTGCCCGACGTCGGCCGGAGCGGTGCCTCGCAGGTACCGGTCGTGCAGGAAGCCGAGCTCCACGGCCTGCTGCTGGTACTCGCGCATCACCTTCTCCGCGACGGGGCCACCGCGTTCCCGGGCGAAGCGGCGGCTGGCTCGCCGGGCCGGCAGACGGACCAGCCAGGGCACCTCAGCACCATCGAGCAGGCCGCGCCGCGCGCAGTCGGTCAGGCTGCGGGTCAGCATCCGGCCCTCCCGGTAGCGGGCCCAGACGGCGAACCCGGCGACCAGCAGGAAGGCAGGCACCATCGCGGACAGGTAGGTGAGCACGAACAGCCGGCCCCCCGAGAAGAAGGCCGAGCCGTTCCAGCTCCCGTGTGCGACCACAGCAGCGACGTACCCCAGAACCGGGGCCAGGAACCTCCAGGGTCTGCTCCGCGTCGTCACCGCGATGCCGATCCCCACCCCGATGAACGAGGTGAACAGCGGGTGCGCGAACGGGCTGAAGATGCCGCGTACGACGAACAGGGTGGTCGCCGAGCCGAGACCGCCCGCCCCGACACCGCCTCCACCCATGTAGGCACGGCCGAGGTAGAGAATGTTCTCGGTGAACGCGAACCCGACGCCGACCAGGCCGGCGTACACGATCCCGTCGAGCACGCCGTCGATCACCCGGCGCCGGAACCACACGAGCAGGAGGATGAACAGCCCCTTGGCCCCCTCCTCGGTGACCGGTGCGACCACCGCCCCCGTCCAGCTGTCCGGGGTGCTGAGCACGACCTGGTCGAGCAGCTGCAGGACCAGCGCGGCGGCGGTCGCGACGAGCGCACCCCAGCCGAAGGCGGTGGCCAGCAACGGCACCGGCTCGGGCTCGTAGCGGTCGAGCCACAGGAACGAGGCGATGACCGGCCCGACGGGCAGCGCCGCCAGGACCACTCCGACGGCCAGCGCGCTCGGCGCATCCGTCGACAGGAGGGCGAGGGACATGACGGCCGCTCCGAGAAGCATCGCGCACGACAGCGCGGCCACGAAGACCGCGTTGCCGCGGCGTGGCCTGCGGAGCAAGGCCGCCGGGACGGAGGCAGGCGCGGGCCACGGCCCCGGTGCGAATCCTCTGTCCTGGCTCATTGCGCGAGCCTATCGGTGCCGCGGCACGTCTCATCCGCACGAGCGGGCACGCCGTAGAGTGGCCGCGTGAACGAGGAGATCCCGACCACCCCGACCGAGGACACCACCAGTGAGGCCGGGGGGACGCAGCTCTCCACCGAGTCCCACGACCAGCCGGTGCCCGAGGCCTACGCGGCGTTCATGCGGCAGGGCTGGGGCGATCGGCACCTCGACCTGCCTCGGCATCCCGTGGCGGACCGGACCGCAGTCCGGCGCCGACGGCTCGTCGATGCGTTCCCCGACGAGCGGCTCGTCGTACCCGCGGGAGGCTTCAAGGTCCGGGCCAACGACACGGACTACCGGTTCCGGGCTGACACGGCGCACGTCTACCTGACCGGGAACCTGACCAGCGACGCGGTCCTCGTGATCGAGGGTGGCGAGTCGGTGCTCTACGCCCGCCCGCGCTCGTCCCGCCAGACCGACGAGTTCTTCCGGGACCGTCGCTACGGCGAGCTGTGGGCGGGACGACGCCCGTCCCTGCAGGAGATCACCGACTCCCTCGGCCTCGAGGTCCGGCACCTCGGGGAGCTCGAGGGACGGCTCGACGGCTCGGCCAAGACCCGGGTGCTGCGTGGCGTCGACCCGGTCGTGGACCGGCTGGTTCCGGCCGATGCCGGCCGCGACCACGACCTCGCGCGGGTCCTCTCCGAGATGCGGCTGGTCAAGGACGACTGGGAGCTCGAGCAGCTGCAGGAGGCCTGCGACATCACCACGCTCGGCTTCGCCGACAGCGTCCGCGAGTGGGACCAGGTGCTGAGGTACGGCGAGCGCTGGCTCGAGGGCACCTTCTTCCGGCGGGCCCGGACGATGGGCAACGACCTGGGCTACGACTCGATCGTGGCCGGGGGCTCCCACGCCACGACCCTGCACTGGACCGAGAATTCGGGCCCGGTCACGCCGGGCCGGCTGCTGCTGCTCGACATGGGCGTGGAGGGCAACAACCTCTACACCGCCGACGTGACCCGGACGCTCCCGGTGGACGGCACCTACACCGCAGTCCAGCGGGACCTGTACACGCTTGTGCTGCGGGCCCAGCAGGCCGGGATCGAGGCGGTGCGGCCGGGAGCCGCCTTCCAGGCCCCGCACGAGGCGGCGATGCACGTGCTGACCCACGGGCTCGAGGACCTCGGCCTGCTGCCTGTGTCGGCGGATGAGGCGCTGTCCCCGGACAGCAAGGTCTACACCCGGTGGACGCTGCACTCGACCAGCCACATGCTCGGGCTCGACGTGCACGACTGCGCCTCGGCGGCCCCCTCGGCATACAAGGACGGGAACCTCAGCGCCGGCATGGTGCTGACGGTCGAGCCGGGGCTGTACTTCCAGGAGGACGACCTGCTCGTCCCCGAGGAGCTGCGTGGCATCGGGATCCGGATCGAGGACGACATCGTGGTGACCGACGACGGCTACCGCAACCTGTCACGGTCGCTGCCCAGGGAGCCGGACGCGGTCGAGGAGTGGATGGCGGGGCTCCGCCCCTGAGTCGTCACAGCCCGATGGCCGCGAGGGCCGTCACGAAGCGCCCGGCCTCGTCGTGCAGGTCGACGCCGGCGGAGGTCGAGCGTTCGTTCGTCGTCGCGATCCGGAAGAGCAGGGCACGAGCCACGGCGGCGAGCGGCACGCCTGCCAGCTCGAGCAGGTTGGCCGAGGCACCGTGCCAGGTCAGGGCGTCCGCGAGCACGACCCCCTCGGCGTACTCCGGCGGCCGCCAGTAGGGCGAGATGTCGATGACGGCCGGGTCCACCCCGGGCGCGAAGAGGACGTTGCCGGTCAGGTCCCCGTGCACGAGCTGGGAACGGGACGGCGGCTCCAGGGCGGCCTGCAGACGCCGGGCGAGATCGGCGAGCTCCGGGCGCAGAGCGAGGGGTCGCTCGCCCCATGCCACCCTGTCGGCGGCTGCCCAGGCGTCCGTGCGGGCGTCCAGGCACTCCGGGCGGGCGACCTCGGCGACCGCGCGATGGAACGCCCGGCCGGCTTCGACGATCTCCACCCACGTCGTCTGATCAGCTCGATCCGGTTCCCGGCCCTCGACCCAGCGCGTGGCCGACCAGCCTTCGCAGAGCCATCGACCGTCGCGGGTCGGGAGCGCAGCTGCGATGCGGAAGCCGTCGGGACGTACATCGGCCAACGTCCGTGCCAGCCACCCCTGCACGGGCCCGCCGCCGGGCTTGAGGACCACGTCCCCGGCGAGCCAGGAACGACCCTGCCCACCGGCGAGCCGTCGAGCCGGCGGGTGGACGCCGAAGGCGCGCAGCACCGTGGACGGTGGCGGGTCGGCGGGCACGGTTGCACGCTAGGCGCTCCCAGGCCGGGAGACGCAGCCCGCATCCACCGAGAACCGGCTCCGGCATACTTGGGTAGCGGTCCCGCTGCCCTCGTAGCTCAGCTGGATAGAGCCTCGGACTTCTAATCCGGTGGTCGCAGGTTCGAGTCCTGCCGGGGGCGCCATCCACCGCCCTTCGCGACCCCGCGCGCCGGCACCCCTCAACTGGGCGCACGCGGGTCAGGGACCGTTGTTCCACTCCTCGATGATCTGTCGGCAGAGCTCGGCGTCGCGCTCGTCCTCCGGCATCCGGACGTGGGCGACGGTACGGTCCTGCACGCGGCTGAAGACTGCGGAGGCGCCGTGCTGGGCGAGCTTGTCCAGAAGGGGTCGCAAGTCGCGGTCGCCGACGACGGCGAACTCCTCGACTGCCATGAGCGCGGCCCTCCCGATCGGTCCCCACCGCGGACCATTGTCCCGGCTCGGACGCCGGGGACGAATAGTCACTTTCGCCCAAAAAATGGCCCCGAACGGGCCACTGCCCTGACGGGCGCCCCGCCGACACCAGGCGGGGTCGCCCGGAGACCGCCCACAGGGGGACAGGAGCGGCACTCACCCCTATGAGGCTCGGCGGACGGCTGTATGACGCGAGGCGGCCCACCTCTGGATAGTGCATTTTGCTGCATTGCATCTTCGTGTGTGCCGCGATCGTTCAGGTAGCCGCGAAGGGGAGGCATGATCGTGGATACGGAGCTGGCCCGGGCACGGACCCATCGCACCCCTCGATGACCTCGTGCCGCCGTCCCCCCGGCGAAGAAGGCCCTCCGTCCGGGGACAGCCGCCGCCTGGGAGGCGGTGGCTGTCCCCCTCGCCTGCCATCGACCGGCCGTGTCGAGACAGGCTCGACCAGCGGGGTGCCGGATTTTTTACTCGCCACCCGAGTCACCAAAAGGTACATTTGTCACGCGGGCCCGCTGCGCGGCCTCAGGACGACGTCCTGAGGCACCACTGTGACGCGGCCCGCTCGTTGACCATCATCTCGGGGGCGCCGGGGGGCGTGCATGTCGTTGGGGTGGATTCCGCATGCGCAAGATCGTGATCTCGTCCGTGCTCGTACTGGCGTGCGCGCTGACGGGCCTGTCCTCCGTCGCGCAGGCCGCGACAACGGGCACCACGGCGCCACAGACCGGAAGCATCGTCTCTGACGAGCCGGCGAAGACGACGCCGAACATCCTGGACGGCACCGTGTACTCGGTCGCGCAGGTCGGCAGCCAGATCGTCGTCGGCGGCAGCTTCACCCAGGTGCAGAACGCCGGCTCCTCGACCACGCTGGTCCGCAACCACGTCTTCGCGTTCGACGCGGCAACGGGCAAGGTGAGCACCACCTTCGTGCCGGAGCCGAACGGCACGGTCTACAAGGTGCAGACCGCCGCCGACGGCCGCTCCGTCTACATCGGCGGCAAGTTCACCGCGGCCGGCGCCGTCACGATCAAGAACCTGTTCCGCGCCGACGTGACCACGGGCGCGCTCGTGTCGACGTTCAAGCCCGCGAACCTCGACGGCGAGGTCCGTGACCTCGAGGTCGTCGGGAACCACCTGTGGGTCGCAGGGAAGTTCACCCATGTCGGCGGCAAGGCGCAGAAGGGGCTCGGGACCGTGAACGCCACGACCGGCGCCTACGACGCCTACTTCACCGGCGTGCTGGCCGGGCTGCACAACCCGGCCAAGGTCGGGTCTGTCACCGACGTGCTGCAGATCTCGACCAACGCCGCCAACACCGAGCTCATGGCGGTCGGCAACTTCACCTCCGTGGACGGCCAGAGCCGCTCGCAGATCGCCAGGTTCGACATCTCCGGAGCCGCCTACGCGCTGTCGCCCTGGTCGACCACGCTCTACACGCAGGCCTGCTCGTCGTCCTTCGACACCTACATGACCGACGTCGAGTACTCCCCCGACGGCTCGTACTTCGTGGTCTCCACCACGGGCGCGTATGGCGGCACCGGGAGCCTCAACGGGACCAGCGGCTGCGACCTCGTGGCCCGCTTCGAGGACGGCAGCTCGCCCGTCGCCACCCCCACCTGGACCGCCTACACCGGCGGGGACACCACCTGGACCGTCGAGGTCACCGACAACGTGGTGTACACCGGCGGCCACATGCGCTGGCAGAACAACCCGACGGCGGGCGACCGTCCGGGACAGGGCGCCGTCGAGCGCACCGGCATCGCCGCCCTCGACCCGGTGAACGGGATGCCGTACTCCTGGAACCCCACCCGGACGCGCGGCGTCGGGGTCCAGGACATGCTGGCGACCTCCGGCGGTCTCTACGTCGGCTCGGACACCACGCTGATCGGCCGGACGGCCGGGAACCAGTTCCACGCGAGGATCGCGCTGCTGCCCCTGGGCACCGGCAAGACCCTGCCGACCGACTCGCCGTACACCCTTCCGACGGACGTCTATGCCGTCCCCGTGGGTGGCTCCTCGGCGGTCCGCCGCACCTTCGACGGCAGCACGGTCACGGCCACGGGTGTGGCACCCGCCGGCCCGAGCTGGGGGACGTCCGTCGGCGCCTTCATGGTCAACGGATCGCTCTACACCGCCTACAGCACCCCTCGCACGGCCACTTCCCCGGCCACCGGCGTGCTGACCAGGCAGACCTTCGACGGCACGAGCTACGGCCCGGCGACCACGGTCGCGACCGCGGACGCCCTGGTGCCGCAGACCGACTGGCACAACGGCGACCTGCCGTCGCTGACCAGCCTCTTCTACGCCAAGGGCCGGATCTACTTCACCCTGTCAGGGCAGAACGTCCTCTACAGCAGGGGTTTCGAGGTCGAGGACGACATCGTCGGCCAGCAGCGGTTCAGCACCACCCCGCCGGTCGGGGTGAGCTACTCCAGCATGCGAGGCGCCTTCGTGGCCGGCGGCAAGCTCTACTACGCCAACACCACCGGGCAGCTGTTCCGCGCCGACTGGACAGGCAACGCCGCCGCCGGGACCCCGGTGCAGGTCTCGGGCCCGGGCAAGGACTCCCAGAGCTGGGCCTCGCGGGCGATGTTCGTCTACCAGGGCGCGCCCCTGCCGCCGAACAAGCTGCCCACCGCCGCGGCCCTGCTGTCCTGCAGCGGTCTCACCTGCACCTTCGACGGCTCCGGATCCTCGGACACCGACGGCACGATCGCGTCCTACGACTGGGACTTCGGCGACGGAAGCGCACACTCGACGGACGCCACGACGACGCACACCTACACGGCCGGCGGTGACCGTACGGCGACCCTGACCGTCACCGACGACCGCGGCGGTACGGCGACGGTGACCCGGACGGCCAACCCGAGCGACGTCGTGAGCCCGGTCGCCTTCGCGGGCGCGACGGCCACCGGCGGCAACCGGGCGAACCACTCGGTGACGATCCCGGCCGGCGTCCAGGCTGGCGACACGCTGCTGCTGTTCCTCACCGCCAACAACAGCACGGTCACCTACACCGGGCCGACGGGCTGGACCCTTCTGCAGAGCCAGGACGCCGACGGCATCGCGCTGCGCGCCTACACCAGGACCGCGACCGCGACCGACGCGGGCACGACGGTCACGGTGACCTCGAGCGGCTTCGCGAAGTCCGACACCACCCTCGCTGCCTACCGCGGGACGTCGGCGGCCGGCGCGATCGCCGCATCGGCCTCGGGGCTGGACACGGCGACCGTCGCCGCCCACGTCAGCCCGGCCGTCGACGCTCCGGACAGCACCGGCTGGCTGGTGACCTACTGGGCCGACAAGTCCGCGGCGACCGCCGCATGGACGGCCCCCACCGGGCAGAGCGTCCGCTCGACCGAGTTCGGCTCGTCCACCGGCCACATCTCCTCGCTCCTTGCGGACAGCGGCGCTGCGGTCCCGGCCGGGACGGAGGGTCGGCTGACCGCGACGGCGGACACGGCAGGGTCGAGGGGGGCCTCGGTCAGCGTGCTCCTCCACCCGTGACCGGACTCGTCGTGTAGTCGTCGATCTCGCCCAGCAGCCGGGACTTGTCCGGTCCGGACATGAAGGAGGCGCGGACGGCGTTCCTGGCCAGGTCCGCGATCCCCTCGCTGTCGAGGCCGAGGAGGTCTGCCGCGATCTCGTACTCGTGGTTCAGCGTGGTGCCGAACATCGGCGGGTCGTCGCTGTTCACGGTGACGGTGAGCCCGGCGTCGTACATCTCGCGGATCGGGTGGTCCTCGAGCCCGGCCACGGCCCGCGTCGCCACGTTCGAGGTGGGGCAGACCTCGAGCGGGATGGCGTGCTCGCGCAGGTACGCGACCAGCTCGGGGTCCTGGACCACCGACGTGCCGTGCCCGATCCGCTCGGCGCCGAGGTCGCGCAGGGCGTCCCAGACCGTCTGCGGCCCGGTGGTCTCCCCCGCGTGCGGGACGCTGTGGAGCCCGGCCGCGCGGGCGCGGGCGAACACATCGGTGAACTGCGGCCGCTCGACGCCGACCTCCGGACCGCCCAGGCCGAAGCCGATCAGGGTGTCCGGAGGGCTGTCGAGCGCGTAGCCCAGGGTGTCCTCGGCCGACGGCAGCCCGAACTCGCCGGGGATGTCGTAGATCCACCGCAGCACGATGCGGTGGTCACGCTCGGCGGCCACCCGCGCGTCCTCCACCGCCTCGACGAACGCCTCGATCGGGATGCCGGCCTTCACCGAGGTCCACGGGGTCAGCGTCAGCTCGGCGTAGCGGATGTTCTGCGCCGCCATGTCGGTGGCCACCTCGTAGGTGAGCAGGCGGATGTCCTCCGGCGCGCGCAGCAGGTCCACGACGGCGAGGTAGACCTCGATGAAGTGCGCGAAGTCCCGGAACGTGTAGAACTCGCGCAGCGCGTCCAGGTCCGAGGGCACCGTCCCGGGGTGCCTTGCAGCCAGCTCGGAGACGATGCGCGGGGACGCCGAGCCGACGTGGTGCACGTGCAGCTCCGCCTTCGGCAGGCCGGCCACGAAGTCGGCGTACGGCGAGGCAGGGCGGGCGTCGACCATGCGCGCCAGTGTGCCAGTGCGGTCACGTCGGCCAGCAGCCGGTCAGCCCGCCGCGATCGCCTGCTCGACCTTGGTGACGAGGTCCGCCGTCGTGGTCGCGTTGACGGTCTTGCCGTTGATGCGCACGGTGGGTGTGGCGTTGACGCCGGAGCGGGACGCCTGGTCGGTGACGTTCTTCACCCACTGCTGGAACGCGAGGCCGTCGATGCCCTTCTTGACCTCGGAGCGGTTGGCGCCGGCCTGCACGGCGAGCTGGACCAGCCGGTCGTTGGTCAGGCCCGCACTGTTCTCCTGCGGCTGGTTCTCGAAGAGCAGGTCGTGGAACTGCTTCGCCACGGCCGGGCCGTCCTTGTCGAGGACCACGGCGAGCGCGTTGGCCGCGCGGGTCGAGTAGCGCGTGCTCGAGCTGCGGTCCAGGAAGCTCAGCACGTGGTACTGGAACTGCACCTTGCCCTGCTCGATGTCCTTCTGCAGGGTCGTCCGGCTGGCCGCCTCGAACTGACCGCAGAAGGGACAGATGAAGTCCTCGTACACCGTCACCTTCACCGGCGCGGACGGCGACCCGGCGGGTACGGCGTACCGGCCGACCACGCCGCTGGGGGCCGCGCCAGTGGCACCGGTCGTGTCCCGCGAGGACTGGACGAGCGTCGCGATCACCACGATGAGCGCCAGCACGACCACCGCCGAGCCGGTCACGACAAGGTTCCGGCGGCGCCGCTCCTTGCGATCCTGCTCCTTGCGGATCGCGGCCGCGCGCACGGAGGCGGCCTGCGACTCGGCCCGCCGGGTCGAGGTGGATCTCTTGCTCGCCATCATCAACAGCCTTCGTCGTCAGGGGTCATCGGGAACTCACGGACAGGCACATGCTCACGCCTCCAGCGGCAGCAGCTTGGCGTCGACGGACCAGCGCGTCTGCGGACGCCATACCAACCAAGCGCTCAGCAGCAGGAGACCGGTGTCGCGGGCGATGTCCCAGGGGTACTTCGCCTGCGCGTTCGCCGCCGGCCCGGCGCCACCCCCGAAGCAGCCGCAGTCGATGGAGATCCCTCGGGCCCAGGCCGAGGAGATGCCGACGATGAACGCAGCCAGCATCAGCGCCGACACGATGCCCGCTGCGCGGGTGAGCACGCCCAGCAGCAGGCAGCCGCCGACCACGATCTCGACGATCGGCAGTGCGTGCCCCAGCAGCGGAACCACCGCTTCGGGGAGGATCTGGTACGCGCGCACGGCCCGCACGTTCTCCGCCGGGTCCGGGAGCTTGAGAGCCCCCGCGACCACCCAGACGCCGCCGACCACGACTCGCGCGACCAGCCCCAGGACGTCGACCCTCCAGTGCATGGTTTCACTGTAAGAACCGCGGCTGAGAACAGACTGAGTAGGGTTTGCCAGATGAACGACCGACTGGTGTGGATCGACTGCGAGATGACCGGTCTCGACCTGGGCGCCGACGCACTCATCGAGGTCGCCGCGCTGGTGACCGACTTCGAGCTGAACGTCCTCGGGGACGGGATCGACGTGATCATCAAGCCCCCGCCGGAGGCCCTCGACCAGATGGACCCCTTCGTCCGCGACATGCACACCTCCTCGGGGCTGCTCGAGGAGCTGGCGGACGGCGTACCGCTCGACGAGGCCGAGCAGCAGGTCCTCGCCTACATCAAGGAGCAATGCCCCGACGGGAGCCGGCCGCCGCTGGCCGGCAACACCGTGGCGACCGACCGCTCCTTCCTGGCGCGGGACATGGCGGAGCTCGAGTCGTTCCTGCACTACCGGATCGTCGACGTCTCCTCGATCAAGGAGCTGGCCCGCCGCTGGTACCCCCGCGCCTACTACGGGGCGCCTTCGAAGTCCGGCAACCACCGTGCCCTCGCCGACATCCAGGAGAGCATCGAGGAACTGCGCTACTACCGGGCCGCGGTGTTCGTGCCGGCCCCCGGCCCGGACTCCGAGCGGGCGCGCGCGTTGGCGGCGGAGTACGGCGGAGCGCTGACCGGGGTCCGCCCGAAGCCGCCGGCCGACGCCTCGGACCCCGCTCCTGAGGCGGACGGAGGACAGGTACACTGATCGCTGCTTCGGCTTCTCCCGGTGAGCCACTCGGGGGAGGCCGACACGGCTGTCTGGCGGCCCGCAGCGGGTCGTCGCGGGTCGCCGTGGTGGCAGCACATGGTGGGCGTAGCTCAGCTGGTAGAGCGCCGCGTTGTGGTCGCGGATGTCGCGGGTTCGAGTCCCGTCGTTCACCCCACCGAGCCGCGGATGCGCGGCTGTCGACGCCGGGTCGGCTTCGACCTTCTCGGCCGGGGCTGACCCAGGCCCCTCTCGAGCCGTTTCCGGCCGATCCTGTTCGCAATCCGTCGCCCCGTTGGATCATCGTGTCGGGGGCCGGACGCGGAAGGGGGGGTGGCGTTGGGCGCAGCGTGCGCAGCCGAGCGAACGGCACGCGACCTGGTCACGCTGGCCCGGGTCGCGATCGTCCTCGTCCTCGTCTGCCTGGTGACCTGGTTCGGCCCCTCCCCCGCGGACGCCCACACCAACCTGCGGTTCGCCGTCCCGGCACCCAACTCGAGCACCAAGGGAGCTCCCGCACAGGTCCAGCTCCGCTTCGGGCAGTCCACGGTCCCCGACCGCCGCAACCACGTGGTCGTCCTCGTCCCGTCCGGGCGCGACATCGCCCGGGGCGCCGCGGTCGCCGGTGGTTTCGGGGTCGCGCAGCGTCTGACGGCCGCCCGCGAGGAGGGCTGGTACAGGGTGCGCTACAGCGTGGTCTTCGTGGACGGACACGTCGGGTCCGGGGTGTTCCGGTTCCGCGTCACCACGTTCGACAAGGCGGCCCCGAATCACTGGAAGTGGGTCTGGTTCGCCGCGGGCGGCTGGGCGCTGTACCTCACCTATGTCCTTGTCCGGCACGGCCGGCAGCTTCCGGCCCTGGCTCCGGTGACCCAGCCGCCCAGCCGCGAGTAGGGGTCAGCCCCAGGAGCGGTTAGATGGGCGTATGACGTCCGAGCAGGAGCGCATCGACCGCTACGCCGCCCTCGTCGTACGAGTCGGCGCGAACGTGCAGCCAGGTCAGGAGGTGCTCGTCTCCGCGGACATCGCGCACGCCGCCATTGCCCGCGCAGTGGCCGAGGAGGCCTACGTCGCGGGGGCCGAGAAGGTCCGCGTGGAGTACTCCGACCCCTACGTCCGGCTCTCCGCGCTGCGCCACGCCCCGGAGTCCGGGCTGACGTCGGCGGCGCGCTGGGAGCTCGACCGGCTGGACGACTGGACGGAGCGCGGCCTTGCCTACATCCGGCTCACCGGGAACCCGGACCCGCACCTGTTCGACGACGTCGACCCGGCTCGGGCGGTCCTCACCAACCCGGAGATGGCCGCGAAGAGCCGCGCGATGCTGTTCGGCGGCCGGGTCCAGTGGACGATCGTGGCCGCCCCGAACGAGGGCTGGGCCACGCAGGTCTTCGGGGAGCCGGACCTGGAGAGACTGTGGGACGCCGTGTCGGTGGCGATGCGGCTCGACGCCGGGGACCCGGACGCCGTGGTCGCCGAGTGGAGCAGGCACCGCGACCTTCTCGGCGCTCGCGCCGAGGCGCTGACCGGACTCGGGCTCGACGCCGTGCGCTACCACGGGAACGGGACGGACCTGACCGCCGGGCTCATCCCGGACTGCGTCTGGACGGGAGGCTCGCTGACCAGCGACAAGGGTGTCGAGTACATGCCGAACCTCCCGACCGAGGAGGTCTTCACCAGTCCTGACCGCCACCGCGCCGACGGCGTGATCAGGACGACCCGGCCGCTCGTCATGCCGAGGGTCGGGGTGCTGGTGGAGGACCTGGAGGTGAGCTTCGAGGACGGCCGGATCGTCGGCGTCACCGCCTCCCGTGGCGTCGATGCGGTCCGCGCCGAGCTGGACCGGGACGAGGGTGCCCGGAGCCTCGGAGAGGTCTCCCTCGTGGAGGGCTCCTCGCGGGTCCGCGCCGCCGGGGTCACCTTCCACGACACGTTGTACGACGAGAACACCGGCTGTCACGTCGCCTGGGGACAGGGCTTCCCGTTCTGCGTGCAGGGTGGCCTCGGCATGTCGCCGGACGCCCTCCGTGAGGCCGGCCTCAACTTCTCCAGTGCACACACCGACGTCGTCGTCGGCGGGCCCGGCGTGGATGTCGACGGCATCACCTCTGACGGGACCGTCATACCGCTGATCCGAGAGGACGCCTGGGCGCTGCCGGCCTGACCCCGGGGAGGGTCAGCCCTCGACCACGTCGTTGGACAGGCCGTGGACGGCCGGGACCTGACCCATCCTGCCCTTCTGGAAGTCGTCGAAGGCCTGCATGACCTCGGCTCTGGTGTTCATCACGAACGGTCCACCCCAGGCGACCGGCTCACGGATCGGCCTACCGCCGAGAACCAGGACCTCCATGGTGGGGGTGCGGCTGTCCTGGGTGCTCGCGGCGGTCACGGAGACGAAGTCGCCACGCCCGAGCACCGCGAGCTGGCCGGCCTGCAGCGGTCGCTGCTCCACGCCGACGGAGCCGGATCCTGCGAGCACGTAGACCAGAGCGTTGTACTCGACCTCCCACGGGAGGTCGAGGCGGGCGCCGGGGGCCAAGGAGCCGTGCACCATCGCCATCGGCGTGTACGTCGACCCCGGGCCGACGTGCCCGCCGACCTCGCCCGCGATGATCCGCACCAGGGCACCGGCGTCCGCCGTGGTCACCAGGCCGAGCTGGCTGGAGCGGAGGTCCTGGTAGCGCGGCGTTGCCCACTTCTGCTCACGCGGGAGGTTCACCCAGAGCTGGACGCCGTGGAACAGGCCGCCGGACGAGACCAGCCACTCCGGTGGCGTCTCGATGTGGAGCAGGCCCGAGCCGGCGGTCATCCACTGCGTGTCACCGTCGGTGATGGAGCCGCCGCCGCCGTGGCTGTCCTGGTGGTCCATGACGCCGTCGATCATGTAGGTCACGGTCTCGAAGCCGCGGTGCGGGTGCCACGGGGTGCCCTTGGGCTCCCCGGGTGCGTACTCCACCTCGCCCATCTGGTCCATGTGCACGAACGGGTCGAGCGCGGCGAGGTCGACGCCGGCGAAGGCCCGGTGGACCGGGAACCCCTCGCCCTCGTAGCCGCGCGGTGCGGTGGTCACACCCACCACGGGACGGACGACGTCCCCGAGCCCTGGTGCGTGCACGCGGGGCAGGATGGTCAGGTCGTCGACGATCAGGGCCGGCATGGCGTCTCCTCGGTTCGGATGTGCCTACCCCAACGGTAGTTGAACGCTAAACATTCCGCGAGGGGTTTGCGCCGAGGTCGGCTCAGGGCCGTCGTCCGAGCGGGTTCGTCGCCGCGTCGCTCGATTTCACGCTCGTGGGCGGCGCTGTTAGAGTTCCTCACGCTTCGCGCGCCATTAGCTCAATTGGCAGAGCAGCTGACTCTTAATCAGCGGGTTCGGGGTTCGAGTCCCTGATGGCGCACCCACCTCTTTCCCACCGTCTCCATCGTCTAGTCACTTGCTGGACGGCGGATGTGGCTGTCGCTACCTTCGTGAGCATCCCGTTCCGTGGCCGAGCCGTCGTCCGCTCCGGCGCGGCGGGACGGAGGAAGCATGTCAGTAGCCCGCACAGCCCCCGCCTTCCTGATCACAGCCGTCGCCGTGGGCAGCACGATGCTGGCGGCGGTGCCCGCGAGCCACGCCGTCTCCGGCCGGACTGCTCGGGCCCCATCGGTCACGTCGCTGGCGGGGCATCGCTGGCGCCATCGGGTCCAGGTCGACGGGAGAGCCGGACGCGACGCGGTGGTCATCGTCGGCGGCAAGGACCTGGCGCTGGACTCGTTCGGCTCCGGGCTGGGCCACATCTCGATCCGTGTGCACCTGGCGAACAGGCGTCGAATCGCCTCGTCGCGCCAGGTCCTCGGCTATCTCTCGGTGCGGCACCCGTGGACCCCCTGGCTCGGCGCAACGAACCTGAACCATCGAGGTGGCAAGGAGCTCCTCCTCGGCTTCTCGACGGGAGCCCACACCCAGTCCTTCACAGTCCTGACCTATCGGGGCGGGCGTCTGCGTGGGCTCCGCGCACCCGCAGGCACGTCCTGGGTGGTGAACAGCTCTTTCGGCACCGGCAGTTTCGGCTGGCGCTGCACGAGTGCAGGCGTCGAGAGTCGGTCCGTGTTCCCTGGAGGCGGCAGCCCGACGTACCGGATCGTGCGCAACCACTACAGCTGGCGAGCCGGCGGCTGGGTCCGCACGAGCCACTTCGGCCGAACGGTCCCGGCGGACGCGCAAGGCAACCCACCGGCCTCCACCAACCAGTACCCGCGTCTCCTCTGCCGTGGACTCCCGCGAAACATTCTCTGACGCCTCCCGGCCCCAACCTGGGCCATGGCAATGCAGTGGGTGACCCTTCAGCGGGACGGTGCCGCCGGCTCGGGTCCGAACTCGAGCAGCCGCTTGAGCCGAGCGAGATCCTTCTGGTTCGCCCTCCGCATCGCTTGGGCCAGCACGGGAGCCGCGACCTTGGAGAACCCGCTCGGCTCACCCCGGTTGCGCAGCGTCATCCGCGTCCCGCGGGCCGTGTCCTCCCAGGAGTACGACGTCTCCATCGGGAACGGTCCCTCCTGAGTGCTCATCACCAGCTTCGAGGGTGGGACGTGTTCGCGAACCTGGTAGGTGTAGGCCAGTCGGCGCCCCATGAAGGAGGCGACGAAGGCCAGTCGTGAGCCGACCTCCAGCGGAGGCTGCGACATCCACTCGACGGACCTGATGTTGGCGTACCAGAGGCTCGCGTTGTCCGGGTCGGCGGCGAAAGCGGCGACCTCACGGCGCGGGCGCCCGATCTCGATGGACGTGACCACGTCGACGGGCATCGCGCGATCGTCCGGTTCTACTGGCGGACCCAGTCGACGCTCGAGGTCACGGGGAACCGGCTCGCGACCGGCGTACCGCCATACCCTCCGGCGCGCGCCGACAGCACCATCGAGAACCGGCGCGTGAACGGCCAGGTGCAGCCCTTGGCGACCATCTGGGCCTTGGTGATCGTGGCCTGCCTGACGCCGTCGAGGAAGAACTGGGTGTTCGTCGACTGGCGGTTGACCCCGAAGGTGTGCCACTGGTTGAGGGTCTTGCTCGACTTGTCGATCGGCACGCCGCAGCGCTTGCCCGCCGCGTTCACCGACCACAGGCGGTAGTGGATCACCCCGTTGGTGATCTCGGTGTCGATCTCGCCATCCGCGAGCCGACGTCCGCCGCTCGGCGTCCCGAACATCACGAACCCGCCCCAGAATCCCGGCACGGCGTTCCACTTCGCGCGGGTCTGGACGAGGCCGTAGCCGAGACTGCGCTTGCCCTCGGAGATCACCCGGTTGCCGACCCAGGGGCAGTCAGCGGTGCTCCCCCGACGCACGGTCATGTTCAGGAGGCCCCCGGAGACCCGGGAGTTCGCCGCAGAGGAGCACAGGCCGCCGGACTTGCCGGTCTGGGCGGTCCAGGTCGCGGTGTTGAGCGCGGTCCCGGAGAACTCGTCGTGGAACACGAAGGTCGCGCCGTTCGCCGGTATGACGGACCCGGCGCCTGCGAGAGCGAACCCGGTCAGCAACACGTGCCACTTCTTGGTCATGAGTCCTCCTGGGAGCGCGCCGATGTCTCTACGTACCCGATCCGTCTGTTCTCAAGGAGATCCCGCCGGCTGTGCACCCTCGGATCCGCCCCCAGGGGTACGACGGCAGCGAAGGTCGGTCGTCTCCAGCATCCCCGGTTACACGGTACGACGCGTATGGCGCCGTGAACACCCGCTGCGTCAGCCGCGGTCCTGCGGCGCCGGGGGACGGACGATGACGACGGGACATGTGGCGTGGTTGGCCATCTTCGTGCTCACCGAGCCCAGGAGGAGCCCGGCGAAGCCGCCGGAGCCGCGGGAGCCGACGACGAGCAAGTCGGCACCCTGCGACGCCTCGAGGAGGATCCCGGCTGCCGTGCCGCGCCCGATCGAGGGCCTCACCTTGGCGGGCGGGTTGGCGCCGAGCTCCTCTCCGATCACCTCTGTGACGAGCTGCTGGGCGGCATCGCGCTGACCCTCCGGTGGTGCGGTAGGACGTCGTCCCGGGGACATGCCGACCCCGGCGCCCAGGGACTGGACCTCCCAGGCGTAGACGACGTTCAGCTCGGCGTCGTGCCGGATGGCCTCGGCCGCGGCCCAGCGAAGCGCATGACGCGACGTCTCCGAACCGTCCACGCCGACCACGATCCGGCTCATCCCGGCCGATCCGTCCGGAGCTCCGGCACTCATCACAGCACCTCCACTAGTTGGGCACACGTGCGACAGGCGTCGCACCCTGTCGGCCGACACCCCAGGGGACGCTTTTCCCTTTCGGTGAGCAGACAATCCTGTCCGGACCAGACAGGTGTCGCCCCAGCGACCGGCAAGGCGCCGATCTCGTCGTACTGCCTGAGACGAAGTCGGTGAAACCCGTCACAACGCCGAGGTTTCTCACGCCTGTTTCAGGGAAGTTTCCGTCAAGGTGACTTACCGTCGAGGAGGCGTCAGATGGCCAGCAATGCCGCTGTAGGGCGAGGGGGAGCGACCGGCGGTGTGATCCGCAGCGTCATTCCGGCTCGTATCGACCGACTGCCCTGGGCACCGTTCCACACCCGCATGGTGATGGCCCTCGGGGTCGCCTGGGTGCTTGACGGCCTGGAGATCACGATCGCCGGCGCCGTGGGCGCCGTGCTCACCGAGAAGGGCACGCTGGCCCTCACCTCGGGGACCGTCGGCTTCATCGCGACCGTGTACCTGCTCGGCGAGGTCTTCGGCGCACTCCTCTTCGGAAAGCTGTCCGACGCCTTGGGGCGCAAGAACCTGTTCATCGTCACCCTCGGGGTCTACCTCGCGGGCAACGCCGCCACCGCCCTGGTGTGGGGCAACAGCGGCCTCGCCGTCGCGTTCCTCTTCCTGACCAGGTTCGTGGCCGGCATGGGCATCGGCGGTGAGTACGCCGCGATCAACTCCGCCATCGACGAGATGATGCCGGCCCGCTACCGCGGTCGCGTCGACATCGCGGTCAACGGCACGTACTGGGCCGGCGCGATCCTCGGCACGCTGGGCGAGCTGGTCCTCCTCAACGCCCTGCCGCACAGCATCGCGTGGCGGCTCGGCTTTCTGATCGGCCCCGTCCTGGGTCTGTGCATCTGGAACCTGCGGCGCCACCTCCCCGAGAGCCCGCGCTGGCTGATCATGCACGGCCGTGAGGAGGAGGCCGAGGACAACATCGCCTTCATCGAGCGCGAGGTCCAGGGGCGCAGCAACCTGGACACCCTGCCCCCCATCGACGAGAGCAAGGCCATCGACATCCAGCCTCAGGACCCGGTGAACTTCATCCACCTGGCCAAGGTGCTGTTCGTGCAGTACACGTCCCGGTCGATCCTCGGCGCGACACTGATGATCACGCAGTCGTTCCTCTACAACGCGATCTTCTTCACCTACACGCTGGTGCTGACCAAGGTGTACGGCATCAGCAGCTCGCTGGCGCCGGCGTTCCTGATCGCTTTCGCGATCGGCAACCTGGTGGGGCCGTTGACCCTCGGGCGGCTCTTCGACTCCATCGGCCGGCGCAAGATGATCGCCGGGACCTACATCCTCTCCGGGGTTCTCCTTGCGATCTCGGCGATGCTGTTCCAGGCCGGCGTGCTGAACGCCTACACGCAGACCGCATGCTGGTGCATCATCTTCTTCTTCGCCTCGGCAGGGGCGAGCGCGGCGTACCTCACCGTGAGCGAGATCTTCCCGATGGAGATCCGCGCCCAGGCGATCGCGCTGTTCTTCGCCATCGCGCAGTGCTTCGGCGCATTCGGTCCCTGGTTCTACGGCAAGCTCATCGGCAGTGGCGCGGACCACGGGGCGCTGACCCTCGGCTACCTGATCGGCGCGGCCGTGATGATCGTCGGCGGCCTGGTCGAGGTCTTCATCGGCATCGACGCGGAGGGCAAGTCCCTCGAGGACGTCGCCAACCCGCTGTCCGTGGTGAGGGAACCGGTCGCCTGAGCGAACGGCCCTGAGCGAACGGCCGGCCAGGACACGAGCGAGGGACGCGGGGACGCGCCCGGACACTCTCTAGAGTGTCCTCGTGAACTGGCTGGCCGTGACCCTCGCCCTCCTCGGCGCCGCGACCTTCGCCTTCTCCACCTCCGTCCAGCACGAGGCGGCCGAGTCAGCGCCTGAGTCGGCCGAAGGGCTGCTCGGGCTGCTCGCGCATCTGGTCCGCCGGCCGCTGTGGCTGTTCGGACAGCTGCTCGCGATCTGCGCGTTCGTCCTGCACGCCGCGGCGCTCAACGCCGGTGCGATCGCCGTCGTACAGCCCATCGTGGTGAGCGGCATCGTGTGGGCGGTGCCCGCCCGGGCGGCCATCAGCCGCAGGCTGCCCTCGGTCACGGAGCTCCGCGCGGTGCTCGTGACCGCATTGGGCCTCGCGGTCTTCCTGGTGGCCTCCAACCCCACGGCGGGCTCCCGCGCCGGCCTCGGGCCGGGCACCCTGGTCTTCGTCGTCGCGGCCCTCCTGGTAGCCGTGGCCGCCGAAGTCGCCGCGGGCCGCGTCCATGGCGACCCGCGCCGGAAGGCGTTCTTCCTGGGGGTCGTGTCCGGCGTGCTGTTCGGCCTGGTCGCCGGCGCCATGAAGCTCACGCTGCAGCAGTTGGGGGACGGCGGTGTGGGCGCGATGCTGACCAGCTGGCCGCCGTACGCCGTCCTGCTCGCCGGCGCGGGCGGGGTCCTGACCAACCAGCGCGCCTACCGGACGGCCGGGCTGTCGGCGTCGATGCCGGTCCTGAACATCGTGAACGGCCTCATCGCCCTGACCTTCGGTTTCACCGTCTTCTCCGAGGTCCCACGGCACTCGCCGCTGTTCCTGCTCATGGAGGCGGTCGCTCTCGGTTGTATGGCGGTCGGGCTGTGGATGCTGGTCCGCCTCGAGGAGGAGCACGTGACGCCGTCGCCCCGGCCCGTCGCCGCGGAGCACGCTGCCTGCCTTTGACCCCGTTGACCCCGTTGACCGCTGCACCACACGAAGGAGCACGCATGCGCAAGATCCTGGCCGCGGCGGCCGCAGTCGCCATGGCAACCGTGGGCCTGACGGCGTGCGGAGGGGACAACGGGTCGACGGGTTCGAGCGGCGGGTCCACGTCGATTCACATCACGATCAAGAACGGCACGGTGACACCGAGCGGCGACCGGGTCAAGGCGAAGGTCGACAAGCCGATCACGCTCGACATCGACGCGGACTCCTCGGGGCAGATCCACGTGCACTCGAGTCCTGAGCAGCACATCGACTTCCCCAAGGGACACAGCACGAAGAAGCTGGTGATCAAGAAGCCGGGGATCATCGACGTCGAGGACCACGCGCTCGACAAGGTCATCGTGCAGCTTGAGGTGAGCTGACCGGGGACTGAAGTCCCGCAGCCGCTGACCGCTGCTGGTCATTGATCAGGAGACCCCGCGCACGGCAGTCGACAGTCTTCTCGGGGCTTCGTATGGGGTCGGCGGCCGAGTCGCAGCCCGACGGACCTGCGCGGACTCCGGGGCTCTGATCGGTCAGAGAATTTTTCCATGAAACCTTGTGGACAAGGGCTTTGGGCGGGTTTCGGGGCGTGGTTGTCGGTGCTCGCCGATAGCTTGGGGTCATGTGCGAGGTCACCAGCATCCCGCCCGGGACGCCGGGCGGTGTCCCGGGTGGGGAGCCTGCGGCCGGTCCGGTGGGTGTGGATCTGCGTGATCTGGATGACCGGGGGGTGCTGGATGCGGTCGCGTCGGCTCGCCGTAGCGCGGACCGTGAGGAGGCGCGGTTGTTGGCGGCGGTGGTGGCGTATGTGGATCTGCATCCGGTCACCGACCCCGACGAGGCGG
>JAWWPF010000021.1:0-10206 GCA_033850795.1 Nocardioidaceae bacterium | reverse complement strand
AGCAGCTGAAGACCGAGGCCGAGGCCGGTACGCTCGCCCTGCCCAGCGGGATCTCGATCAGCCGGTCCCTCGTCGAGGCGTGGTACGGCGCCCCGCTCCCCGGGTCCTGGTGAGCCAACCGCCTCCCCACTCGTTGAGAGGGCTCTCGTTCCCGTTGAGACGGCGCTTGTTTCCGTTGAGACGGCGCTCGTACCGGTTGAGAAGGCGCTGCTTCCCGACCGACGCCGGAATCAGCGCCGTCTCAACGGGATTCAGCGCCGTCTCAACGAGGGGTCAGGCGGGGGAGAGGGCGGCCAGCTTCGCCTTCACGTCGGCGACCGAGGGGTTGGTCTGCGCGGAGCCGTCGGCGTAGACCAGCGTGGGGACGGTCTGGTTCCCGTTGTTGACCTGCTGGACGATCTCGGCGGCCTCGGGCTGCTGCTCGATGTCCACGACCTCGTACGCGATGCCCTCGCGGTCCAGCTGGCTGCGCAGCCGGTGGCAGTAGCCGCACCACTGGGTCGAGTACATCGTCACGGCGGGCTTGGTCATCCTGCAGGGTCCTCTCGGCGGTCGTGAGACGAGCCGGTATGACGACCGGCCTGATGTCCTGATGAACACCCCCCTCGCGGCTTTTGTTCCACCGTCCCCAGGGCCGGATGCCGGACCGGGAACAGCGGGTGCCGGCGACTAGGCTGGCCCGCGTCCCGGATGCCCGGCCGATGCAAGGCATCCCTCCCGGTCCCGAGGAGCGCCTGCCCCATGCCCCCTGCCACGGTCACCGGCGCCGACCGGCTCCTGGAGGGCCTCGACCCCGAGCAGCGCGAGGTCGCTCTCGCGCTCCAGGGACCGGTGCGGGTGCTCGCCGGCGCCGGCACCGGGAAGACCCGGGCGATCACCCACCGGATGGCCTACGGCGTGGCCAGCGGCGTCTACAACCCCACCGAGGTCCTCGCCGTCACGTTCACCACCCGCGCCGCGGGGGAGATGCGCACCCGGCTCCGCAGCCTCGGCGCCGGCGGGGTCCAGGCCCGGACCTTCCACTCCGCGGCGCTGCGGCAGGCGCGCTTCTTCTGGCCCAAGGTGTATGGCGGTGAGCTGCCCGTCCTCACCGAGTCGAAGCTCGGCCTGCTCGGCAACGCGGCCCGGCGCAACCGGCTGCCCACGGACCAGGCCACCCTTCGCGACCTCGCCAGCGAGGTGGAGTGGGCCAAGGTCAGCAACGTCCGCCCCGACGACTACGCCCGGATCGCCGAGGCGCGCGGCCGGTCGGTCACCGGCCACGACGCCGACACGGTCGCCCGGGTCTTCGCCACCTACGAGGACGTCAAGCGCGGCCAGGGCCGGATGGACATGGAGGACGTGCTGCTCTGCGCGGCCGCCCTGCTGGCCGAAGACGAGCGGGTCGCCTCCCAGGTCCGCCGCCAGTACAGGTGGTTCGTGGTCGACGAGTTCCAGGACGTCAGCCCGATCCAGGCCGCGCTGCTCGATCTGTGGCTCGGCGGACGCGACGACCTGTGCGTCGTGGGCGACCCCGCCCAGACCATCTACTCCTTCGCCGGCGCCAACGCCTCCTACCTCCTGGACTTCCCGAAGAAGCACGCCCGCACGACCTCGATCGAGCTGGTCCGCAACTACCGGTCCACCCCGCAGGTCATCGCCGCGGCCAACCGGCTGCTGGCCGGCAGCTCCAGCGCCGGGGTGCAGCTGCGCTCCCAGCAGGAGACCGGTGCAGAGGTGGTCTTCGCCGAGCACGCCGACGAGGTCGCGGAGGCCGAGCAGGTCGCCGCCGACGTGCACGCGATCCTGCAGGGCGGCACGCCGCCGCACGAGGTCGCCGTCCTGTTACGCATCAACGCGCAGTCCGAGGCCTTCGAGGAGGCGTTCGCCGCGCGCGGGGTGCCGTACGTCGTCCGGGGCGCCGCCCGCTTCTTCGAGCGGCCGGAGGTCAAGCAGGCGCTCGCCCTGCTCCGCGGCAACGCCCGCAGCGCCCAGGACGTGGACGACCAGCCCGACGGGCTGCTCACCGACACCCGCAGCGTGCTGGCCGGCATGGGCTGGACCGAGCAGGCGCCCACCGGCCGGGGCAGCGTCCGCGACCGCTGGGAGTCACTGCAGGCGATCGTCTCCCAGGCCGAGGAGCTCCGCGCGTCCTCCCCGCGGGCCACCCTGGCCGACTTCGTCGCCGAGCTCGACCGGCGAGCCGCCGAGCAGCACGCCCCGGTCGCGGAGGGCGTCACGCTGGCGACCCTGCACGCCGCGAAGGGGCTCGAGTGGGACGTCGTCTTCCTCGCCGGCATGCACGAGGGCACGATGCCGATCGTCTACGCCGAGGGCCCGGCGGCCGTGGAGGAGGAGCGCCGGCTCCTGTACGTCGGCGTGACCCGCGCCCGCAAGCAGCTCACCGTCTCCTGGGCGCTGGCCCGCACGCCCGGCGGCCGCTCGAGCCGCAAGCCGTCGCGGTTCCTCACCGGTCTCCGGCCGGCCAGCCCCTCGGACCGGGCGCCGAGCAAGCCCGCATCCGGCCGCCGGCGCAACGGCGTTGCGCACTGCCACGAGTGCGGAAAGCCGTTGTCCAGCACGGCGGAGCGCAAGGTCGGCCGGTGCGAGGACTGCCCCGCGTCGTACGACGAGGCGCTCTTCGAGCGGCTCCGCACCTGGCGGGTCGACCGGGCCGGGCAGGAGAAGGTGCCCGCCTACGTCGTGTTCACCGACCTGACCCTTCAGGCCATCGCGGAGGTCAAGCCGGCAGACGGCGCCGGGCTGCTGCGGATCAACGGCATCGGCCAGTCGAAGCTCACGAAGTACGGCGACGAGGTGCTGGCCATCGTGGCCGGCGAGCCGCTCCCCGAGCAGGACGAAGAACCCGACCACGCCCTGTCCTGACATAGGATCGGCAAGTTTTTCGAGAAATACCCAATAAATCAATTGCCGCTTACAGGCCCGGGGCGATACCTTCGTGCGACCGAACAAGAGACATGCGCATCACGGCCCTGGCAACGCCGGCGCTCGAGGACAGAAGGAGGTGACCGCAGTGTTCAACACCCTCACGATCGACACCCCGCACGCCGACTTCGGCATGCCCGGCGACGGACGCGTCCGCGTGGCTGAGCTGCGCGCCCTCCCGATGACCTCGGCCGGCGTGTCCGCGGCCGCTGTGCAGAAGTGCGCCCTCATGCAGGGCGTCGCCGTCTCCGACGACCGCTTCGGCACCGATGTCGTGACCGCTTTCCCGGGCACCTCCGCCTGGAGTCCACCGATCTAGAGTGACAGCTCTCGAACGGCAGCCTCCAGGCCGCGGAACCCGGAACCCGGGAACCGCGGCCTTTTTGTTTCTCCGATGCACACCAGAGCAATCAGGAACGAACTCACCAGGAGGTGAAAGAGATGAGTGTCAGCGTCCTCGACACGTACGCGGCCACCGCGCACCAGGTCGACGAGGAACGGCTGCCGTGCCGCCGGGAGAACCCCGAGCTGTTCTTCGCCGAGACCCCGCAGGACGTCGAGGTTGCCAAGGCCCTCTGCCTGGACTGCCCCGTCCGTGCCGAGTGTCTCGCCGGTGCCCTCGAACGGCGCGAGCCGTGGGGCGTGTGGGGCGGTGAGCTGTTCCTGCAAGGAGTGGTGATCCCCCGCAAGCGCCCGCGCGGACGTCCGCGCAAGAACGAGGTGGCGGCCTGAGCCGGGCCACCGCCGACCGAAGCAGCGACAAGAACCCACCGAGAAGATCGGAGACCGCCATGTTCCACGAGACCCTCGCCCGGACCGAGCAGCAGGCTCGTCTGGAGGAGGCCCGGCTCCTGCGCCGTGGCCACCACCTCGTCCGAGTACGACGCAGGACGCGTCGCGCCGAACGAGCAGCCCTCCAGGCCCGCCTCGTGCTCGCCCGCGCACTGTGACCCGCACATCCGCGGGCATTCCCGACCCGAAGACGACGACCACCACATCCATGAATCACATCTGGAACCGGAGCACCGAGATGAATTTGATGTATGAAGATCTGGCACGCGCACAGATGTCCGCGCGCCTGGGAGAGGCGCATGAGCTACGGCGCGGGCACCAGCTCGGCATGGCCCGCCGCCTGTCTCACCGGGCACAGCGCGCCGCAGCAGAGGCGCGGCTCGCGCTGGCTCGCTCGCTGTAGGGCACCATCGACCGGGCCCCGGAGGCACACCGCCGCCGGGGCCCGGTCGCCATGTCCACTTGGTCAGCCAGGGTCCGGTCGCCATGTCCCGTGGCCGTGATCTGACCCGACAAAACCGGTACACCCCTGCCGTTGTTACGTCGGGGGGGTGCCGGTTTAACAGGGGCCCCTGGTAAACCGACGGCCTGGCAGGCGCAAGCCGCGACCCCGGCCCACGGCTAGGCTGGGCGCCGTGACCGCGCCCGCGAGCTGCGACTTCTGCGGGGCCACGGCGCCCACCGAGGACCTGCCGCTGACCTGGACAACCGCCGTCGAGAACGGCCGCCGGCGGACCTTCTGCGAGCGGTGCTCGCGCGAGCACCGGCGGGCCATCGAGGGCAAGCTCGACAGCGAGTGGTGGTGACCACCTCCGGGCGGGGGCTCGGTCAGTCCCCGGCGAACCCCGGCAGCGACTCCTCGAGCATCGCCCGGAACGGCAGCTCGGCCTCGAGCTGGCAGAGCACCCCGATGCTGCCGATCCAGACCCGGTGGATCAGCAGGTACGACGGAGGCAGGTTGAGCCGCAGCGCCAGCAGCGACCCCGGCTGACGGGGGTCCTGCAGCCGTTGGAACTGCCCGCGCATCCAGGCTCGCGAGAAGGTGAAGGTCTCCGACGTGGCCGGCTCGATGAACGGCGAGAGGTAGTCGCGCAGCTCGCCGGGGTCGATGGTGATGTTCGGCTTCACGAACCCCTCGGCCCGCAGCCCGTCCAGGACGTCGCTGTAGTCGTCGTACATCGCGATCCGGATCAACGAGCCGATCGTCCGCGGCAGCTGCCGCTCCGGCAGCCGCGCGACGGCGCCGTAGTCGACGACTCCGATCCCGCCGAGCTCCCCGTCCTCGGTCGGCAGGACCCGGAAGTTGCCGGGGTGCGGGTCGGCGTGCAGCATCCCGGCGCGGGCCGGCCCCTCGAACAGGAACCGCGCGTAGAGCTCCCCGTAGTGGTTGCGCTCCTCCTGGGTGCCCTCCGCGATCAGCCGCGCCAGGGAGGCGGGGCTGTCGACCCACTCCGAGACCAGCACCTTGTCGGTGTGGGCCAGCACGTCGGGGACCAGGAACTCCGGGTCGCCGCGGAAGGCCTCCGCGAACGCGTGCTGCGCCTCCGCCTCGAGCCGGTAGTCGAGCTCCTCGCTCACCCTGGCCTGCAGCTCCTCCACCAGCGGCTTGATGTCGATGCCCGGCACCATGCCGCCGAAGGTCCGCGCCAGCCGGCTGATCTGCCGCAGGTCGCTGAGCAGCGCGTCGCCGGCGCCCGGGTACTGCACCTTGACCGCGACCTCGCGGCCGTCGACCCAGCGGGCCTTGTGGACCTGGCCGATGGACGCGGCGGCCGCTGGGTTGTCGTCGAGGTCGAGGAGCTTCTTGCGCCAGGACGTGCCCAGCTCGGTGGCCAGCACGTGGTGGACGGTGGTCGCGGACATCGGCGGCGCCGAGTCCTGCAGCCGGGTGAGCTGCCGGCGGTATGGCGCGGCCAGCTCCTCGGGCAGCGCGGACTCGAGGATGGACAGCGCCTGGCCCATCTTCATGGCCCCGCCCTTGAGATCGCCGAGGGTGCGGAACAGCTGCTCGGCGGTGCGCTGCTGGACATCGGACATCACCGCGTCCGCGGGGGCGCCCCCGAGCCGTCTCCCCATCCCGAAGGCCGTGCGGCCGGCGAAGCCCAGGGGAAGCGCCGCGAGGCGCGCGGTGCGGGCCACGGCCTTGCGCGGAAGCTCACTCATGGCCCCATTGTGTCCGACGGCCCCTACTCCGGCGGGTTTACGGTCCGCGCGGTCCACCATTGGCGCCACGCGAGCCGGCTGCGGTCAGCCCCAGCAGCACCCGCAGGCCGGGTGCCGTAGCCACGCGCGGGTCTCCAGCCGGCTCAGCCGCGGGTGCAGGGTGAGCGTCGAGGACCAGGTCGAGGGCCGTCCGCCGTCGACGTACGACGCCAGGTCCCGCGCCGCCCACGCCAGCGCGAGCGTCGCGAGCAGCGGGTCCACCGGCTCCGGCGCCCCGTCCGCCCGGTCCTGCGACGCGGCGGAGGCGTACTGCCGCACGAGCAGCGGCCAGGCCGGGTCCAGGTCGGTGTGATGCGCGTCCACGCAGCGCAGGCAGGCGGTGGTCCCCGGGAGCACGAACGGCCCCACGACGGCCCGTCCCTCGGTGAGCCGGACCAGCAGGTACGGCGTGCCGCTGCGGGTCCACCCGTCTAGGAGGTCCCGGTCGGGCTCCCCGACGCCGACGAGCACGCCGCAGTCGGGTGGCGCGGTCCGTCGCGGCGCCGCCTCACGCAGACCGGCCCGCGCCGCCAGGTCGACGAAGGAGTCCCGCAGCCCGGACCCGGCGGGATGCCCGAACCAACGGGTCTGGGTGCGCCAGCCCTCCCGGGCGGCGAGGGCGGCCCCTGCACCAGCGCCGGTGTCGCGGACCAGGGCCGCCGTCGCGCCGGGTGGGACGTCCGCCGGTGACGGCCTGAGGTCCCTCTCGTCGACCAGCGCCTCATGGCGGGCGAGCACGTCCAGGGTCGAGGGGTCCGGATGGGCGCCGGCCTCGGCCGAGGTGGCCAGCAGTCCCAGGCTCTCCCGGACCGCCGGCGAGTCCGTCAGCAGGAACGCCGAGGAGGGGTCGAGGCCGACCTGGAGCAGTCGTGGCCCGCGACGCAGCACATGGGTGCCCGGGCGGAGGACGAGGCGCATGGCGTCACCCTGCCCGAGCCGCGGAGCGGGCGCACCCGGCCGTCCACAGGCGTCGAGACGGCCCGGAGAGGCAGAACGCGGGACCCCCGGTCGGGGGTCCCGCGTCGCGACGAAAGGTCGCTGGTGCTCAGGCCTTGCCCAGGATCCGGTTCAGGTTGGTGCCACAGACCGGGCACACGGCCTTCGCCATGCGGGTGCCCTTGTCGTTGACCTTGACCTCGCCGTCGGCCTGTCGCTTCTCCTTGCACTTCACGCAGTAGAACTCGCCGCTCCAGGTCTCCGCCATGACGGCCTCCTTGTCGTTGTCGATCTGGTCGTCGGCGGGGAGCCAGGGAGGTTCCCGCCGGGGCCGCTGCTGTGCGACCGCCACGCACACTACGGCAGCCAGGGGGGCGTCGCATGCAGGCTGAGGCGTGGGCGGCGCGCCTTCACGCTCAGACCTCAACGTTGACGCACGTTTGCCGTCGTTTCCCGCAGTTCGGGCTCTACCTCGCTGCGACTCATGTCTCACCGGCTGGAGCGCCCCGCGCGCGTGTTCGACGTGAACACAGGGACCCTCCCCAGAGGCGCCCGAGACCCAGATGAGGCCCTCCGCGTCGTCGGTGTGCCGCTCACCTTCCCCAAGTGAACGCCGCCCCGACTCGGCTGAGGGCCTCATCTGCGCCACAAACCTAGGGGTGGCCCCCGGCGAGGTCAACGCCTGGTTCTCCACCCCTGTGGATAAGTCTGTGGAGGAAATGTGGAGCACGTGCACACCTTGTGGACACGGCTGTGGGAATCCGTGGACAGGGCTGTGGGGGACACGCCCGGGCGTCTCGCCGGCGCGGCCCTGACCAGCGACAATGGCCGTACACACGATGTGGACGGCAAAAAGCACCCGGCCTTGGGACAACCCTCCGCCCCGTCTCGTTGGAGAGCACGTGACGTCTCAGGATGCAAGCCCGCCGGCGACCGACTCGGCGGTGGACCCGGTCGCCGTGCTGCGCCGGATCGCCTTCCTGCTCGAGCGGCGGCTGGCCGACAGCTACCGGATCAAGGCCTACCGCGGCGCCGCGGCTACTCTGCTCACCCTCGACCCGGAGGAGGTGCGGACCCGGGCCCGGGCCGGCACGCTGCGCGACCTCCCCGGGGTGGGCGCCAAGACGGCCGCCATCGTGGAGCAGTGCGTGGCCGGCGAGGTCCCCGGCTACCTGACCGAGCTCGAGGCGACGGCCGGGCCGCTGGTGGAGGGTGGCACGTCGTACCGCCAGGCGCTCTGCGGGGACCTGCACTCCCACTCGGACTGGTCCGACGGTGGGTCGCCGCTGGAGGAGATGGCGATGACCGCCCTCGAGCTGGGGCACGACTACCTCGTCCTGACCGACCACTCACCGCGGCTCCGCGTCGCCAACGGGCTGTCCACCGAACGGCTGACCCAGCAGCTCGATGTGGTCGAGGCGGTCAACGGGCAGCTGGGGGACGGCGGCGGCTTCCGCCTGCTGCGCGGCATCGAGGTGGACATCCTCGAGGACGGGGGGCTCGACCAGAGCGACGCCATGCTGGCCCGGCTCGACGTGGTCGTCGCGTCCGTGCACTCCAAGCTCCGCATGGACGAGCGCGCGATGACCCGGCGGATGGTCGCGGCCGCCGCGCACCCCGAGACCAACGTCTTGGGGCACTGCACCGGCCGGCTCATCACCGGCGGTCGGGGCACCCGCCCGCAGAGCACCTTCGACCCGCAGGCGGTCTTCGCCGCCTGCGCCGAGCACGAGGTCGCGGTCGAGATCAACTCCAGGCCCGAGCGCCGTGACCCCCCGGACGACCTGATCGAGCTGGCGCTCGCGGCCGGGTGCCTGTTCTCCATCGACAGCGACGCCCACGCGCCCGGGCAGCTCGACTTCCTCCAGTACGGCGCCGAGCGCGCCGAGCGGCTCGGCGTACCCCTCGAAAGGGTTGTCAACAGCTGGCCCGTTGACCGGCTCCTGGAGTGGGCGAACCGGTAATCTCCGGAGCATGGCCGCTTCGCCGCACACCGTCCCCGACGAGCCCCTCGTCGAGGTACGCCGCTCGCGCAAGCGGCGCCGGACGGTGGCCGCCTACCGCGACGACGACAAGGTCGTGGTGCTCGTGCCCGCGCGGTTCACCCGGGCGGAGGAGCGCGAGTGGGTCGCCACCATGCTGGCCCGCCTGGAGAAGTCCGAGAAGCGCCGCCGGCCCACCGACTCGGGGCTGCAGCGTCGCGCGTCCGAGCTCAGCGAGAGGTACCTCGAGGGTCGAGCCGCACCCCTGACGGTCCGCTGGGTCGAGAACCAGCACAGCAGGTGGGGCAGCTGCACGCCGACGGACCGCTCGATCCGGCTGTCCACCCGGCTGCAGGGCATGCCGGCGTGGGTCATCGACTACGTCCTGATGCACGAGCTCGCGCACCTGATCGAGACCGGCCACACGCCGGAGTTCTGGTCCTGGGTGGACCGCTATCCCAAGGCCGAGCGCGCCAAGGGCTTCCTGGAGGGAGTGGCGGCCGCGTCGCAGCTCGGTGGCGAAGGGGACTTCGCGGCAGGCGCTCAGGTCGACGAGGTCTGAGCCAGCCGGTCCAGCGCCAGCCGCACCATGGCCCGGACGTCCGGCTCGTCGGTCGGCAACCCGCCGAGCGGCCACCACCGGACGTCGAGGGACTCCTCGCTCACGGTCGGCCGGGCCCCGGGCGCCGCCACCGCCAGGAACCGTACGTCGAGGTGCCGCACGCTCCGGTGCGGACCGCAGAACCCTACGACGTGCGCGTCGAGGTGCAGCGGCTCCGGGTCCAGCCGGAGGCCGCGCATCCCGGACTCCTCGGTGGCCTCGCGCAGCGCGGCACCGGACAGCGTGGTGTCGCCGGGCTCGCAGTGCCCGCCCAGGTGGAACCAGCGCCGGGCCCGCGCGTGCAGGGTCAGCAGCACCGCGTCACGGTCGGCGGAGACCACGAGGGCGCCCGCCGTCAGGTGCGCCGGAGCCGCGTCACGCGACGTGCCGTCGGTGCGCGCCTCGAGGTGGTCGACGTACTCCCGGCGCAGCCGCTCCTGGCCCGGGTCGGCGGTCTGCCAGGCGCGCAGCGTGGCCAGCGCGTCGTCACGCAGTGCGCTCACGCGTCGGGCGGATCGTCCGCTCCGCCCTCGTTGTCGAGGAGGTCGGCGAGCGCGGCGTTGAACTCGGCGTCGGTCAGGGCCTCCGACGCCGGCAGGGACCCTTCCTGGAACCCCAGGGGGTCGTCGAGATCCGCGGCCGTGGGGAGCAGATCCGGGTGGGACCACACGGCGTCCCGCGCGGCCTGGCCCTTGCGGGAGCGCAGGGAGCCCCACAGCGCCGAGGCGTCCCGGAGCCGCCTCGGGCGCAGCTCGAGCCCGACCAGCG
>JAWWPF010000152.1:0-7159 GCA_033850795.1 Nocardioidaceae bacterium | reverse complement strand
TTGCGGCAGCCGTGACGGGCCTCCCTCGCCTCGGTGCCCCGACTGGAGGGCGACGACGAGTCGTGCCTTGCCCGCCGAGATGCGAGCATCGCCGAGGTGGACTGTTGGCTCGCCGATAGGCGGCGGTAAGACTCACCCCGCTGAGCGCGCGGATCGCGGCTGGATCCGGTAATGCGCCTCAGCATTGCGGGCCATAGCGACATGTCCGGCGAGCCCTCCGGCGGGCGTCTAGGACATCTCATCGGCGCGGTGAAGCTGACATGATGCCGCCCCCACGCGGCTATGGCGCATTGGGTGAGGTGCACACCGGAATCACAGACCGTCCAGCAAGTGGAGGTTCAATCCGACGTCGGCGGCGAGTTCTGCGAATCGGTGAGCTCGTTCCAGCCGCCTACACGCTGCGTGGAACGTGCAGACCCAGAGGGATCCGGTGCTCTCGTTCGCTTCAGTCGTGGGGTCCTGTGTCGACGACGCCTGAAAACTGACCCCCTATCGTCGGTCGAAAACGGAACCTGGCCGAGACCCTGTGCTCAACCGATGGGTGTGACCGTCCTCACCTTGGGTAGTTTGCCAGTAGCGGGTGCGGCACAAACGCTCGTCGCGCTGTCGTCCTGGAGGTAGGCACATGACCAACCTGGCCCGCAAGCTGGTCTCGACGGCGGCAGCACACGGTGGAAGGCCGGCGGTCCGTCTGGACGACACCTCCATGACGTACGACGATCTCCTGGCTGCCGCCAACCGTGTGGCCGGGCTCCTCCGCGATCGAGGTGTAGGCGTCGGCGACCGGATCGGACTGGTGTTGCCCAACGTGCCGCAGTTCCCGGCGCTGTTCTACGGCGCTGCGATCGCGGGCGCGGTGGTGGTGCCGATGAACCCGCTCCTCAAGGCCCGTGAGGTGCGCTACTACCTGGAGGACTCCGGTGCGGTCCTGCTGTTCGTCTGGCATCAGATGGCCGACGAGGCGCGAGCAGGCGCGGAGCAGGTGGACGTCCCCTGTGTGGTCGTCGAACCCGCTGGCTTTCTCGACCTCCTGAACGGCCATGAGCCTGCGCCGGAGGTCGTCGACAGGGACGACGACGAGACGGTGGTGCTGCTGTACACCTCCGGTACCACCGGCCAGCCGAAGGGCGCGGAGCTCACCCACGCGAACCTCGCGACGAACGCCTCGCTGACCGCGGAGACGCTCGTGACCCTGCAGCCGGAGGACGTGGTGATGGGTTGCCTGCCGCTCTTCCACTGCTTCGGGCTCACTTGCGGGCTCAACTCGACGGTGCTCAGCGGCTCGTGCCTGACGTTGCTGCCGCGGTTCGACCCGGTCAAGGCCCTCGAGATCATCGACCGGGACCGGGTGACGGTGTTCGAGGGTGTGCCGACGATGTACTCCGCGATCCTGCACGCGCCGGACGCGGGGCGGTTCGACGTGTCGAGTTTGCGAACCTGCGTCTCCGGCGGGGCCGCCATGCCGGTGGAGGTGATGCGCAGCTTCGAGGAGAGGTTCGGGTGCATCATCCTCGAGGGCTACGGGTTGTCCGAGACGTCGCCGGTTGCCTCCTTCAACCATCCCGACAAGGAGCGCAAGCCCGGGTCGATCGGGGTGCCGGTGCGAGGAGTGCGGATGCGGGTCGTCGACGACGACGGCAAGGAGGTGCCCGCCGGTGAGGTCGGAGAGATCGTGATCAGCGGCCCGAACGTGATGAAGGGCTACTGGCAGCGTGACGAGGCCACCGCCGAGGCCACCAGGGACGGTTGGTTCCACACCGGTGACATGGCGAAGACCGACGACGATGGCTACTACTTCATCGTCGACCGGAAGAAGGATTTGATCATACGCGGCGGCTACAACGTCTACCCCCGCGAGGTCGAGGAGGCCCTCTACGAGCACGAGGCGGTGGCTGAGGTCGCCGTCGTCGGCGTACCTCACGACCAGCTGGGGGAGGAGGTTGCCGCCGCTGTCGCGCTCAAGCCGGGTGCTGCGGCCACCGAGGACGAGCTGCGGGCCTTCGCGAAGGAACGGCTCGCGGCCTACAAGTACCCCCGCCACGTGTGGCTGGTCGAGAGCCTCCCCAAGGGGCCGACCGGGAAGATCCTCCGCCGTGAGATCGAGCTCCCGGCCGCGTTGGAGTCGACCCGATCGTGACCGTGACGGACGCCAGCGAGCAGGAGCGGGTTCACCAGGTCGACGACGGCACGGAGGTCGCTGCGCCCTTTGACATGCTGCTCACCGACGCGGCACTCAACCCGCTGCGCCGGCTGCTGCCGGGGGCGGCCGGCGTGCGGTTCGCCGGCCACCTCGCTCAGCACCCCGAGCGCGTGCTCGGGCGTGCCCGCGACCTCGCCGTAGAAATGGTGCGCATCGGGGTTGGTCGATCCGAGGTCGAGCCGCACGCCAAGGATCGTCGCTTCGCCGACCCTGGCTGGTCCGGCAACCCTCTCTTCCACCGTGCCGTCCAGGCCTACCTCGCAGCCGGTACGGCGGTCCGCGGCCTGGTCGATGACGCCGAGCTGGACTGGAGCGACGACCAACGCATGGCCTTCGTGATGGAGAACCTTGTCGCCGCGACCGCACCCAGCAACAACCCGTTGACGAACCCGGCGGTGCTCAAGGCGGCGATCGACACCGGCGGCAGGAACTTCCTGCAGGGGACGCGCCGCCTGGTGCGCGACGTGTCCACGGCACCTCGGGTGCCTTCGATGGTGGAGCCGGACGCATTCACCGTGGGAAAGGACCTCGCAGTCACGCCCGGTGAGGTGGTGGTGCGCACCGAGATGTTCGAGCTCATCCAGTACGCCCCGACCACGCCGGAGGTCCACAGCACGCCGCTGCTCGTCGTTCCACCGACGATCAACAAGTTCTACGTGATGGACCTGGCGCCCGGCCGCAGCCTCGTGGAGCACCTGGTCCGCGGCGGTCAACAGGTGTTCGTCATCTCCTGGCGCAACCCCCGCGCCGAGCACGCCGACTGGGGACTGGACGCGTATGGCGCGGCGATGGTGGAGGCGATGGACGCCGCCCAACGCATCACCGAGGGTGACCGGGTCGCGCTGCTCGGGGTCTGCTCCGGCGGGATCCTCGCGTCCATGGTGCTCGGGCACCTCGCGGCGGTGGATGACCTGACCCGTGTGGCTGCGTTCAGCCTCTGCGTCACCGTGCTCGACCAGGCACGGGCCGGCACGACCAGCGCACTGCTCACCGAGGACGTTGCCGCCGCCGCGACGCGGCGATCGAGGGACAAGGGGTACCTCGATGGGCGGTCGCTGGCGGAGGTGTTCGCGTGGCTGCGGCCCAACGACCTGATCTGGAACTACTGGGTCAACAACTACCTGCTCGGCCAGGCCCCGAAGCCGTTCGACATCCTCTACTGGAACGCGGACCCGGTCCGCATGAGCGCAGCCATGCATCACGACTTCATCGAGCTCGCGTTCACCAACGGGCTCACCGAGCCGGGCGGCTCCACGATGCTGGGCAGCAGCATCGATCTCGGCAAGGTTGACGTGGACAGCTACGTCCTGGCAGGCATCGCGGACCACCTGTGTGCGTGGGAGTCGTGCTATCGCAGCACCCAGCTCCTCGGCGGTCACAGCCGGTTCGTCCTGTCCACGAGCGGCCACATCGCCTCGATGGTCAACCCTCCGGGGAATCCCAAGGCCAGCTTCCAGACCTCCGACACCAGCCCGGCGGACACCGCCGAATGGCTCGCCTCCGCGGACAAGATCCAGGGCAGCTGGTGGGAGGACTACTCGACGTGGCTCGCAGACCGGAGCGGCCCGACGCGACCGGCACCCGAAAGGCTGGGCTCCACCGAATTCCCGCCGTGCGGACCGGCGCCGGGCAGCTATGTCCACGAACACTGATCGCGAGGAGTCCCGGACGCTCGTCGTCCGCGGCCAGCAGGTGCGGGTCGTGGTGCGGCCGCCGCGGGGCCACTTCGCGGACGCGCCGCCGCTCCTACTGTGCAATGGCATCGGCGCCAGCCTCGAGGTGCTGCAACCGCTCGTGGACGCGCTGCACCCCGACCGCGGCGTGGTGCGCTTCGACGTCCCCGGCGTCGGCGGCTCACCGTTGCCGAGGGCTCCGTACACGATGGCGGTCCTGGCCTCGTGGCTGGGTGCCCTGGTCACCGAGCTCGACTTCGGGAGGTTCGACGTCCTGGGTCTCTCGTGGGGCGGCGGAGTGGCCCAGCAGCTGGCGTTCCACTGTCCACGTCGGGTACGCAACGTGGTGCTGGTCGCCACCGGCACCGGCTGCCTCATGGTGCCCGCCCGACCGGAGATCCTCGGCAAGATGATGACCCCACGGCGGCACCGCGACCCGGCATACGCCGCCAGGGTCGCCGGTGAGCTCTACGGCGGCAGCATGCGCAGCGACCCCGAACGCGGCCGGGCCCTACTGCACCAGGCCCGGCCAGTGGGCCCGAAGCGGGGCTACTACTACCAGCTGGCGGCCGGGTTCGGCTGGTCGAGCCTGCCCGGGCTGCCGTTCCTGCGACAACCCACCCTCGTCCTAGCCGGGGATGACGACCCCATCATCCCGGTCGTCAACGCGCACCTCATGGCGAGAATGATCCCGCGCTCGCAGTTGCACATCTACCACGGTGGCCACCTGGCCGTCCTGACCGAGAGCGACGAGCTCGTGCCCGTCGTCGAACGCTTCCTCAGGGGCTGACATGAATCTCACCGAGTCACCGGAGTCGGACTTCCTCGGGTTTGAGCTGTTGCTGCCCGACGGGGACCGCGAGGTGCTGAGCCGGGTGCGCAAGCACATGACCACCGTCGTGGAGCCGGTGATCAACGACTACTGGACCCGAGCGCAGTTCCCGCACGAACTCATCGACGGTTTCGCCTCACTCGGCATCGCCGGTCTCCAGTACGACGGTCCCGGCTGCCCCGGCCGCAGCGCCCTCATCGACGGCATGGTCGCGATGGAGCTCGCTCGTGTCGACCCGTCCATCGCCACCTTCTTCGGGGTGCACGGAGGGCTGGCCATGGGGTCGATCTACCTCTGTGGGTCCGACGAGCAGAAGGAGCGATGGCTGCCGGCGATGGCGGAGCTCCGGCTGATCGGCGCCTTCGGGCTGACCGAGCCGTTGCAGGGCTCGGGGATCGCCGGGGGGCTGTCGTCAACCGCACGCCGCGACGGGGACGAGTGGGTGCTGGACGGCGAGAAGAAGTGGATCGGCAATGCGTCCTTCGCCGATCTGGTGGTCGTGTGGGCCCGTGACGTCGACGACCACCAGGTCAAGGGCTTCGTGGTCGAGAAGGACGCCGCGGGAATGTCGTTCGACCTGCAGAAGGACAAGATCGCGCTGCGGGTCGTGCAGAACGCCACGATCCACCTCGACGGCGTCCGGGTCCCAGAGGAGAACCGCCTGACCGGGGCGAGGTCGTTCGCCGACACCGCCCGCGTGCTGCGGATGACCCGGATGGGAGTGGCCTGGATGGCCACCGGCTGTGCGCGCGGCGCCTACGAGCACGCCCTGGCCTACACCGGGGAACGCGAGCAGTTCGGCAAGCCGATCGCTTCCTTCCAGCTCGTGCAGGACCTACTCGTCCGGATGCTCGGCAACGTCACCACCTCCACGGCGCTGTGTCACCGCGTCTCCCAGCTGCAGGACGCCGGCCTCGTGCGTGACGAGCACGCATCGTTGGCGAAGGCCGTGACCACGGTCCGGATGCGAGAGACTGTCGGCTGGGCCCGCGAGGTCCTCGGCGGCAACGGCATCCTCCTCGAGCACCACGTCGGAAGGTTCGTCGCCGACGCCGAGGCGATCTACTCCTATGAAGGCACGCGGGAGGTGAACACGTTGATCGTAGGACGAGCCATCACAGGGTTGAGCGCCTTCGTGTGACGTCCGAACCTCCCCGCGCGACTCCCGCTCAGACAGCGCAGACCGGCTGATGTTGGACCCGCCGAAGGCGGCACGGAACGGCTGGCCCCGGTGTTGGCCCGGCGATCACGAGCCACGGGTGCTGGTCCGACCCGAAGGTCTCCTTGGGCGGGAGCCCTTCTGGCTCTTCGCGGTCGCGGGCAACGAGACGCTGCAACGGCATCTCTGGCGGGATGCAGGCCATGCTCGATCACCCTGGGGCGCAGCGACGGCTCTGCGACGAGCCCTCGATCATCGGCACCGCCGTACGACCGGCGGACCTGACCGGCATCCGCATCGCGCCCGGTGACAAGGTCGTCGTGTCCTCCAGGCCGCCAACCGCGACCCTGAGGTCTTCCACGGCCCGACGACTTCGACATCGACGGAGGGGCCGGGGGCACCTGGCGTTCGGCTCCGGGCCACACTTCTGCCTCGAAGCCCACCTTGCCCGAGTGCAGATGCGCGCGCCGTTCACCGAGCTGCTCATGCGGACGACGTGGATCGAGCCGCGGGCGACACCACGTGGCTGCGGTCGACCTTCCAGCGAGGCGTGAAGACCCTCCGACGCTTGGCACGCCTGACCCACTCTTACCCCGACCGCCTTACGCGGCTCTCCACCGACAGGCCACCGAGCACGGGCGGGCCCTTTAGGAGGGTGACGTCTCGCTGAGTGGTGGAGTTCGGGCGTTCACAGTGTGAACGTGCCGGCCACTTGGTGCGGGTCAGTGTTCTGATCATGCCGTCATGAGCTCTGGCTTGGCCACCTCCTTGGGGTCCTCGGTCGGTTTGGGGGCGAGGAGGGCCATAGAGCCTTCGGAGAGGTAGCGGCGGTCGGAGACCTGCCACTCGTCGTGGGCTTCGACCAGGACGGCGCCGGCGAGGCGGAGCAGGGCCTCGGGATTGGGGAAGACGCCGACAACGTCGGTGCGGCGTTTGACCTCGCGGTTGAGCCGTTCGAGGGGGTTGGTGGACCAGATCTTCTTCCAGTGCGCGACGGGGAACCCGGAGAAGGCCAGGAGGTCCTCACGGGCAGCACGCATCATCTGTTCGACCTTCGGCAGCTGCCTGCCGAGCATGGTGGCGATCTGCTCGAACTGCTCTGTGACGTGCTCGGCGTCGGGTTGCGCGAAGATGGTGCGGATCGCAGCGGCGACCATGTCGGCGTTGCCTTTGGGGACGACGCCGAGCGCGTTGCGCAGGAAGTGCACGCGGCAACGTTGCCACGACGCACCCAGCATCACCGAACCGATCGCGGCCTTGAGCCCTTCGTGGGCATCGGAGATGACCAGTTGGAC
>JAWWPF010000151.1:0-5311 GCA_033850795.1 Nocardioidaceae bacterium | reverse complement strand
CGCGACGTCTACCGGATGGTCCTTCGGATCGCCAAGGTCGCCGCGATTCCCCAGCATGTCAGTCCGCACTCGCTACGGCACGCCGCCATCACCAACGCCCTCGACGCCGGCGTTCCACTGCGCGACGCTCAGATCCTCGCCCGGCACGCCGACCCACGCACCACCGAGCACTACGACCGCGCCCGAGGCAACCTTGACCGCCACGGCGTCCACTTCCTCACCGTGAACCGCCCCTGAGTGTCTGGAGAGTCCTTTCGTTGGAGACGAGCTCGGCGACGCCTGGCACGCCGCCCTGTCCCGCGTCCTCCTCGCCGTCGAAGGGGTCACCGGCGCCGATCCGGAGCAGTCGCAGGCGCTGTTGGCAGCGGCAGAGGAGCAGTTCGACCGCGACGCTGACCCCTGGGGGCCCGCGGTCATCGGGTTCGTCCGGATGGAGACCGCGATCAAGACCGGGGACGCCGAGGGCGCCGTCCGCCTCGGGCGCAGCACCGCCGCCGCGTTCCGGCACCTCGACGACTCCTGGGGACTGTCAGCCATCCTGTACCACCTCGGCTGGGGGCTGCGGCAGTTCGGCCGGTTCGACGAGGCAGCCCGCGTCCTGGAGGAAGCGATCGATGTGGCGCGAGGCGCCGGACTGTGGAACACCGCCCAATGGGCACTGGCGGACCTGGCGATCGAGAAGGTGCACATAGGTGACCGCGACGGCGCACGGCGGCTGTTCGATGAGGCAGCAGCTGCCTCACGCGAGGTCGGTGACGGTGCCGGGGAGGTACTGGCCGGGTACGGGTACGGCCTCCTCGCCCACGTCGAGGGGAACTGGGACCAAGCCAGGCGGTACCACGCGACGGCGGTCGACGGCGGTCGACGGCGGTCGACGGCTTCGTCGCGCTCGGCACCCCCGTCCTCGAAGGGGCCGCTCTCGCTGGACTGGGGCGCTGCCACGAAGCCGACGGCGACACTGCCGCCGCCCTGGAGCGATACCAGGAAGCGCTGGCACTGGGCCGCCGGCTCGGCGAACCCGGCGTGACGGCGTCCGCCCTGGAGGGTCTCGCACGCCTTGCCTCGACTGCAGGCCAGGGGGTTGACGCCACCGCACGACGCACCGAAGCTGCCACCATCCGCGAACGGTTTTCACAGGCCGGCACCGCCGCACGAACGCACGGACCTTCTGCACCTCGCTCACGGGCCCTGACGCGTGGCTCGTCATGATTTCCCCTTCTTTCTCAGATCGGGGGGTGCGGGTCGTACTGGATGGCGCGGCGGACTTCGCGGGCCCGGTCGACGTTGGCGAGGCGGGCGACCAGGTGGAGGGCCATGTCGATGCCGGCGCTGACGCCGGCGCTGGTGATGACGTTGCCGTCGTCGACGTACCGGGCGTCCGGGTTCACGTCGATGGACGGGTCGAGGTCGTGGAGCAGGTCGAGGGACTCCCAGTGCGTGGTCGCGGGCCGGCCGGCGAGGAGGCCGGCGGCGGCGTAGACGAGCGCTCCGGTGCACACGCTTGTCATCAGCGAGGTGGTGGCGGCTTGCCCGCGGACCCAGGCGAGGTGTTGCGGGTCTCGCATGAGGGCCCGGGTGCCTTGGCCACCGGGGTGGATGAGCACGTCGAGGTGCGGCATGGTCCTCATCGAGTGGTGCGCGGTGAGCGTCAGTCCCTTCGCGGCCATCACGGGTGCCCCGTCGCGGGACAGGCACGAGATGGACCAGCCGTCCTCTGGGTGGTGCCGCGTCCAGTAGGCGAGGACCTCCCACGGGCCGACTGCGTCGAGCTCCTCGACGTCGTTGAACAGCAGCAGGCCGATGTGTCGGGTGGAGGAACGAGTGCTGATCATGAGGGTGGCGTCCTTCGCAGTCTTCGGTCTCGGTCTCGGTCATGGTCTGAAGTCGCGACGCTCGCTCGCGCTTCCGCCCAGGTCGACTCTCGCTCGAATCGCTTTCGGTCACCCCGGTCAAAGTGCCGGGGTCAACTGGACGGTGGAGTCTGGGATGGGTTCTGAGGCGCGCCGCGCGGTACGGTCGCGAGGTGCTGCACGGGCGAGAGGTCGAGCTGGCGCATCTGTTCGCGCTGATTGACCGCGCGCGTCACGGCACCGCGGGCTCCGTCGTGGTGCACGGCGAACCCGGCGTGGGGAAGTCGGCACTTCTGGCTGAGATCTTGTCCACGGTGGCCGATGCGCGGGTGCTGCGGACTCAGGGGTTGGAGTCGGAGTCCCCGCTGGCGTTCGCAGCGCTGCACCGGCTGCTGCTCCCGATCCTCGATCTGGTCGAGCGGCTACCGGAACCGCAGGCGCACGCGCTCGGGGTGGCGTTCGGGCAGAAGCTGGGGAAGGTCGAGCCGTTCCTGGTGGCGGTCGCGACGCTGTCGATGCTGACCGAGGCGGCCGAGGAGCAGCCGTTGGTCTGTGTCGTCGACGACGCGCACTGGCTCGACGCGGCCTCGACCGACGCACTGCTGTTCGCAACCAGACGCCTGGAGGCGGACCGGGTCGCGATGATGTTCGCGACACGCGACACCGACGACCGCACGTTCAACCCCGAAGGCATTGCTTCTTTGCGGCTCCAGGGTCTGGATGCGGCGTCGGTGCGGGCGCTGCTGGCGGAGATTGCGGCGGTGGGAGTCACGGCCGAGGTGAGCGACTGGCTGCTGGCCGAGACCGGCGGGAACCCCCTGGCGCTCGTCGAGCTCCCGACCGGCTTGAGCGCGGAGCAGCTCGGGGGGACCGCTCCGTTGCCCTCGCAGCTGGCACTCACCGCCAGCGTCGAACGGGTGTTCCTCGACCGGTCCCGCCGGCTCAACACGGCGGCGCAGACGTTGATGTTGGTCGCGGCAGCTGACGACACCGGGCAGCTCGCGACCGTCTGTCGTGCGGCCGAGGCCCTCGGCGCCGGTCGCGACGCGGTCGTGGAGGCGGAACGCTCCGGCCTGCTGGTCATCAGCGGGGACTCCGTGACGGTGCGGCACCCGCTCGTCCGGTCCGCGGTGTACCAGGCGGCCGGCCTGGAGCGGCGTGACGTGCACCTGGCGCTGGCTGACGCCCTGGGGAGCCTCGGGGAAACCGACCGGGCGACCTGGCACCGCGCCGCGGCCGCCGACGCCCCCGACCAAGATCTCTCGACGGCGCTCGACGACGTCGGGGCGCGGGCCGAGCGACGCGGCGGGTACCGGGCGGCCGCCGACGCCTACGAACGAGCCGCGGCGCTGACCACCGACTCCCTCGCCAAGGCTCGTCGCCAGCTCGCTGCCGCCCGTAACGCCTGGGCCTCGGGGCAGACCCCCCGTTCGTCCCGGCTTCTGTCAGCGGCCCGTGAGCACGCTGAGGACCCGCTTCTGCTGGCGGACATCGACCGGCTCCGCGGTCGTATCGCGGTCAATCTCGGCTCGGCCGCGGACGCGCACCGGATCTTCACCCAGGCCGCTGAGCAAGTGGCGGTGCACGAACCGGTCCGGGCCTTGGAGATGGCTGTGGCTGCCGCTGTCGCCCGCAGCCACGGCATCGACAGTGGGGCGAGGCTGGCTGCCGACACCATCGACGTCGGCCTCTCACCGCAGGACACCCCTCGCACACGATGCCTCAAGCACCTCCTGGTCAGCACCCGTCATGACATCGCCGGGGACCGCGCCTCCGCGTTCGACGAGCTGCACGCCGCGCAAGCGGTCGCCCTCGGGTCAGCCAACACGCTCGCCGACCTCGACCTGCTCGGCAACCTCGCCAACGCGGCCCTGCACCTGGGCGATGATGCCTCGCACCGCCGCTTCTACGCGCTGATGCTGTCCAGCGCCCGGGAGAACGGGGACGGAATGGCGGTCCTGTATGCGCTCCAGCGCGTCCCGTTCAGCCATTACGTGGGCGGGCAATGGGCTGCGCTGCGGAACTCCTCGGAGGAGGCTGTCACGCTCGGTCTCAGCGTTGGTCAGCCCGCAGCTACGGCCGCCTCGCTGGCGTGGCTCACACTGCTCGCCGCGCTCGAGGGTCGCCCCGACTACGACGAACGCCTGGCGTCCCTGGAGGCCTTGGTGTCTGCCCATCCGCCCGTGGGCATCCTGGCCCAGCCGGTCAACGACCTGACTCGATGGGCCAAGGGCGTCAGGGCACTGCTCCTGGGTGACGCCAACGGCGCGCTGCACCAGTTCCGCCAGATGGCGGCGGCCTCCCTGCCGCTTCAGCTGCCCGCCCTGATGTTGATGTCCGCTCAGGACCGCATCGACGCCGCCGTCCGAAGCGACGACCGCAGCCAAGCCCTCGCGTGGGTGGACGACCTTGAGGCGTTCGCGGCCGGCACCGGTCTCCCGTGGGCGCAGGCTGCAGCCACGTTCGGTCGAGCCATGACCTCTGAGCCTCAGGCAGGGCAGGTCAGCCGGGTTGGCGAGCTGTTCGAGGCCTCGCTGGCCCACCATGCGGCCGCAGATCGTCCCTACGACCGCGCGAAGGTCCAACTAACGTACGGCGAGCACCTGCGCCGCAACCAGCAACGAGTCGACGCACGGAGACATCTGCGAGCCGCACTCGACACCTTCGAGGACCTGCACGCCGAACCGCTGGTCGAGCGAGCCGGCCAGGAGCTCCGCGCGTCCGGCGAGACGGCCCGCAAGCGGGACCCGTCTACGGCGCTGCACCTGACCCCCATGGAGCTCAAGGTCGCGGAGCTCGTCAGCAAGGGTCTCTCGAACAAGGACGTTGCCGCGCAGTGCTGGGTGTCGCCGCGCACCGTCGCGTTCCATCTGCGCAACGTGTTCACCAAGACCGGCGTCACCTCACGCGGTGAGCTCGCGCAGCTGCCCCTGACCTGAAGACGCAACGGCGTACTGGAGCACCGGCGCATCGACCAGCCATGACCTCGCCCCGGCACGGGGCGTGCTGGCGCGGGCTCGGTGGGCCTGGCGGGTATCCCGGCCATTCGACCGGGGCGACCAACGACCGGTGCGACCACCGTAGGAGGACACCGCAGCTCACCTGGAAGAAGGCCCTCATGTCCAGCCACACCGCCGCCGGCCCCCAGCACACCGACCCACACGTCAACTCTCATCAGAGCCCTCATGCCGACCCTCATGCCGACCCTCACGCTGGCGCACATCCCGTTCAGGCCACCGGCGTCGTTGCACCCGAGGACAGTGGGCCGCGTGGGTCCTGGGCGGTGCTCGCCGTCGCGCTGACCGCGCAGATCCTGGTCGTCCTGGACATCTCGGTGGTCAACACCGCGCTCCCGACGATCGGGCGGTCCTTGAGCCTGGACAGCGGGCAGCTCCAGTGGCTCGTCACCGCCTACCTGATGATGTCCGGCGGCGGGCTCCTGCTCGGCGGCCGCATCGCCG
>JAWWPF010000135.1:0-5339 GCA_033850795.1 Nocardioidaceae bacterium | reverse complement strand
CGACGCTGGCATCTTCATGCCTGGTACTCGGTGTGCTCGGCACCCAGGCCGGCTCCGCGGCCGCCACGCACGCGCGCCACCAGGGTCACCACGCCTTCAAGCAGGTCAACCTGGTCTCGGACATTCCCGGGAGGGCCCAGCTCCTCGACCCGGCGGTGAAGAACCCGTGGGGCATCGCCTTCGGGCCGGCGACTCCGGTGTGGGTGGACAACAACTTCAACCCGAACTTCCCGGCGGACCTCACCACGAAGATCACCCTCTACGCCGGCGCGAACGGCAAGCAGCCGATCACCAAGGTGCCGTTGGAGGTCACCGCCTCCAGCCCCACGGGCATCGTGTTCAACGCCTCGAACTCGTTCAAGATCAACCAGCACAACGGTGACGGCCGGGTCCCGGCCCGGTTCATGTTCAACGAGACCTTCCTCTCCGGCGCTTCGGGATCGCAGCCTGCTCCCGAAGGACGCATCACCGGCTGGGCTCCGAGCACGGATCCGAACACCGCTCCTCCGTTGACCACGACCAAGACGCGGGCGCGCCAGGCGAACTCCACGCCGTTCGGCCTGGGCCTGGTCCCTGCCACCGTGCCCCGCGGACCGCGTCTGCTGGTCGCCGGTGCTGCGGACCGGCGGATCCACGTCTACAACTCCCGGTTCAAGGAGACGACCCGACCTGGGCAGTTCGTCGACCGTGCCGCGTTCAAGGCGGGCCTCACGCCGTACAACGTGATGTTCCTCAAGGGCAAGGTCTACGTCACCTACTTCAGCGGCCCGGGCGGGCCCAAGAACGCGGTCACGGTCTTCGGGCCTGGAGGCATGCGGCACAAGCGGCTGGTGACCAACGGCAGGCTGGCCGCCCCCTGGGGCATGGCGATCGCGCCGAAGCACTGGGGCCACTTCGGTGGCGACCTCTTGGTCGGCAACGTCGACAACGGCATGGTCCAGGCCTACAACCGGCACAGCGGGCACTTCGAGGGCGTCCTGCGGAACGCCCACGGCATGCCGATCGTCAACCCGGGCCTGTGGGGCATCGCCTTCGGCAACGGCGTGATCGGAACGCCGCGCACGCTGATCTTCTCCGCCGGCATCGGCAGCGGCCCCGGAGGTGTCGGGAACGACATCTACGAGCACGGCCTGGTCGGCCTGATCAAGCCGGTCAGCCACCGCTGACGTCTGACTGTAGGAAGGCGGCCCGGTCGTGCCCCCGCGACCGGGCCGCCTTTCGTCACCCGGATCCCTTGTGCACAAGGCCGTGTGGGTCCCCCTCGAGTCGGCGCATCCGCATCCCTCAGACCCCTCGAGTCGGCGCATCCGCATCCCTCAGAAGCAGATCGGTCCGGGTATGGCCCGGTTGCAGCCGGAACGTGCCCCGACCGCTCGTCGAATGCCCTTCCTCTGGTCTTGACCGGCCCCGACGCCGGGAGAAGAGTCCGAAGGGAGCCGCCCTCGGTCAACGACATGGCCGGGCGCAGAAAGAGGTGAGGTCATGGATCAAGGACCGCAGAGCAGGGCACCGAGACGAGCAGAGCTCGGGGGACGGAACGTACTGCGGCGACGGGGCAGGCTCGCTGCCGCGACGCTGGCATCTTCATGCCTGGTACTCGGTGTGCTCGGCGCCCAGGCCGGCTCCGCGGCCGCCACGCACGCGCGCCACCACAGTCACCACGCCTTCAAGCAGGTCAACCTGGTCTCGGACATTCCCGGAAGGGCCCAGCTCCTCGACCCCGAGGTGAAGAACCCCTGGGGCATCGCCTTCGGGCCGAGCACGCCGCTGTGGGTCAACAACAACTTCAACCCCGCGTTGGCCAACCTCTGTGACACCTGCATCCCGAAGCCGGCGGACCTGCTCACCAAGATCACGCTGTACGCGGGCGCCAACGGCAAGACTCCGATCACGAAGGTGCCCCTCGAAGTGACCGCCTCGAGCCCGACGGGGATCGTCTTCAACGCCTCGAACTCGTTCAAGATCAACCAGCACAACGGGAACGGCCGAGTCGCTGCGAGGTTCATGTTCAACGAGGTCTACCTCAACGCGGCCGGCGACGCCCCCGAGGGCCGGGTCACCGGCTGGGCTCCGAACACCGACCCGACCAAGGCTCCTCCGCTCTCGACGACCTCGACGAGGGCACGCCAGCCGGGAGACTTCCCGACCGGGTTGGCCCTGGTGCCGGCCACGGTGCCCCGAGGGCCGCGCCTGCTCGTCGCAGGCACTGCCGACGGGCGCATCCATGTCTACAACTCGCACTTCAAGGAGACGACGCGTCCTGGTCAGTTCGTCGACCGACGAGCGGTCAAGAGCGGTGAGATCCCCTACAACGTCATGTACCTCAAGGGCCGGGTCTACGTGACCTACGCCGGCGACAGGACCTCGGCGCTCACCGTCTTCGGGGTCAACGGCAGATGGCACAAGCGCCTCGTCACGAACGGCAAGCTGGTCGGTCCCTGGGGCATGGCCATCGCGCCGAGGCACTGGGGTCGCTTCGGGGGCGCTCTTCTCGTCGGCAATGTGGGTGACGGCAAGATCAACGCCTTCAACCGGCACAGCGGCCGCTTCGAGGGGACGCTGAAGAACGCTCGGGGCAAGGCGATCGCCAACCCCGGCCTGTGGGGCATCGCGTTCGGCAACGGGGTGATCGGTACGCCACGCACGCTGATCTTCGCCGCCGGCATCGGCAGCGCCCCCGGAGGCTTGGGGGACGACGGGTACGAGCACGGCCTGGTCGGCCGGATCAAGCCCGTCAGCCACCGCTGACCCGGCTCCAGGAAGGCGGCCCGGTCGTTCCACCACGACGGGGCCGGCTTCGCCATACCCGCGCGGGCCTCCGTACTCAGTCGCGCGAGGCCAGCCGCGTGGGCATCAGCAGCTCGAGAAGCACCATCGCCACCGAGATCAGCAGGATCCCCACGAAGACGCGGTGCACGCCTACCGCGAGCAGCGAGGCGGTCGGGTGGGTTCCGACCACGGCGTTGACCATCGCCCCGAACAAGGCCACGCCGACGGCCGAGCCGACGGAGCGGGCGAACATGTTGGTCGCGGTCGCCACCCCGCGCTGACCCCAGGCGACACTGGACTGCGCCACGACGAGGGCCGGTGCGGCGACCCACCCCATGCCGAACCCGATCAGCAGACAGCCCGCGGCCACGTGCCAGAGTGAGGCGGTCGTGGGAACGACCGCCAGCACGAGCGAGCCTGCAACGGCGAGCCCGACGCCCAGCAGGCCGGTGGCCCGGAACCCGATGGACAGGTAGAGCCGGCCCGAGACGGCTGCCGCCACCGGCCACCCCAGGGTGAGTGCTGCGAGCGCGAACCCGCTGACGATCGCCGAGGCGCCCAGCACCTCCTGGCCCAGCGTCGGCACGTAGGACGACAGGCCCAGGATCAGGCCGCCGACCAGGAACGACAGAGCGCTGGTCACGACCAGCGTCCGGCTCCCGAAGACCCAGAGCGGCAGGATCGGCGACTCCACCGCCCGCTCCACCAGGACGAACGCAACCAGCAGCACGAGCGCGGACCCGAAGACAGCCGGCGTCTGCCAGGCGTCCCAGGCCCAGGCCTGACCACCTTCGAGCAGTCCCAGCACGACCAACGTGGTCGCCAGCGTGAGCAGTACGGCGCCCGCATAGTCGACCTTGGCGCGACTGCGCTCCACCCGCTCAGCGAACCTCCGCATCATGAAGGCGGCGATCAGGCACAGGGGGATGTTGACCCAGAAGATGAAGCGCCAGCTGAGCAGCTGGCTGAAGACACCGCCGATCGTGGGGCCGACGACCGAGGAGATCCCCCAGACGCTGGCGACGTACCCTTGCACCTTCGCACGCTCGCGGAGGGTGTAGATGTCGCCGATGATCGTCATACCGATCGGCTGGACGGCGCCGGCACCGAGGCCCTGCAGGGCGCGTGCGGCGATCAGCGTCGGCATGCTCCAGGCTGCGCCGCACAGGATCGACCCGAGCAGGAACACGGCGATGCCGTAGTACATCAGGGGTTTGCGGCCGAACATGTCCGCGAGCTTTCCGTTCACCGGCACCGTGGCGGCCTGGGCCAGGAGGTACACCGAGAACAGCCACGGGAACTGGCTGAATCCTCCGAGCTCGTGCACGATCGACGGTACGGCGGTGGAAACGATCGTGGAGTCCAGCGCCACGAGGGCGGTCGACAGCATGACGGCGAGCAGCACCGGTCCACGCTCCGACCGCAGCCCCACGTCGCGCCGGCGCACCTGCATCTGGTCTGTCTGGCTCACGTCTCGTCTCAGCACCGCCCGTGCCCGATTTGTTCCCCGGCGGCGTGTCGGTGTGTGGGTCCCGTCGGACAGACTGCAGCCATGACGACTCCGCAGAACACCTCCGGGCCGACCCTGTCCGGCATCGTCCTCGGCACCCCGGACCCGCAGTCGCTGGCGTCCTTCTACGAGCGCCTGCTGGGGTACGCCCGCAGCCAGGACGAGCCGGAGTGGGTGAAGATCGAGCCGCCCGGGGGCGGACCGGGCCTGTCCTTCCAGCTCGAGCGCTACCACGTCGCCCCGGTGTGGCCGGCGGGACCGAAGGACCAGCAGATGCAGATCCACCTCGACATCGCGGTTGCCGATCTCGAGGAAGCGGGCCGGCAGGCGGAGGAGGCCGGGGCCACGCTGGCGGACTACCAGCCGCAGGACGACGTGCGCGTCTGCATCGATCCCGACGGGCACCCGTTCTGCCTGTTCCTGGCCGGCTGAGGCGGCGCAGCGGCGCCGGGGTATGGCTTGGCGGTCCGGCCCGGTTCAGCTGGAGTTCGTGGTCTCCCGCGGCACACCACTGCCGTTGTTACGGCGGGGGTGTGCCCGTTTCGACGGGTGTGTACGACGCATGGGCCGGATCCAACCACTCGTTGGACCTTTCGTGGGGGTTTGACCTGTGGGTCACGGGGAAGCCGCGATCGAGGGCCGCCCGGTCAGTCGCCATGTACGACGACCCATCTTCCATGACCTGGCCACCACCGGTTCGCAGTTCGGGCCCAACGAGCGACGGATGGCTGTGCGCCATCTGCCGCGGCGGGACCTGCGGCTGGCTTGGGTAGCGAGGTCCACACCTGCGGACGCGCCGGGTCGACGGGGTTGAGACGTGCGGATGCGCCGGCTGGGCCCCCTTGAGACGTGCGGACGCGCCGGGTCGGCGGGTGAATCAGGCGGCTGGGGCCGCCGGGGCCTCCAGGCCCTCTGGGCCTTCCGCCGCCTCTGGGCCCGCCGGAGCCCGCACCGCGCCCAGCAGGCACAGCACCGCGGCGAGCAGGATCGGCAACCCCACGGACAGGATCGCCAGCAGACCCAGCACCGCCAGGGCGACCGCACAGGTCCCCAGGACGGC